>NC_015259.1:1561391-1870189 GCF_000192745.1 Polymorphum gilvum SL003B-26A1
GCGCCGACATCGCCCTGCTCGACGACCTGGAGGACTGCCTCGTCGCCACGGTGATCGCTGCCGGCCGGCCGGCGGATGCGGAGGCCTTCGCGGCACGTCGGCCGGTCGCGCCGGTCGGGCTGGACAGCGTGCACGCGGCCAAGGTCACGGCGGCGGCCTTCGTGATGCCCGCTTCCGACCGGCAGACGCCGGTGATCGGCGTCGTGCCGGGGCGGATCATCACCGAGCACCTGACCATGAGCCTGCCGCATCGCGACGGGTTGGCGCAGGCGGACATCGAGCAGGACGCGCTCAAGGTCGCCGTGGTCGAACGGCACCGGGGCACGGGCAACATCGGCCGCGGCTTCGTGCACGGCTTCGGACTGACGCGCGGCGCCATCGCCTCGTCGGTCGGCCACGACAGCCACAACATCTGCGTCGTCGGCGCCAGCGACGAGGCCATGGCGACGGCGGTCAACCGGGTGATCGCGCTGAAGGGCGGCTTCGCGGTCGCCGACGGCAGCGAGGTGCTGGCCGAGTTGGCGCTGCCGCTGGCCGGGCTGATGAGTCTGGAGCCGTTCGAGACCGTGCATGCGGCGCTGGAGCGGCTGCGCGCGGCGGCGAAGACGATCGGCTGCGTGCTGCCGGAGCCGTTCCTGCAGGTGGCGTTCCTGCCGCTGCCTGTCATCCCGCATCTCAAGATCACCGACCTCGGCCTGTTCGACGTCGACCGCTTCACGCTCGTCGATGCGTAGCCGTTGCGAGGACCTAGGCGCAGGTCCGCAGGCCGACGGGACTTGCGCCCCGTGTTTTTGGCGGGGTGCCGCTACGTTGCCGGTTGACGCAAACGGAAGGGCGGCGCAAAGCTGGACCGATCGTCCCGGGACAAGGGACGACGCCTGACGACAGGCGGTTCGACGGGGAGAGGCGCACATCGTGCGGGCGGCCGGCGGTTTGCCGGCGTCGAGGCGGACTGTCGGGTCGGATGGCGGGGAAACGTCTTGATTGGAGACCGCCATGACGACAGCGGAGGAATGGTGCGCCGCCTTCACGGCCCGCGCCACCCATGAATATCTGGAGGACGCTGTCCGGTCTTTTCCCGGCCGGCCCGCGGTCGACTTCCTGGGCAAGGCCTGGACCTATCGCGAGATCGGCGAGCTGGTGAACCGGACCGCCGCCGGGCTTCAGGGCCTCGGCATCGGCAAGGGCACCAAGGTCGGCCTGTGCCTGCCGAACACGCCTTATTACACGATCTTCTATTTCGCCGTGCTCAAAATCGGCGGCACGGTGGTGAACTTCAATCCGCTCTACGTCGAGCGCGAGATCGCCTTCCAGGCGCGCGACGCCGAGGTGCGGATCATGGTCACGCTGGATCTGAAGGTGATCTACGACAAGGTCGAGGCGGTGCGCCGCGAAGGCGTGTTCGACCGCATCATCGTCTGCCCGATGGCCGACATCCTGCCGCAGCCGAAGAAGGCGCTGTTCACCCTGTTCAAGGGCAAGGAGCGGGCGAAGGTGGCTGAGGACGCGGCGCATGTGCGCTTCGCCGGCCTCGTCGCCAGGGGCGGCGCGCCGAAGGCGGTGACGATCGATCCGGACACCGACGTCGCGGTGCTGCAGTATACCGGCGGCACGACCGGCGTGCCGAAGGGAGCGATGCTGACGCATCGCAACCTGTCGGCCAACATCGAGCAGATGCGCGACATCTTCCACTCGGCCAGGCCCGGCGAGGAGCGGATGCTGTGCGTGCTGCCGTTCTTCCACGTCTTCGCGATGACGGTGGCGCAGAACCTCGCCGTCATCCTGGGCGCGGAAATGGTGCTGATGCCGCGCTTCGAGCTGAAGATGCTGCTCGACACGATCAGGCGGACGAAGCCGACCCTGTTCCCGGGCGTGCCGACGATCTACACGGCGATCAACAACTCGCCGATGACGCCGAAATACGACCTGACGAGCATCAAGCTGTGCATCTCCGGCGGCGCGCCGCTGCCGGTCGAGGTGAAGGAGACGTTCGAGGCGCTGACCGGCTGCATGCTGGTCGAGGGCTACGGGCTGACCGAGTCCTCGCCGGTGGTGGCGGTGAACCCGTTCGACGACACGCGTCGGGCCGGCTCGATCGGCCGGCTGGCGCCGGGCACGCGGGCGGAATTCCGCAGCCTGGAGGACCGGCACACGGCGGTCGTCCTGGGCGAGAAGGGCGAGTTGTGCGTGCGCGGGCCGCAGGTCATGCTCGGTTACTGGAAGCGGCCCGACGAGACGGCCCAGACCATCAAGGACGGCTGGCTGCACACCGGCGACGTCGGCTACCAGGACGCCGACGGCTTCATCTATCTGGTCGACCGCATCAAGGACCTGATCCTGTGTTCGGGCTACAACGTCTATCCGCGCATGATCGAGGAGGCGCTGTACCAGCACGACGCGGTCGAAGAAGCGATCGTCATCGCCATACCGGACACCTATCGCGGCCAGGCGCCGAAGGCGTTCGTCAAGCTGCGCGCCGGCGCGGTGCTGACCGCGGAGGAGCTGAAGGAGTTTCTCAAGGACCACCTGTCGGCGATCGAGATGCCGCGCGAGATCGAGTTCCGTGATGCCCTGCCCAAGACCATGGTGGGCAAGCTGTCCAAGAAGGAACTGATCGAGGAGGAGGCGGCCAGGCGCGCCGCGGCGCCGGCGGTCTGATCCGCAGCCCGGGCCGCGCGGCAGCTGCCGAAGGAGCTGGTCAGGTGTTGTAGCCGCGGCCTTCCGGCGCGCGGGCGAGCGCGCGCCCGCGCAGCGCCTCGCGGCGCACCGTGTAGAGCGAGGCGGCGATAATGAGTGCCGCACCGGCCAGCGTCACCGACGCCGGCCAGTCGCCGAACACCACGATGCCGATGGCGGTGGCATAGAGCAGGCGGGTGTAGTCGAGGGAGGCGATCGCGGTCGCCTCGCCGGCCCGGAAGGCGCGGATGTTGCACATCTGCCCGGCCCAGGACACCAGCCCAGTGACGATGAGCAGAGCCCATTCCTGCGGCGTCGGCGGGATCCAGAGATAGAGGGCGGGTCCGAGCGCGATCAGGCCGACGAACAGCGCCTGGTAGGTCAGGATTGTCGAGGGCTGGTCGGTGCGCGTCAGGATGCGCAGGATGATCATGACCATGCCGGCGCCGGCGGCGCCGACCAGGGCGAGCACGGCATAGATGTCGACGAAGCCGTCGCCCTGCGGGCGCAGCATCAGCAGCACGCCGAGGAAACCGACGATCGTGGCGGCCCAGCGATGCCGGCCGACAGTCTCGCCGAGGAACAGGATGGCGAAGACGGTGATGAAGAAGGTCTTGGAAAAACTGATCGCGGTGGCGTCGGCGAGCGGCATGTGGATGACCGCGGTGAAGCCGCAGATCATCGCGGTGGCGGCACAGATCACCCGCAGCGCCTGGAGCGACGGGCGCTTCGTGTAGAGCGAGCCGGGCAGGCCGCGCAGGATCACCGGCGCGACGACGAGGATCATCACGCTCTGGCGCACCAGCAGGATCTGGAACACGGACAGGCGCTCGCCGGCGAGCTTGATCAGCGCCGCCATCACCGTGAACAGGAAGGCGGCGGCGAGGATCCACAGCGCGCCGACGGTGTTGGGCGGCAGGTCGCGCCAGAACCCGCCGCGAGGCGGGACGCCTTCGGCTCCGGCCGGAGCCGGCGGGTCGACCGGAGCGGGAGCGCCGTCCGGCGCCGGGTCTTGCGCCTTGTCCATCGGGGCGTGTCCTTGCTGCCGGGTGCGGAGCCGGCGCGACTGGCGGCGGCTCGAGGCGGGAGGGGCTGGTGGCTGCGAAGTCTAGTCGGCCCGGCCGGCCTTGGCCAGCCCCCGAACCGGACAGGAAAAGAGGTGGCCACACCGGCGGCCCGCCTCCCAGCTTGATGACAAACCCGCAGCCTCTCCGGCGTCATTGCGGCCAAACGTAAGCTGCGAGCCGGAACCGGAGAGCCAAGGTGTCGATGATGTCAATGACGGAGACCGAGAGGCCCCCGGCTCACCGATCCCGTATCTGCGCTTCGCTGCGTGCGGGAGGACGCGCTTGGAGGGGTGTCAGCAGTCTGAGAGGCAGGCCGCACGGGCGGCCCGCCTCCAGGGTTCTTGTATCCGGCGCGTCCGGTGCGTCAGGCGGCGCGCACGTCCATCAGGAAGCGCTCGACCTGGGCCTTGAGCTGCTCCGACTTGTCGCTAAGCTCGCCGGCCACCGCCGTCACCTGGGTCGCCGCAGTGCCGGTCTCGCTGGCCGCGCGAGTGACCTCCAGGATGTTGGTGGTGACCTCCTGGGTGCCGCTGGCGGCCTGCTCGACGTTGCGGGCGATCTCGCCGGTGGCCGCGCTCTGCTCCTCGACCGCCGAGGCGATGCTGGAAGCGATCTCGTTGATCTCGGCGATGGTGGCGCCGATCGACTGGATCGCGGCGACCGCCTCGTGGGTCTCAGACTGGATCGCGCCGATCTGCTGGCCGATCTCGTCGGTCGCCTTGGCGGTCTGGTTGGCCAGTTCCTTGACCTCGGCGGCGACGACCGCGAAGCCCTTGCCGGCGTCGCCGGCGCGTGCCGCCTCGATGGTGGCGTTGAGCGCCAGCAGGTTGGTCTGCTCGGCGATGGCGGAGATCAGGCTGACGACCTCGCCGATCTTCTGGGCGGCGAGGGCGAGGCCCTGGACCTGACCGTCGGTCTTGCTGGCCTGTTCGACGGCGCGGCCGGCGATCTCAGACGACTGGGCGACCTGGCGGGCGATCTCCTGGATCGAGCTGGACAGTTCCTCGGTCGCCGTGGCGACGGTCTGGACGTTGGCCGAGGCCTGTTCGGCCGCGCTCGCCACCGAAGTCGCGCGGCTGTTGGTGTTGTTGGCGATGCCGGACATGGAGGTGGCGGTGCTCTCCATCTCCGTGGCAGCCCCGGCGACGGCGCCGAGCAGTTCGGAGACGCCGAGATCGAAGTCCTTGGTCAGGTCCTCGATGCGCCGGGCACGCTCCGCGCGCAGGCGGGTTTCCTCCGCCTCGCGGGCGGCCATCTCGTCGGCCTTGATCATGTTGTCCCTGAACACGCCGACCGCGGCGGCCATGGCGCCGATCTCGTCGCGATGATCCTGGCCGGGGATGGCGACGGACTTGTCGCCGTCGGCAAGGCGCTTCATGGCCATCGTGATCGCCTGGATCGGACGCGAGATGCCGGTGCCGATCAGCCAGGCGGCAAGGAGGCCGACGGCGAGCGCGGCGGCGGCGACGGCGATCATCAGGGTCACGGCCCATTGCATCGAGACGCCTATCTGCGGTCCGAGGGCGTCCTGCTCGTCGCGCGCGGCCCCCTTGAGATCTTCCAGCAGCTCGCCGATCCTGGGACCATGCCTGCCGAGGATGTCACCGAAAATGGCGTGCTCGCGCTGGGCGAGCGCATGAAGGTCCTCGAACGCCTTCTCATACGTTTCGTGCAGGGCGGCGGTCTCGTTGACGAGGTCGGCCCTGTCGGCATCGAAGATGACAGCCTGGAGGATCTTCAGCTTTTCGCGGACATTGGCCGAATGGTCCATGGCCTCAACGAAGGAGCCTTCGTCCTTGGATTGCGCGAAGCGGGCGACGGCGACACGCATCAACAGGACGCTGCGCAGCGCATTGGCGCCGTGGAACGTGTCAGTCGCTTCCTGAGCCTGGTTCGACATGTCCATGACGCGGGTCAGACGTTCCTCGATCTCAGGCCCGACCGGCGCGAGCGTCTCGACGCTGACCGCCCTGGCCGCCTGCTCGATCCGGGTCATCTCGTTGAAGCCGGCCAGATAGCTGCGCATACCCGCCTGCGCCTCAGAAATGAGCGCTTGCTTGTCAGCATCGTTGACCGTGGAGGCCAGGCGCTCGAGCAGGGCGAGGGTCTCCTGGCCGGCGCGGGAGAGGTCGGCGACACTCTCGCGTGTCGGCTCGTTCATGAAACTCAGCACGGCGCGGCGGGTTTCCAGCATCCGGGTCTGTGCTTCTGCCGCCAGGGTGGTTTGATTTGCTACATGGCGGTAGCGTTGGAAGTCGCTGTTGCCGGTCTGCAGGTTGAAGGCGCCAGTGGCACTGATGGCCAGCAGCAGGATCAGGACAAGTCCGAATCCGCCAAAAATCTTGGTCGAAATCGAGATGCGTTTCAGCATGGCGCGGCCTCTCGCTTGAGACGACGGGGCAAGGGAGACGGGCGGTTGGGCAGGGCGAGTCGGTGGGATGGGAGGATCCCGGGAGGGAGGACTCGTCAGACTTGCTGCATGCCCGCCTACTAGACGAAAGTTGCAAGCGCAGGCTCGTTGAAATATTTTAACGAAGAATTACGCTTCTGCCACCTTTTGTTGCTGACGTTACGTCAATTTTACCCCTGATTTGTGACGGAATTGCTTTCAAAACTTTGAATGTAGTTTCCGATATAGTTCATATCAGCGATACCGGATGATCTCCCCGGTCCGGCGGCGCGGCCGAGCCACCGTCCGCGCGCGCTGCGAACGAGGGGCTTCCTTTGCGATTTCGGAATAACTGCTTTTTCGCCTGCTCTAAAATGTACAAGATTTATCTTGCAGATTTTGCCGATGACGGCACCGCAAGACGGATCGCGACAAAAGTCCCGCTCAAAGTCTCTTGAGTTTTCGCCCGACGCGCACAAAGCTGAAGGGACAAGAACAATAAAAACCGGGGAGGACTGATCATGTGTCAGATTTTTGCCGGGCAGGATCCCGCGGACTACGAGCCCGAGACGCGTCGGCTGCGGCTGAACGGCCAGAGCACGAGCATCCGGCTGGAGCGCTCGTTCTGGGACATTCTCGACGAGATCGCCGCCAGCGAGGGCCTGTCCACGCCCGCCTTCGTGTCCCGCCTGCACAGCGAGGTGCTGGAACTGCGGGGCGAGGCGCCGAACTTCACGTCGCTGCTTAGATGCGCCTGCCTGATCCGCACACGCCAAACCGCCTTGCGACCGCTTGCGCTGGCAGCGGAATAAAAACGCGTTGTAGTAGTGTAATACTACCACGCACGCTTCAGAAGATGCCAATCTTCCCCAATGATCGCGAAGACGGTCATTTGGGAGAGAAGACGTGGCCAAGTTTATACACGCGATGATTCGCGTGATCGATGAAGATCGCTCAGTAAACTTCTATCGAAATGCGTTCGGACTCGAGGTTGCCGACCGGTTCGACTTTGACGACTTTACGCTGATCTACCTGCGCAATGGCGAGGCCGATTTCGAGGTTGAGCTGACCGTGAACAAGGGCCGGACCGAGCCCTATGTGCCCGGCGACGGCTACGGCCACATGGCGTTCTGCGTCGACGACCTCGACGCCGAACACGCCCGCTTCGATGCGGCCGGCTACTCCCCCCGTAAGATCGTCGAATTCAAGCGCGACGGTGTCCTGATGGCGCGGTTCTTCTTCGTCCAGGACCCCGACGGCTACCAGATCGAACTGCTGCAGCGCCACGGCCGGTATCGCTGACCGTCACGCGCGCATCACGGGAGGGAGGAAAACATGACCGTGACCCTGGAGCGTCACAGGATGACGCGACGCGAGCTGTTGGCACGCAGCGCCGTGCTGGGTGCGGCTTTCGTCGTCGGCCCCGGCTTCGTCGCCGGCAGGACGGCGGCCTGGGCAATGGAGGTGAGCCACGTGAGGCCGGCGACGATGGCGACGCTGATCCAGATGGCGCGCGACATCTATCCGCACGATCACGTCGCCGACAGCTACTACGCCGCAGCGGTCAAGGGCTACGACAACGCCGACCAGGCCGCGATGGTCGAGGCCGGGGTCGCGGCGCTGGACGCGGTCGCCGAAGGGCTGGGCCACGGCGGCTATCTCGCCATCGGCTGGGAGCGCGAGCGTGTCGAGTTGCTGCGTGCGCTGGAACGGAGCCCGTTCTTCCAGACAGTGCGCGGCGGGCTGGTGACCGGGCTCTACAATCAGAAGGACGTCTGGCCACTGTTCGGCTACGAAGGCGAGAGCTACTCCAAGGGTGGCTACATCACCCGCGGCTTCGACGACATCAAGTGGATCTGAGGGAGCGCGGGCGATGGTTGCGAAATTCGACCTGAGCGACGACAGCGTCGTCGTGGTGATCGGCACCGGCGCCGGCGGCGGGGTGCTGTCGAACGAACTGGCGCAGAAGGGCGTCAAGGTGGTCGCGCTGGAGGCGGGCGGGCGCTACCTGCCGGATGACTACATCAACGACGAATGGGACAGCTTCGGCCAGCTCGCCTGGCTCGATCCGCGCACCACCTCGGGCGACTGGCGGGTGGCCAAGGACTTTTCCGGCCTGCCAGCCTGGATCGTCAAGGCGGTCGGCGGCACCACGATCCACTGGGCGGGTGCCTCGCTGCGCTTCCAGGCCCATGAGTTCAAGACGAGGACGACATACGGCGAGGTTGCCGGCGCCAACCTGCTCGACTGGCCCCTCGATCTTGCCGAGATGGAGCCCTGGTACGAGAAGGCCGAGGCGAAACTCGGCGTGACCAGAACCGGCGACCGCGCCGGCCTGCCCGGCAACAACAACTTCAAGGTTTTCGAGGCCGGCGCGAGGGCGCTCGGCTACAAGGAGGTCCATACCGGCCGGATGGCGATCAACAGCGTCGACTACGACGAGCGCATGGCCTGCCAGCAGACCGGCTTCTGCTTCCAGGGCTGCAAGTGGGGCGCCAAGTGGTCGGCCGCCTATACCGACATCCCGCGCGGCGAGGCGACCGGAAACCTCGAGGTGCGCGACCGCTGCCACGTGCTCAGGATCGAGCACGACGCCGCCGGCAAGGTTACCGGCGTCGTCTATGCGGACAAGGATGGCGCCCAGCACAGGCAGAAGGCCCGGCTGGTGTGCGTGGCCGGCAACTCGATCGAGAGCCCGCGCCTGCTGCTCAACTCGGCGTCGTCGATGTTCCCGGACGGACTGGCCAATTCCTCCGGCCAGGTCGGGCGCAACTACATGCGCCACATGACCGGCTCGGTCTATGCGGTGTTCGACAAGCCGGTGCGCATGTGGCGCGGCACGACCATGGCCGGCATCATCCAGGACGAGGCGCGGCACGACCCGTCGCGCGGCTTCGTCGGCGGCTACGAGCTGGAGACGCTGGCGCTCGGGCTGCCGTTCATGGCGGCGTTCCTTGATCCGGGCGCCTGGGGGCGCGAGTTCACCTCGGCGCTCGACCGCTACGAGAACATGGCAGGGATGTGGATCGTCGGCGAGGACATGCCGCAGGAGACCAACCGGGTCACGCTCAACCACGACGTCAAGGACGCCTACGGCCTGCCGGCGCCGAACGTGCATTTCGACGATCACCCCAACGACGTCGCCATGCGGACCCACGCCTACCGGCAGGGCCAGGCGATCTACGAGGCGGTCGGCGCGACGCGAACCTTCCCGACGCCGCCCTATCCCTCGACCCACAACCTCGGCACCAACCGCATGTCGGAAAAGCCGCGCGACGGCGTCGTCAACAAATGGGGGCAGAGCCACGACATACCGAACCTGTTCGTATCGGACGGCAGCCAGTTCACCACCGGCGCCGCGGAGAATCCCACGCTGACGATCGTCGCCCTCGCCATCCGGCAGGCCGATCACATCGCGGGAGAAATGGGCAAAGGCAATCTCTAGCAGCCGGCTGCATTGCGTTTGCTTGAAACCGGGGTGGTCTCTTCGGAGGCCGCCCCAAAAGCACGTCAACGTGTATCGGGAGGAAGGAATGAGGAACTATCTGCTGGCCAGTGCGGCCTTTCTGGCAGGAACCGTCCTGGCGCATGCCCAGGCGCAGGCTCCGGTGCCGGACAACCTGGAGAAGCTGTCGAGCTTCCAGTCGACCGGCGTCACGGAATTCACCTACGTCCCGCAGACCGGCGACTACGCCGACGGCATCAAGAAGAACCTCGAGCGCATCAAGATGCCGGAGGGCTTCAAGATCGCGCTCTATGCCGTCGTGCCGGACGCGCGCCACATGGCGGTCGGGCCGCAGGGCATCGTGACCTTCGTAGGCACCCGCAAGGACAAGGTCTGGTCGGTGACGGACCGCAACAAGGACCGCGTCGCAGACGAGGTGAAGGATTTCGCGCCATCGCTGAAATTCGCGATCCCGAACGGACCGTGCTTCTCCAAGGACGGCTTCCTCTACATCGCCGAGCAGAACCGGGTGCTGGTCTATCCGGCGGCCGAATTCTTCTACGAGAGCCCGGACGTGGCGGCCTTCAACGTCGTCAAGCAGGGCGAGCTGATCCCGCCGTCTGAAGAGAGCTACAACCACACCGCCCGCGTGTGCAAGCTCGGACCGGACGGCAAGCTCTACATCTCGCTCGGCCAGCCGTTCAACGTCGCGCCGCCGGAGAAACTCGATCTCTACAACCAGTGGGGCATCGGCGGCATGATCCGCATCAACACCGACGGCACGGGGCGCGAGGTCTATACCTATGGTATCCGCAACTCGGTCGGGCACGACTTCCATCCGGTGACCGGCGAGCTGTGGTTCACCGACAACCAGGTCGACGGCATGGGCGACGACATCCCGCCGGGCGAGATCAACCGCCAGACCGCTCCGGGCCAGCATTTCGGTGCGCCTTGGTACGGCGGCGGCAGCGTGCGGACCAACGAATATGCCGGCCAGGAGGTGCCGGTCGACGTGGTGATGCCGGCGGTGGAAATGGTCGCCCACGCGGCCGACCTCGGCATGACCTTCTACACCGGCAGCATGTTCCCGGCGAAGTACAAGAACGCCATCTTCTCGGCGCAGCACGGTTCGTGGAACCGCACCACGCCGGTCGGCGCGCGGGTCATGGTGACCTTCATCGACGACGAGGGCAACGCCAGGTCCGAGCCCTTCGCGGAGGGCTGGATCGACGAGAACGGCGAGTATCTCGGCCGGCCGGTCGACGTCGCCCAGCTGCGCGACGGCTCCATCCTGGTCTCCGACGACCTGGCGGGCGCACTGTATCGCATCTGGTACGAGGGCAACTGATGCTGCGTGCCGCAGTCCTGGGCCTGGGCGGGGTTTTCCTCGCCCAGGCCGTCCTCGCCAACGGCGCGACAGAAGCGTCCGCCGGCGACCCTGTCGCCGGGCGCCAGAAGGCCGGTCAGTGCCGGACCTGCCACGGCCTCGACGGCTTCGCCCGGATCCCGATCGCGCCGCACATCGGCGGCGAGCCGGCGTCCTATATCGTTCACCAGCTGACCGCGTTCCGCAACGGCACGCGCGTGCACGAGATGATGAGCGTGGTCGCCAAGGCGCTCGACGACCAGTCCATCGCCGATCTCGCTGCCTGGTATGCCTCGCACGAGGCCTCGGCGACGTTGCCGGGGGGGGCGAGCGAGGACGACGCGCCGGCGCAATGCGTCGCCTGCCACGGCGTCACCGGCCTGTCGCAGGCCGAGGACGCGCCTAACCTCGCCGGGGAGACCGCGATCTACATCGACACGCAGTTGAAAGCGTTTCGCCTCGGCAAGCGCACGCACGAGATCATGTCGCCGATCGCGGCGGAGCTGAGCGACGAGGAGATCCGCGCCGTCGCCGACTGGTACGCGGCGATCAGGCTGGAGATCCGGCAGGCGGAATAGGGCCTGCCCGGCAGCGTTCGTCGCGGACGATCCGGCCATCTTCCATGGTGACGATGCGGTCGGCGAGATCGAGGATGCGGTTGTCGTGGGTCACCATCAGGGTCGTGGTGCCGCGCTCCGCGCCCAACCGCTTGAGCAAGCGGACCACCTGCAGGCCGCTGTCCTTGTCCAGGGCAGCGGTCGGCTCGTCGGCGAAGACGACCTGCGGATTGCCGACCAGAGCGCGGGCGACAGCCACGCGCTGCTTCTGGCCGCCGGACAGGTTGGCGGGCAGGTAGTGCATGCGGTCGCCGAGCCCGACGAGGCCGAGCATGTGGGCGGCAGCCTGACGCCAATGCGCCATGGCAGCGCGGCCATGCACCTCCAGGCCCATGCGCACGTTCTGCAGCGCGGTCAGGCTTTCGTGCAGGTTGTGGGCCTGGAAGATGAAGCCGAGCCGGCGGCGGCTTTCGACCAGCAGGTCTTCCGGGGCGCCGCGCAGCTCGTTGCCGAACAGCAGGACGCTGCCGTCCTGCACCTCCCGCAGGCAGCCGACGAGGGTCAGCAGCGTGGTCTTGCCGGAGCCGGACGCGCCCAGCAGCACGACCAGTTCGCCCGGGTCTATCGTCAGATCGATGTCGAAGAGCGCCTGCTTGCGCGCCTCGCCGCTGCCAAACCAGTGATTGAGGCCGCGGACCGCGATCGGGGCATCCATCGCGGGTCTCCCTAGAACAGTTCGGCCGGATCGGCGCCGGTCAGGCGCCGGGTGGCGACGGCGCCGGACAGGGCGCACATGGCAATGGTGCCGAGGAGGACGGCGGCGGCGCGGGGCGCGTCCATCTCAAGCGGCAGGCCGGTCTTCAGGGTGACGGCGTGGTAGAGGCCGATGGAGATCAGCAGGCCGGGCACGAAGCCGAGCAGGGCAAGCAGGATCGCCTCCTCGAAGACGATGCCGAGAAAGAAACGCTGGCGATATCCGATCGCCTTCAGCGTCGCATATTCCGACAGATGATCGGCGACGTCGGTCGACAGCACCTGATAGACGATGATGATGCCGACCAGGATGCCGATGACGAGGCCGAAGCCGAAGACGATGCCGATCGGTCGCTTGGTGGTCTGGTAGGACTGGTCCTTCGCCGCGGCCTCGGCGAGCGCGTTGACGCGGGTGTCGCTGGCCGGCAGCCGGGTGCGCAGGGCCGAGACGACGGCGGCGACGTCCGCTCCGGGCTCGACGTCGAGCAGAATGTGGTTCGGCGCGCCGGCGATCCGATCAGGGAACAGGCGCAGGAAGGTCTGGTCGGAGACGATCATGTAACCGTCCGCGTCGAAACCGCCGCCGAGCGCGAAGGTGCCGACGACGGACAGGGTGCGACCGCGCGCTTCCATCTGGAACGGCGACGAAGGGGCGGCGCCGGCGAAGATACCGGTGTCGATGGTCCTGGTCCTGGTGTCGATGACCGCGGTGTCTGGAACTTCCAGCAGTTCCATAAGCCGGTCGCCATCGGCCAGGACGAGAGGGCGGCTGGTCGGATCGAAGCCGTAAACGTGCAGGGTCACCTTCTTGCCTGGCTCGGCTTCCCAGTCGAGCTTGGCGACATACCATTCGCGCGCGCCGGCGACGCCGGGAACGGCAAGGGCCTGGAACATGCGCTGGCGCGGCAGGTTGCTGCCGTCCGACAGGGTGTTGGCGTCGGAGGCCGAGAGCAGGATGTCCGCCGACATCATCCGGTAGGGCAGGACGATGGTGTGCAGAAGCGCGGTCAGGAAGCCGATCTGCATCAACACCAGGATGTTGGCGAAGGCGACGCCGGCAACCGCGGCGGCGAGCCGCGGCGGGCTGTGGACCAGCTGCAGCCAGCCGATCGGCAGGCGCCCGAGCAGGAGCGTGAGGAGCGTGGTCACGGGATCGGTCTCATCGGCGCAGCCTCACGAGCGCGGTCCGGCCTCGATGCGGGCACGGACCTGGAGGTCGACGAAACGCGAGGCGATCGCCGACGAGGGCCTGTCGAGACGTACCTGGACCTCGAAGACGCGGGCATCGGTGTTGGCTGCGGGGTCCTTGTCGATGATCGATTGGCGCTTCACCATCAGCCCGATCCGCGACACGGTGCCCGACAGCGGCGCGGGCAGGGCGTCGCCGGTGATTTCGACCGGCGCGCCGACGGCGACCCGGGCGATCTGGGCCTGGTAGATCTCGACTTCGACGGTCATGTCATCGGTGTCAGCGATGTCGAGCACGCCCGCCGCGCCGGGTTTCTCGCCCGGGCGGGCATGGATCTCCAGGACCGTGCCGGCGATCGGCGCGCGGACATAGGCCTCCTCAAGGTCCTGCTCGGCCGCCCTGAGTTGCGCCTCGGCGGAGGCGAGGTTGCGCAGGGCGACGACCACGTCGCTCTGGCTGTCCGGGGCTTCGGAGAGGTATCGCGACAGGGCCGCGCGCGCCTCCTCGACGTTGCGCTCGGCCTGGTCTGCGGCGCCCTGCGCCCGTTCCAGAACGGCCTCGGAGACGATGTTGCGCGCGCGCAGCGTCTTCGTGCGCTCCAGTTCCTGGCGTGCGGTGAGCGCGGCCGCTTCCTGGCGGGCAACGGCGGCGCGCGCCTGATCAAGGCTGGCGCGGACGGTTTCGCGGGCATGGTTCAGATCGGCCTCGCGCACGGCGACGGTGGCCGCGGCGAGGTCGATCGCATTGCGCAGGCGCGGTTCCGTGTCCAACACGGCGAGGATCTGTCCTTGCGCCACGCGCTGGCCTTCCGCCACGTCGAGGCGGACGATCTTGGCGTCCCCGGCCGCGGAAGGCAGGGCCAGGGTGATCACCTTGCCGGCAGGCACCAGGCGGCCGAGGCCGAGCACGGCCGCGGACCTCGCTGCTGCTTCCGCCGCAGGGGTGGGAGGGTTCGGCGCGGCGGGCACCGCGATCGGTTCGGTGGTGCCGCCACCCGGCTGCAGGTCGAGGGTGCGCATCAGGAACTTGAGGCCCGGCGGCTGGAAATACATGCCGATGAGGCCTCCGGTCGCCATCAGGGCCATCAGCGCGGGAACGTAACGGATCTTGCGCAACGTGGTCGCCAGGCCGGACCTGCGTCGCATACGGGGTGCCGAGCGATCGACTACCACGAGCGGCAGATCGGTCGCAGTGCCGGAGGCGGACGTCCGGCCCGGTTCCCTCGGAAGGTCGTCTACAGGTGACGTCATGGAGCGATCCGCCTGCCGGCCCAGGGCCGAAATGGATGGACAGTTAATGACCCGTTGGTCATTAATACTCCGGACGTCCGGACCGTGCAAGGGACCATGACAGATCGAACGCAAAAGCCGCGCCGCAGGCGCCGCGACGCCCGTCCGGGCGAGATCATCGAGGCGGCGTTCCGGGAATTTGCCGAGAACGGCTATGCGGCCACCCGGCTCGATGACGTCGCTCGGCGGGCGGGTATCGCCAAGGGCACGATCTACCGCTACTTCGCCAGCAAGGAGGCGTTGTTCGAGGCGGTCGTGCGCTCGCGCATCACGCCGACGCTTGACCGGATCGAGGACCTCGCCGCCGGCTTTGCCGGGCCGACGCGCGAGCTGCTGCGTGCCGTGATCGCCGATTTCTACGCCCGGATCGTCGATACCGACGCCAAGGTCCTGATCCGCATCATGATCGCCGAAGGCAACCGCTTTCCCGACATCACCGGCTTCTACTATCGCGAGACGATCTCCAAGGGTATCGCCATCCTGACCCGGATCGTCGAGCGCGGCATCGCGCGCGGCGAGGTGCGCGCCGGCGCGGCGGCCGACTTGCCCTTCGTGATTCTCGGTCCGGGCCTCCTCGCGGCGATCTGGAAGCTGACCTTCGACGTGCATGCGCCGATCGCCCTGGAGCGCTTCCTGGAGGCGCATGTCGACCTGGTGCTGAACGGCTTTCTGGTTTCAGACGCGCGCGAGGCGCGGCCCGAATAGGCGTGAGGCGGAGGCCGTGCGTGGACTCGGACTTGCGACCGGAGGAACGAGGGGTCTGGCCGGGGGCGGATCGAGCCGTTATTGTCGGGGCCAACGACTGGCCTGCTTCGATCCGGAGCATCCTTCCTCGGCCGGTTTCCCGTCAAAAAACAAGGTCGTTTCCAGATGAACCAGATGGCTCCTAGCAAGTTCGGCATCGGCGCGCCGATCCGACGTAAGGAAGACGCGGCACTCGTGACCGGCCATGGCCGCTACACCGACGACTACACGCCGGAGGGCTGCCTGCACGCCTATGTGCTGCGCTCGTCGATGGCTCATGCGCGCATCTCGCTGTCGAATGTCGAGGCGGCGCGGGACCACCCCGGCGTTGCGCTGGTGCTCACTGCCGAGGACATCGACGATCTCAAGCCGATGCCGACCAAGGCGGTGATGCCGCAGATCGACGGCACACCGCACAAGGTGCCGCCGCGGCCAGTGCTGTGCGGCGACACCGTGCGCCATGTCGGCGATGCCATCGCTTTCATCGTTGCCAAGGACGTCAACACCGCCAAGTCGGCGGCCGAACTGATCGAGGTGGACTACGAGCCGCTTCCGGTCGTCGTTGACATCGAGAAAGCGCTGGAGCCCGGCGCAACCCTGATCTGGCCGGAATTCGGCACCAACAAGGCCTTCGTGCTCGGCCACGGAGATGCAGCGAAGACCGAGGCAGCCTTCGCCAAGGCGGCGCATGTGACGTCGATCCGAGTCGTCAACAACCGCCTCGTCTCCAACTACATGGAGGTGCGGGCCTGCGTCGGAGAGTACGACGAGGACAGCGGCCGCTATACGCTGACCGCAGGCACCCAGGGCGGTCACGGCGCGCGCGACGTGATTGCCAAGGACATTCTCGACATCGATCCGGCGCGGCTGCGGGTCATCACGCCTGACGTCGGAGGCGGGTTCGGCACCAAGATCTTCGTCTATCGCGAGTATCCGCTGTGCCTCGTCGCCGCGCAGCGGCTGGGCAAGCCGGTGAAGTGGACCGGCGAGCGCATGGAGCATTTCGTCACCGACGCTCACGGCCGCGACAACGTCACGACGGCGGAACTGGCGCTCGACAGCGATGGCCGGATCCTCGGCCTGAAGATCGACGTGCTGGCGGCCATGGGGGCCTATCTGCATCAGTACGCGCCCTTCATTCCGTTCGTCGGCACGTCCATGTCGACCGGGCTCTACGACGTGTCGGCGCTCGCCGTCACGGCGACGGGCGTCTATGCCAACACGGTGCCGACTGATGCCTATCGCGGCGCCGGCCGGCCGGAAGCGGCCTATCTGATCGAACGGCTGATCGAGAAGGCGGGCCTGGAGACCGGCCTCGGCTCCGCCGAGATCCGCCGGCGCAACTTCGTGGCCTCCGACAGGCTGCCCTACACCACCGCCACGGGCCGCATGTACGACACCGGTGACTTCGCCGGGCACATGGACAAGGCCATGGAGGTCGCCGACTGGGCCGGCTTCGCCGAGCGGCAGAAGCAGAGTGCGGCGGTGGGTCGGTACCGCGGCATCGGCATGTGCTGCTACATCGAGGCCTGCGCCTTTCCGGGCGGCGAGGAGGCGACCGTCGAACTGAACGGCGACGGCACTGTGACGCTGCTGATCGGCACCCAGACCAACGGGCAGGGCCACGCCACGGCCTACGGCCAGGTCATCGCCGAGCACCTAGGGCTCGATCTCGATCGTATCGAAGTGATCCAGGGCGACACCGACCGGGTGCGCAAGGGCGGCGGCACGGGCGGCTCGCGCTCGATCCCGCTCGGCCTGCCGTCGGTCAATGAAGCGTCCAAGAGTCTGGTCAGAAAGATCAAGGAACTGGCCGCGGACCGGCTCGAGGCGGGGCCGGAGGACCTGGAACTGGTCGATGGCAGCGTGCGCGTGGTCGGCACCGACCGGCAGGTGACGCTGGCGGAGATCGCCGCGGCTGCGCCCGAGACACTGGCCGGCCGCGAGGAGGTCAAGCAGGCGGAGGCGACCTATCCGAACGGCACGCACATCTGCGAACTGGAAGTCGATCCGGACACCGGCGACGTCGAGATCCTGAACTATGTCATCGTTGACGACTTCGGCGTCACCGTGAACCCGATCCTGCTCGCCGGCCAGGTGCACGGCGGCACGGCGCAGGCGATCAGCCAGGCGCTGTGCGAACGCACCGTCTACGACGAGGAGGGCCAGCTGCTGACCGCTTCGCTGCTCGACTACCAGCTGATCCGCGCCGAAGACCTGCCCGACTTCAATTTCCAGACCCGCAACGTGCCGTCGACGACCAACGCGCTCGGCATCAAGGGCGCGGGCGAGGCCGGCACGATCGGCGGTTGCGCCTCGGTGATGAACGCGCTGCAGAAGGCGCTCGGCGACGGGGCCGGGGTCGGGCACATCGACATGCCGGCGACGCCTTTGCGCGTGTGGGAGGCGATCCGGGCGGCGCGGGGCTGAGCGCCTCTGGCTATCCAATGGCCACCCAACGGAAAACGCCGCGCACTTCGCGCGGCGTTTTTACATCAGTTTCGAGTTCTGGGCCGCATCCTACTCCGCCGGCATGGGCACCGGCTTGCCGCCGTTTCTCTCATAATCCCAGATGTTGGCCTCGAAGGCGCGCAGACGCTTGTAGACGGACATCAGCTCGACGATCGTCGTCCAGGCATTGACGAGATACTGGAACGAGTTCTCCACCCGGCTGAAGGCGCGCACGATCTGCTGCATGACACCGAGGGTGACCGCGCCACTGACGATGGTCGGTCCGAGCGCGATATAGGGTACCAGCACGGTCGCCTGCAGGTAGGACCATTTGGCGACATCGAAATAGAGGTAGTGGAAGAACAGGCGGAAATAGTTCCGCCGGACATGGCCGAACAGCTCCGTCACGGCCGGCGGGCTGGCCCGGTCGCCGTGGTCCTCGCCGTAGACCAGTTCCTTTCGGTAGGCCGCCTCGACTTTCTGGTTCTCGAACTCGAGGCCCGGCAGCTTGAAGCCGACCAGGGCGAGGAGCACCGTGCCGGATGCGGCCGAGAGGATCGCGACATAGACCAGCGAGTGCGAGACGGCGCCGATCCAGGGCAGTTCGGTGACCTTGGTAGACAGTTCCCACAGCAGCGGCAGGAAGGCGAACAGGGTCATCACCGAGCGCATGAAGGACACGCCGAGCCCTTCCATGATGCGGGCGAAGCGCATGGTGTCTTCCTGCACGCGCTGGGAGGCGCCCTCGATGTGGCGCACCGCCTGCCAGTGCGCCATGTAATAGTCGTTCATCGCCGTGCGCCAGCGGAAGATGAAGTGCTTGATGAAGAAGTCCAGCACCACCGCAATGAAGATGTAGATGCCGGCGATGCGCAGGAAGGTCATCATCTCGGCCATGTACTGGCCGAAGGTGACGCTACCCGGCTCGCCGAGCGCCTTCTGCACGGTGTCGTAGAAGGTGCCGAACCATTCGTTGATCTGGACGTCGAGCTGGACCTTGTACCAGGTCACGGCCAAGATCAGCACCGAGCCGACCCAGGCCCAGAAGAACCATCGCTTGCTCCTGAAGAACGACCGAAACATGACTGTACCGCCCTCGTCTGATTCGCGCTGCCGGAAAGTATAGGCGCCGCCACCCAGGCCGGCGCAGCGATTGTGCGTGCGCCGGTCTTCAGCGCAACGGGCGGCGGGGGCGATGCAATCTCTCCGCCAGACCTGCGCGGGGAGCATGAGTGCGGTCGCTAAAACGGGCTTGCATCCCGCGGGTCGCAAAGTCTTAACGATTGAGATATCTGATGGCAGTCGAGCGCGACGGTCCTGCTTGTCCCGGACGACTCACGCCGTGCCGTTGCGGACCGGCTCCTGCTCCTCGCCGAAGCAGCGCCGGATGCCGGCGGACGCGCCGCCGACCAGAGCGGACCCTGGGGTCCGATGCCCCGCTCTGGAGCGTCAACCACCCAGCGTCGGCCCCGCAAGGACGCATCCATGGCGCTTTCAGGCGCTGACAGCAAGGCCACCGCCGGTGGATCCGAACATGCCGCCGGGGCGGACCTGACGCTGCCGCGGCCGATGCTCGGCATCGGCCTCAAGCTGCTGTCGACGCTGGTGTTCAGCGTCATGATCGTGGCGCTGAAGATCGCCGCCGAGCGGGTGCCGATCGGCGAGGTGGTGTTCGCGCGCAATTTCTTCGGCATCTTCCCGGTGTTGATCATGGTGATTCTGCGCGGCGAGTTCATCGTGGCGTTCCGGACCCGTCAGCCGTGGGGGCATGTCGGCCGGGCCGTGGTCGGCATGACGGCCATGCTGGCGTCCTTCACGTCCTACAAGTTCCTGCCGCTGCCGGACGCGACGGCGATCGGCTTCGCCTCGCCGCTGTTCGTCGTCGTGCTGGCCTTCCTGTTCCTGGGCGAGCGGGTCCGCGTGTTCCGCTGGAGCGCGGTCGGCGTCGGCTTCCTCGGCATCCTGATCATCCTGTCGCCACACATCGGCGCGACCGCGATTTCCGGATCGACCTGGTTCGGGGCGCTTTGCGCGGCCGCGGCGGCCTTCTTCTCCGCCCTGGCGATGATCTTCGTGCGCAAGCTGTGCGAAACCGAGCGGACGGCGACGATCGTCACCTGGTTTTCCGGCACGGCGTCGCTGCTGGCGCTGCTGACGATCCCGTTCGGGTGGATCGACCCGACCTGGGCGTGGGTGGTGCCGGACTGGGAGACCGCAGGCCTGTTGGTGTTCGTCGGCCTGGCCGGCGGCCTCGGCCAGATCATCATGACGCAGAGCTACCGCTACGCCGACGCCTCGACCATCGCACCGTTCGACTATGCCAACATGATCTGGGCCGTCCTGCTCGGCTGGCTGCTGTTCTCGGAGGTTCCGGTGGCCGAGGTGATCATCGGCGCCGCAATCGTGATCGCGGCCGGTATCTTCGTCATCTTCCGTGAGCGTCGGCTCGGGTTCGACCGTACCAGGGACCGGCGAGCCTCGACGCCGTCGAAGGTGTGAGAGGGTCGCCTCAGCGGGCCGTGGCAGGATTGTAGACGAAGGTTTCCGGGGAACTCTTCGTGCCGTCCTTGTAGATGAGCTGCACCATGATGCTGCGCACGCTGCCAGCCGGCAGGGAGAGATAGGGCATATCCCTGGTCACGGCATTGGGGGCGGCGGGATCGCAGGCCTCGAGCTCCCACATGCGATCGAGCGGGCCGTCGTCGAAGCCGTAGAAGACGACGTCGATGCCGCATTTCCAGGCCTCGAGGTGGGTGAAATAGATCAGCAGCCGGCCGTCCCAGTCACGGAAGCTGACCCAGTTGGCTCTGGTCATTTCGACGATTTGCTTGATCTGCTCGGGCGGCATGCCCTGGGCGCAGGCCGGACCAGCGAGAAGGGCGCTCGCCAGCAGCGCGGATCGAAGCAGGGATCGGGCCATGGGCTGTCCTTTGACGATCAGAAGGCCTTGAAGGTGATGATCGTGCGGGTGTCGCGGATGCCGCCGAGGGTGTGCAGCTTCTCGTTGACGAAGTGACCGATGTCGGACTCGTCCTCGATGTAGACCTTGACCAGCAGGTCGTAGTCGCCGCTGGTCGAATAGATTTCCGAGGCGATCTCCGCATCGGCGATGGCATTGGCCACCTTGTAGGTTTCGCCGAGGTTGCACTTGATCATGATGAAAAACGGCTTCATGGCGCGCTCCGACTGGTCATGCCTTTCCTTGGACATCGCGCATCCCGGGCGCGCAGTCAATGACGCCGGCGGCGCGGACGGCCCGGCAAGGCTTGCAATTGCCCGGCCGGCTTGCTAGCTCTTGAGCCGTCTCATGGGGGTGCCCGGCGCCGATGCGCGGGCTGAGAGGCGGATCCGCCAACTCCTTGAACCTGATCCGGGTCATGCCGGCGGAGGGATTTGGGATGATCGACAGTCGCATGGGCGTCGCAAGCGTCCGGACGCGCCGCACGGCGGCAGTTTCCCGATTGACCGAACGCAGGGGGAGGAGCCGATGAACGGCGCCCCGGGCTTTGACGCGGCCTTCGCCGCGACTGCGCTCGACCGGCTGCGGGCACGCGTGCCGCGCGTGCATTGCCTGACCAATGCGGTTGCCCAGAGCTTCACCGCCAACGTGCTGCTGGCGCTCGGCGCAATCCCGTCGATGACCATTGCGCCCGAGGAGGTGCCGGCCTTCACGGCAGGCGCCGACGCACTGCTGGTCAATCTCGGCACCCTGGACGACACGCGTCGCCGGGCGATCCCGCTGGCGCTGGATGTCGCCGCAGCGGCAGGCAAGCCCTGGGTGCTGGACCCGGTGTTCGTCGACCGCTCGCCCGTGCGTTGCGATCTGGCGCGCGACCTTCTCGCCCGGTCGCCGACGCTGCTGCGGGTCAACGCGGCCGAACTGGCGGCACTGACAGGAGGCAGGGAGGCGCGTGCGGCGGGACGAGTGCTGGCGGCGAGGATCGCGCTGACCGGGGCGGTTGACGAGGTCTCAGACGGGAGGCGCTCCCTGAGGCTCGACAACGGCCACCCGCTGATGGGCAAGGTGACGGCGACCGGCTGTGCGGGCGGCGCCGTACTGGCCGCGTTTCTCGCGGTCGAGCCCGATCCGCTGCTGGCGGCGGCGGCGGGTCTTGCCGTCTTCGGCATCGCCGGAGAGATCGCCGGTGCGCAGGCCCGGGGACCAGGGAGCTTCGTGCCGGCGTTCCTCGACGCGCTCCATGCGCTCGATGCCGAGATCATCGCCGCACGGCTGAGGGCGGGCTGAGACGGATGCGCAAGACCAGGAAGGAAGGACCATGACTGCTATCGCCCTGACCATCGCCGGTTCGGATTCGGGCGGCGGCGCCGGCGTCCAGGCGGACCTGAAGACGTTCTCCGCGCTGGGCGTCTACGGCGCCAGCGTGATCACCGCGCTGACGGCGCAGAACACGCTCGGTGTCAGCGCCATTCATGACGTGCCGCCGGAGTTCGTTCGCGCCCAGATGGACGCGGTGCTGGGCGACATCAAGGTCAATACGGTCAAGATCGGCATGTTGTCGCGTCCGGAGGTGATACGCGCGGTTGCCGACGGCCTCGACGCCCATGCGGTGCAGACCATCGTTCTCGATCCGGTCATGGTGGCGGCATCCGGCGATCCGCTGCTGGTGCCCGAGGCGGTCGCCGTGCTGATCGACGACCTGGTACCCCGGGCGCTGGTGATCACGCCCAACCTGCCCGAGGCTGCGCGCATGCTGAAGACCGACATCGCCGACAGCCGCGACGCGATGCGGGGCCAGGCGAACGCGCTGCTGCAACTCGGCGCCCGCGCGGTCCTGCTCAAGGGCGGCCACGGCTCGGGCCGCGAGAGCGTCGACCTACTGGCGACCCACGGCGGCGAGACCTGGTTCAGCGCGCCGCGGCACGAGACGCGCAACACCCACGGCACCGGCTGCACGCTGTCCTCGGCCATCGCGGCGGGCCTGGCCAGGGGACTTGCCCTCACGGAGGCCGTCGGCGCGGCGAAGGCTTATGTGACGGCGGCGATCCGCGCTGCCGACCGGCTGTCGATCGGAGCCGGACACGGGCCGGTGCATCATTTCCACGCAATCTGGGAGAAGGCGGATGACTGAGCACGACACGACTTCCGGCGAACGGGCGACGGCGACCGGGCTCAGCCGGCGCGGGGCCCTGTGTCTGGCGGGCGCAGCGCTCGGCAGCGGCCTCGCCGCGCCGACCGTTGTGCAGGCGGCGGCGACGATCGAATGGAAGATGGTCACCTCCTGGCAGAAGGATCTGCCGGGTCCCGGCGTCACCGCCCAGCGGATCTGCGACCGCATCGGGCTCTTGTCCGGCGGGCGGATGCGCGTACGCCTCTATGCCGCCGGCGAACTGGTGCCGGCCCTCGGCGTGTTCGACGCGGTTTCCTCCGGCACCGCTCAGATCGGCCATTCGGCCTCGTTCTTCTGGCAGGGCAAGATGCCGGCGGCGGTGTTCTTCACCGCCATCCCCTTCGGCCTGCTGCCGCAGGAGCACATCACCTGGATCGAGCAGGGCAGCGGCCAGGCGTTGTGGGACGAACTCTATGCGCCGTTCGGCATCAAGCCGGTGATGGCCGGCAACACCGGCGTTCAGATGGGCGGCTGGTTCGCCCGCCCGGTCGAGACGCTCGACGACCTGCGGGGGCTGAAGATCCGCATGCCGGGGCTCGGCGGCGAGGTGCTGCGCCGGCTCGGCGCGACCCCGGTCAGCCTGGCACCGGGCGAGATCTTCCCGGCGCTGCAGTCCGGCCTGATCGACGCGACGGAGTTCCTCGGACCGTGGAGCGATCGGGCAATGGGCTTCCACAAGGTTACCAAGCTCTACTACGCGCCCGGCTTCCACGAGCCGAACGGCACCGGCGAGGCGCTGCTCAACAAGACCGCGCTGGAGGGCCTGCCGGAGGATCTCCGCGCGATCGTGCTGGAGGCGTGCCAGGCGGAGAACGCCCGGGCGCTGGCGGAAAGCGAATGGATGAACGCCGTCAGCCTGAAGGCGCTGCGGACGGAAGACGGCGTCGAGATCCGTTTCTATCCGTCCGCAGTGCTCGACGCCATGCGCACGACGTCGGCGGAGGTGCTGGCGGAGTTCGCCGACAAGGATCCGCTCAGCCGCAAGGTCTACGACAGCTTCCGGGCCGCGCTCCAGCGCCTGGCGCCGTGGAGCGACGTGTCGGTGCGCCGCTACCTGATCGCGCGCGACGGCGGCTGACGGGCGGCCGTGCCGGAGCGCCGACGCGGCGTTCCGACGAGGGCTATCCGGCGGCTACGGTCTGGACCTGTTCGCCGAGGCCGGGAATGCCGAGCCGCATGACGTCGCCGGGCTTGAGGAACAGCTGCGGCTTCCTGCCCATGCCGACGCCGGGCGGCGTTCCGGTGGTGATCAGGTCGCCGACCTCGAGCACCATCAGCCTGGACAGGTAGCTGACGATCGTCGCGACGGAGAAGATCATCGTCGACGTGCTGCCGGTCTGCATGCGCTGGCCGTTGAGATCGAGGAAGAGGTCGAGCGCCTGCGGGTCCGCGATCTCGTCGGCGGTCACGATCCAGGGACCGAGGGGCCCGAAGGTCGGCGCGCTCTTGCCCTTGATCCACTGGCCCGTGCCCTCGATCTGCCAGGCGCGCTCGGAAATGTCGTTGCAGACGGTGTAGCCGGCGACATGCGACAGGGCGGCGGCCTCGTCGACCTGCCAGGCGCGCCTGCCGATGACGAACGCGAGTTCCACCTCCCAGTCGAGCTTGGTCGAGCCGTTGGGGATGATCACGTCGTCGTTCGGGCCGTTGAGGCAACTCGGCGCCTTGGAGAACACCACCGGTTCGGCCGGGATCGGCAGGCCGGCTTCCGCCGCGTGGTCGGCGTAATTCAGGCCGATGGCGATGAAATGGCCCGGCCGCGAGATCGGCGCGCCGAGGCGCGGCGTGCCCTCGACCGACGGCAGCGACTTCGGATCGAGCGCGGCGAGGCGGGCGAGATTGGCGATATCATAGGCCGCCGCGTCGAGGTCGGCGACATGGGCGGAAAGATCCCGGAGCTGGCCGTCCGTGTCGATGAGTCCGGGCTTTTCGGAGCCGGCAGGGCCGTAGCGGCAAAGTTTCATGAGGTCCTCCCCCGGCCGTTGCGGCCGGCAATCGGTCTTGAGCGAATGGGCCGGATCATGAGTGGTAGGCGGCAGGCGCGCAAGCCGGTCGCGGCCGGGTCGGTTCGCTTCTGCGGACTATGGAGTGATGTTGCAAATCAGCAACGGCAATCTGAAAATTCAGCTTAAAATCGCTCCGCGCATTTTGCCTATATTTTAGGCAAATGAGGCAATCCGTGTCGAAAGCGGACCCGTTTTGCCTGCATCGGTCCGAATGACTGCACTCCGAAGATGGGGTGCCGTTAGGAAATCTCCTGATCTCTGAGCGGATATTGCAGTGCACAAGAAAATTTTGGTTGCGCATCTTGGTAATTGAACTTTCTGACCAATTCGATGACGGTCTTTGACGAAGTCGACTTCCGCTTATCTGAAGAACGACTGGGAGGAAAATTCAAAATGATGCGCTTAAACGGCGCCGCAATGCTTTGCGGTGTGGCAATCATATTTTCTGTTTCGTATGATGACGCAGCGGCAGGCGGCTTTGCGCTTCGCGAGCAGAGCAGCTACTACCAGGGGATGTCGTTTGCTGGAAATGCGACTTCCGGCCCGTCGATCTCGTCGGTGTTCTGGAATCCGGCGACCATCACCGGAGCCGGCGACGGCTTCACCGTCGAGGCGCACAATTCCCTGATCCTTCCACAGGCGAAGATGAATGGGACGTTCACGCGGGCGGGGGGGCGCCGGCCTGGGTGACCTCGAGCACGGCGGCGAGCGGCGAGATGGCGTCGGATGCCTTCATTCCGGCGAGCTACACCGCCTACAAGTTCAGCGATTCCCTGTTCTTCGGCCTGGCCGTGAATGCGCCCTACGGATTGGCCACCAAGCCCGACATCGACTGGGCGGCGAAGTGGTACGGCCGGTCGTCGGAAGTATTCTCGATCAACGTCAACCCGATGGTCGGCTACAAGATCAACGACATGATCTCGGTCGGCGTCGGTCTGCAGGTACAGTATTTCCAGGTGCGCCTGAAATCGGCGTATCCGCTGTCGCCGACGGCGAGCACCGCCGAGGTCAAGGGCGACGACATCGGCTTCGGCTTCAATGCCGGCGTCACCTTCAAGCCGATCGAAGGCACGGAAATCGGCCTCGGCTTCCGCTCGGCGGTGTCACATGAGCTCAATGGGCAGTACATCCTGCCGTCGGGCTTCCTGCCCGGCCCGATCGCCTTCGGCGCGACCTCGACCGACATCAAGGCAAAGCTGATGACGCCGGAAATGGTGACGCTGTCGATCTCCCAGCGCGTGAGCGAGGCGTTCCGCGTCGCGGGCACCGTGGAATGGACGAACTGGAGCCGGCTCGGCACGATCCATACCCGTCCGACCGGGGCGACTGCGCTGCCGGTGTCCGTCCTCGGCACGCCGGACCTGAAATTCAACTACGATGACGGCTGGTTCTTCGCCCTCGGCGGCGAATACGACTGGAACGACAAGCTGACGCTGCGCGCCGGCGTTGCCTACGAGCTGTCGCCGATCGACCTCGACATCCGCTCCACGCGCCTGCCGGACAACGATCGCCTGTGGCTGTCCGCAGGCCTCAGCTACACGGTCAGGGATAACCTGTCCTTCGACCTCGGCTACACCCACATCATCCCCAAGAGCACGAAAGTGCGGATCGTCCCGGGTCACCAGGACTACAACGCCTCGATCGGCACCTATGTGTCGAACGTGTCGAGCCAGGTCGATATCTTCACCGCGTCGCTGCGCTATCGCTGGGGCGGATCCCACAGATCGGCGGAATGAGCGGGGTTGCGGACGCGCCGGGCGCTGCCGCCGGACCGCGGTTCGAAAGAGGCCGGCGCGTGCGCCGGCCTTCAGCTTGTTGACAAACTTGCGGCCTCTCCAGTGTCATTCCGGCCAAGCGTGAGCTGCAGCCGGAACCGGAGAGCCGCAGTGTCGATGGTCTCGATGAAGGAGATCGAGAGGGCCCCGGCTCACCGATCCCGCATCTGCGCTTCGCTGCGTGCGGGATGACGCCTTTGGAGGTTTGTCGGCAGTCAGGAGGCCGGCGCGGGCGCCGGCCTTTGCCGTTCGGTCGTCGCGGCGTTCAGAACGCGCCCGGGAACAGGCCGCCGTCGATGAGGATGTTCTGGCCGGTGATGTAGCCGGCCTGCTGCGAGCACAGGAAGGCACAGACCTCGCCGAATTCCTCCGCGGTGCCGAAGCGGCGCGCCGGGATCTCGTCCGCCTGCGCCTGACGTACCGCATCGACGCTGCATCCGGACAGCGAGGCGGTGCGCTCGAAGCCGCCGCGCAGCCGGTCGGTATCCATCTTACCGGGCAGCAGGTTGTTGATGGTCACGTTGCGGTGGGCGATGGTGCGGCAGACCCCTGCGAGGAAGGCGGTCAGGCCGGCGCGCGCGCCACTGGACAGGTCGAGCCCCTCGATCGGCATCTTTACCGACATCGAGGTGATGTTGACGATGCGGCCGAAGCCCCGCTCCGTCATGCCGTCGACCACCGCCTGGATCAGTTCGATCGGCGTCACCATGTTCTGGACGACACCGTCGAGCATCGCCTGCCGATCGAGCTCGCGGAAGTCCTTGCGCGGCGGACCGCCGTTGTTGTTGACCAGGATGTCGGGAGCCGGGCAGGCAGCGATGAGGGCAGCTCGGCCGTCGGGGGTCGAGATGTCGGCGGCCACCGCGTCGACGCGCACGCCGTAGGCGGCGCGGATCTCCGCGGCGGTCCGTTCCAGGGTGTTCGGATCGCGCCCGTTGAGGACGAGGTCGCATCCGGCCGCCGCGAGCGACAAGGCGCAGCCGCGCCCGAGGCCGCGGCTGGAGGCGCAGACGATGGCCTTGCGCCCGGAAATACCCAAATCCATTGCAATGGTCCTTTCCAGTCGAGGGGAAGCGGGCGCACAATGGCGCGCTGGCGGCGAGGGGGCAAGGCCGGCCCGGTCCGCTTCGGTCAGGCCGCGGCGGCGGACGCTGCGGAAATCAGGTGTTCGCTGCGCAGTGTCATATTCCTGCAACCTGAATCGCGTCTAACCCGCACAATTCTGATGTGGGAGTGCAGATGATGACGGCGCGTGACGAAGCGCGGCACTACCGGGCCCTGTTCCTTTCCGACATTCACCTCGGTACCCGAGGCTGTCAGGCAGATCTTCTTCTGGATTTTCTCAAGCACAACGATGCCGAGATGATCTATCTGGTCGGCGACATCGTCGATGGCTGGCGGCTGAAGCGGGCCTGGTACTGGCCGCAGTCGCACAACGATGTCATCCAGAAGATCCTGCGCAAGGCGCGCAAGGGCGCCCGCGTCGTCTACATCCCCGGCAATCACGACGAGTTCCTGCGCGACTTCCTCGGCACGCATTTCGGCGGCGTCGAGGTCGCCGACAGCATCATCCACACCTCGGCCGACGAGCGTCAGTATCTGGTCATACACGGCGACCAGTTCGACGTGGTGATCCGCCATGCCAAGTGGCTGGCCTTCTTCGGCGACAGGGCCTATGTAACCGCGCTCGCGCTCAACACCACCGTGAATGCGATGCGCCGCCGTGTCGGCCTGACCTACTGGTCGTTGTCGGCCTGGGCGAAGCTGAAGGTCAAGAACGCGGTCAACTTCATCGGCCGGTTCGAACAGACGCTGTCCGAGGAAGCCAGGCGGCGCGGCGCCGACGGCGTGATCTGCGGCCACATCCATCATGCGGCCAGCCACGACGCCTACGACATCCACTACATCAACACCGGCGACTGGGTGGAAAGCTGCACGGCCGTTGCCGAACACCACGACGGGACCTTCGAGGTGATCCGATGGAGCGACCGCACGGTTGCCGGGAGCCTGCCTGCGCCGGTGCAGGAGCGCCCCGTCGCGGCATGACATCCATCCTGATCGTCACGGATGCCTGGCATCCCCAGATCAACGGCGTCGTGCGCTCGCTCGAGCGGACGGCTGAGGAACTGCGCGCGCGCGGACTGCGCATCGAGTTCCTGACGCCGGCGGTGTTCCGCACCCTGCCGTGCCCGACCTATCCGGAAATCCGCCTGTCCCTGACCACCGCCGCCACGGTGCTCCAGCGCGTGGAGGCGGCGGCGTGCGACCATCTCCACATCGCCACGGAGGGGCCGCTCGGCATGATGGCGCGCGCAGCCGCGCTGAAGACCGGCCGGGTGTTCACCACCAGCTATCACACACGGTTCCCGGAATACCTGTCCGCGCGGCTGCCGGTCCCGCTGTCGTGGTCCTACGCCTGGCTGCGGCGGTTCCACAACGCCGGCCAGGGCTGCATGGTGGCGACCCGTTCGCTGGAAGACGATCTCAGGGCACGCGGTTTCACCCACCTGATGCGCTGGTCGCGCGGCGTCGACGAGACGCTGTTCAAGCCCTACCACGACTCGGTGCTCCCGGATGACCTGCCCCGCCCGGTGTTCATGAACGTCGGTCGCGTGGCGGTGGAAAAGAATATCACCGCCTTTCTCGATCTGGATCTTCCGGGCAGCAAGGTCGTGGTCGGCGCCGGACCGCAACTCGACAGCTTGCGCAAGGCCTACCCGGACGTGCTGTTCACCGGGCCCAAGGTCGGCGAGGATCTCGCCCGCCACTACGCCTCCGCCGACGTCTTCGTGTTCCCGTCGCTGACCGACACGTTCGGCAACGTGCTGCTGGAGGCATTGGCCTGCGGCATTCCGGTCGCCGCGTTCCCGGTGATGGGGCCGCTCGACGTGATCGGCGGCACCGACGCGGGCGTGCTGTCGGAAGACCTGCGCCAGGCGGCGCTGGATGCGCTTGAGGTCTCGCGCGCGGCTTGCCGCCGGGTCGCCTTGCACTACACCTGGGCGGCCAGCGCCGACGCTTTCCTGTCCAATGTCCTGGCCGCCCAGCAGGCGGCCGGTTGTCGCGGAGCGGCCTGAAACCGGCCTCCGTTGCCTTGCTTGCCAAGCTCTGCGGGCGCTGATACGTGCGGAAGGATACGGCACGGAGGCACCCGATGGCAGAGGCGGTTACACGGCAGGACATCCTCAATGCGCGCGAACGCCTGCGCGGCATGGCCGTGCGCACGCCGTTGCTGAGCTTTCCCGTCCTCGACGAGGCGTCAGGGCGACGCGTGTTGGTCAAGCCCGAATGCCTGCAGCGCACCGGCTCGTTCAAGTTCCGCGGCGCCTTCAACCGCCTGTCGATGATCCCCGCGGACCGGCGGGCTGCCGGCGTCGTCGCCTGTTCCTCCGGCAACCATGCCCAGGGCGTGGCAGAGGCGGCGCGCCTGCTCGGCATGCCGGCGACGATCGTGATGCCGGAGGACGCGCCGGCGATCAAGTTGGCGCGCACGCGCCGCCTCGGTGCCGAGGTGGTCACCTACCGGCGCGGCGAAGAGGACCGCGAGGCGATCGCCGCCGACCTGTGCCGGGCGTCGGGGGCAACCTTCGTGCATCCGTTCAACGATCCCGGCGTGATCGCCGGGCAGGGCACCGTGGGCCTTGAAATGGCCGAGCAGGCACGCGAGCTTGGCGTCGAGCCGGACGCTATCGTCTCCTGCACGGGCGGCGGCGGGTTGACCGGCGGCATCGCGCTTGCGCTCGAGGACGACCTGCCGGCGTGCCGCGTCTTCACTGCCGAACCCGAAGGCTTCGACGACTATGCGCGCTCCCTTGCCGCCGGCCGCAGGCTGGAAAACGCGCGCACGGGAGGCTCGGTCTGCGACGCGATCCTGACCGAGAGGCCCGGCGAAACCGGCTTTGCCATCCTCAGCCGCCGCCGCGCCTCGGGTCTCGTCGTATCGGACCGGGAAGCGCTTGCGGCCGTCGCCTTCGCCTTCAGCGAACTCAAGCTCGTCGTCGAACCGGGCGGGGCGGTCGCGCTCGCCGCTGTGCTTGGCGGCAAGGTTCCGGCGGCGTGTTCCTGCGTTGCCCTGGTGCTGTCCGGCGGCAACGTCGATCCGCAGATGATGATGCGGGCGCTGGCGCTGGCGCTCTGACCGCTGCCGCACTCGGAGTTATCTTCCTCTGCGGAATATATGGTGCATATTTCTTATTATTTTCCCATTTCCTATTGTATGTAATTTTTGATTTTAGCTTATTTTTCACGATGTCAATTTTAATTTATATTCCATAGCATTTACCAGATTTATTATTTATCATCCTCTAGGCTAATTTATATTACTCTGCGTCTTTCACTTTGTTCCGGCTTTTGTATTTTAAATGTCCGCTTAACGATTCATTGAAAGAATATACTTAAAAGCCGCCCTGTTGGGCTCGCACGGTTGGTCGCTAATATCGAAAGCAGATGTCGCTGCCGCGGTGGCCTGTGCGCGATTTTTTTTATGGAGTACGAATGTCCACCCAGTCCATGGCCGACCGGTTATCCTTCCTGCAGATCGGTCGCGACGAAATGCATATTGCGAAAGAGATCTGGGCTCTGATCGAACCGGCGCTGCCGGACATTCTCAACGGCTTCTACGATCATGTCAGGCGGGTTCCGACGCTTGCCGCGATCGCCGGCGGGCAGGAAGCCCGGCTGGTCTCGGCGCAGCTGAAACACTGGAAGCAGCTGTTCTGCGGCGGTTTCGGCGAGGCTTATTACGAGAGTGCCTTGCGCATCGGACGGGCGCATGTGCGGATCGGGCTTGAGCCGAGCTGGTACATCGGCGGCTACGGCTACATCCTGACCAAGCTGATCGGCGTGCTCGGCGCTAGGCACCGCTTCTCGGGGCCGAAGGCGGCGCGCCTGACCGGCGTGGTGACCAAGGTCGTGCTGCTGGACATGGACATGGCGATCTCGACCTACAGCGAGGCGATGATCGAGCGGGCGATGGCGCGCGAGGAGCAGATCAAGCTCGCCGTGCGCGATTTCGACGCCGTCATGAACGGTGCGCTGCAGGCCCTCGGAAACGCTTCTGAGGCGCTTGGCCAGACCGCCGGCGCCCTGACCGGTGTCGCGCGCGAGACGAGCGTACGGGTCGAGGCGATGGAGCGCTCGAGCGCGGAGACCTCGCGCGGCGTCCACTCCAGCGCCGCGGCGACCGAGGAGATGACCGCGTCCATTGCCGAGATCAGTCGCCAGGCAATCGCCTCGCGCACCATATCACAGGAGGCGTTGGACGGTGCGCGGCGCACCAACGAGTCGGTCCGGAGCCTGTCGGGCGCGGCGGAGACCGTCGGCTCGGTCATCGAGTTGATCTCCGACATAGCCGGGCAGACCAACCTCCTGGCGCTCAACGCCACCATCGAGGCGGCCCGCGCCGGCGAGATGGGCCGCGGCTTCGCCGTCGTGGCGGCGGAAGTGAAGGAACTGGCCAGCCAGACGACCAAGGCGACCGAGGAGATCACCGAGCAGGTGGCGGCCATCCAGAAGGCGACGCGCCAGTCGGTCGACGACATCCAGCGGATCACCGAGACCGTCGAGCAGGTCGCCCGGATCGCCTCGGAGATCGCGGCGGCGGTGGAGCAGCAGATGGCCGCGACCAGCGAGATCTCGCGCAATGTCCAGACGGCGGCTGCGGGCACGGCGACGGTGTCGCAGGAGGTCGTGGCGGTCCAGGGTGCGGTGACGGGGACGCGCGCCTCCGCCGAGCAGATCTCGACGATGTCGGCCGATCTCAGGAGCCAGGCTCATACCCTTGGCTCTCAGGCGAAGACCTTCTTCCAGCAGGTCCTCGCCGGCTGATCCCGGCCAAGCCTCGTCGTTGCAGGGTTAAACGAAAGGTGCCGCAGGGGATGCGGCGCCCAGAGTGCCGACAAACTTGCAGCCTCTCCGCTGTCATTCCGGCCAAGCGGAGCGCGAGCCGGAACCGGAGAGCCACGGCGTCAACCATCTCAACGAAGGAGACCGAGAGGCCCCCGGCTCACCGATCCGCATCTGCGCTTCGCTGCGTGCGGGATGACGCGTTTGGAGGTCGTCGGCAGCCTCAGCGCCGCAGGGGATGCAGCGCCTTTTCGTCAGTCGGAAATCCGGGGCTCAGCTAAAAAGCGACTGGCGTTCCGCCTCGGTGAGCTGCGCGAGCGGATCGTCGTCGACAAGATCGACCGTCGCGCGTTCCTCTTCCTCCTCCCAGGCGGCATCCGCGGAGGACTCGGCGGCCTTGCCGACCAGGTCGAAAAGCTTGGCGATCTTGTCCTCGTCCATTTCTCCAGACAGGTCGAGGTCGTCGACGTCCGTGTCCTCGGACGACGGCGTCTCGTCGAAGATGGAATCGATGGTCGCCGCGTCGAGTTCCTCGCCCGGATCGAAGCCGAAGGTATCGTCGCCCGGATCGAGGCCGAGCGATGCGTCAGCGTCCGCGTCGACGGAATGCGGCTCGTCGTCGCCGATGTCGATCGAATCGAAGTCGATGTCGGCAGTCGGATCGGCTGCCGTGGCCTCTGCCCCCAGCATGTCGTCGATGTCTGTCTGGCTGACGCCCATGCCCGCCCGCTGCGGTCCGTTCAGCAGATGAGCATCCGGACGCGTGTCCACCGGACCGGCGGTTTCTTCCGCGGTGACCTCCTCGATGCCCCAGATGCCGATCATCAGGTTGATGCGGCTCTCGAGGTAGCGGAGCACCTGGACGACCTTCTGTGTGCGCTGGCCGGTCAGGTCCTGGAACGAGCAGGCCATGAAGATCTCGGTCGCCTTGGCGTCGATCTCGTCGCACACGGTCTCGTCGGCGCCGGCCTCGCGCAGGATCCACGCCTGCTCTTGGATCTTCTCGGCGGCGTTGAGGATGTCCTGGGTCGCGCCCTCGGTCTGGGTGACGATGGCATCGAGTTCGAGCGACGCGTCGGTGAAGCGGTTACCGTCCGCCTCCTCCTGCTTGATGTTGGCGATCTCGCGCTTGGTGCGCTCGATGGCCTCGTGCATGTCGGCGATGTCGAGCCGGATGCGGTCGAGATCAGGCACCGTGCGCTCGCGGCGCATGAGCCTTTCCAGCCGCCCGATCGCGTCGAGGATCGACGTCGTCTCCGAACTGCGATGCCGGCGCAGGTATTCCGCCAGGAATCGCCGCCCGCGATCGGACTCAGAAAGCGTCTGCTCGAGGGTGTTGTATTCGTTTTCCTGGATCAGGACTGGCGGTTCGCTTGATGCCATCGTAAATGTCTCGATGCCTTGTTCGCCACGCCGCCGTCCGCCGATTCGCCGGAGGGTCGACACTCGGACAAATGTTAAAGCCCAAAGAGTTAAGAAATTTTTGGGTTCTCAGATTTCGGACGCATTCCATGCAGCAAACGGCATCCGGCCTGTCGACGCGGGTGAGCGGCCTGTTCGCCGTCCACTTCCTCGGCATGGGACTTTTCCTGCCGTTCTTTCCGCTCGTGCTTGCGGCCCGCTCCCTTTCCGTTTCGGAAATCGGTGTCATCCTGGGACTTGCGACGGCGGCCAGGATCGCGGCTGGCCCGATCCTTACCGGCCTGTCCGACCGGACCGGGCGACGGCGGCTGTCGATCCTCGGCTATTCACTCGCCGGCGTTGCCACGCTCATCCTGTTTGCAGCAACCTCAGGCTATCCGGCGACGCTTGCCGCCGTCGTCTGCCTGATGATCTTCTGGTCCCCGATCGTGCCGCTCGCCGATGCCTATGCGCTGGACGTTGTGCGCGAGGACGGCGGCGATTACGGCCGCATGAGGCTGTGGGGGTCGATCGCCTTCATCGTCGCCAATCTGGCCGGCGGCTGGGTCATAGCGGCATGGTCGACGCTGCCGATCGTTGCCGGAATCCTGTTCTCCCTGCTTGCGACTGGCGTGGTTGCGGCGACGCTGCCGCCAATGCACAGAGGGCAGCGGAACGAGGCGGCCGGGCAGGGCGCGAAGCCGGCCGTGTTGGCAAGGCCGTGGTTCCTGGGCGCCCTGGCCGTCATCGGTCTGCTGCAGGGAAGCCACGCGGCCTACTATGCGTTCGGCACGATCTTCTGGCGCGATACGGGGGTCGCAGAAGCCGCCATCGGCGTGCTGTGGTCGCTCGGCGTGGTCACCGAGATTGCGCTGTTCTCCTTCGCCGGTCGCCTGCCGGCGTGGATCGGTCCGATCCAGCTGCTGGCCATCGGCGCGCTGGCGGCTGTGCTGCGATGGGCCCTGTTTCCGCTCGCGGTGGCGCCGGTCCCGATGGCCGTGCTGCAGGGTCTCCACGGCCTCAGTTTCGGTGCCGTGCATCTGGGCACCGTCGGCTTCCTGTCGCAGGTGGTGCCCGCACGCTGGGCGGCGACCGGCCAGAGCCTGGCGGCGACGTCGACCGGCATCCTGATGGCGGCCGGCATGGCGGCCTGCGGCCCGCTCTATGCGGCAGCACCGGAATGGGCGTTCTGGGCCATGTCGCTATCCTCGGCGGCGGCGCTCGGCGGCCTCGCCGTCGTCAAGGGACGCATGCAGCGGGCGATGGAGGCGAAGGACGGGCCTGCGTCTCAGCCCCAGAGCGCGGGCTCCGGCGGATAGAGGCGGCTCGCCTCGAACCTCAGGCCGGGTTCGCGGTCGCGGCTGAGCAGGAGCGGCCCGTCGAGGTCGACGTAGTCGGCGTCCTGCGCCACCAACACTGCAGGCGCCATGGCGAGGGAGGTGCCCAGCATGCAGCCGACCATGACCGCGAAGCCGTGCGCGCGCGCCTCTTTCGCCAGCAGCAGCGCCTCGGTCAGGCCGCCGGCCTTGTCCAGCTTGATGTTGACCGCGTCGTAGCGGATGCGCAGGGCGGAGAGATCGTCGCGTGTGTGCAGGCTTTCGTCAGCGCAGATCGTGATCGGGCGGGCGACCGTCGCCAGCAGGCCGTCGTCGCCGCTCGGCAAGGGTTGTTCGATCAGTTCCACGCCGGCGGTGACGCAGGCGGCCATGTTGTCGGCGAAGCAGGACGGATCCCAGGCCTCGTTGGCGTCGACGATCAGGCGCGCTTGCGGCGCGGCCGCACGAACGGCGGCGATGCGCTCGACATCACCGGCACCGCCGAGCTTGACCTTGAGCAGCGGCCTGGACGCGGCCTTGCCGGCGTCCGCGGCCATCTTCTCCGGCGTGCCGACGCTGATGGTGAAGGCTGTGGTCAGCGGTTTCAGCGACGCGAGGCCGGCGAGGGCGGCTGCCGTGCTGGCCGCACGCTTCGCCTCCAGGTCCCACAACGCGCAGTCGAGCGCGTTGCGCGCCGCTCCGGCGGGCAGTAAGGCCTGCAGGTCGGTCCGCGTCAGGCCGGCCTCGATGAGGGGGGCCGTCGAGGCGATCTGGGCGAGCACGCCGTCGATGCTCTCGCCGTAGCGGGCGTAGGGCACGCATTCGCCGCGCCCGAGGTGCGCGCCGTCGCGGATCGTCGCCACGACGACGTCCGCATGGGTGCGGCTGCCGCGCGAGATGGCGAAGCCGCCCGCGATCTCCCAGCGTTCGTGGACGGCCTCAAGCATGCGTGTCATGGCGTGCCGAACTCCGAGGCGACGCGTGCGACGATGCCGGCGACGCCGAAGCGAACCGGATCGGTCGCCGGCAGGCCGTATTCGCTCTCCAGGCTCAGCAGGTAGGTGCGCGCCTCCGTCTCGCCGAGCGCGGCCGTGTTGACCGCGATGCCGATGCAGCGGATTGCTGGATTGGTCAGACTGCCGCAGCGGATCGTAAGGTCGACGACCTCGCGGATCGTCGGCAGGGGCGTGGCGACGCCGCGCATCGCCGTGCGGGTGGGCTCGTGGCAGACGACGAAGGCGTCCGGCTGGGCGCCGTGCAGCAGCCCGAGGCTGACGCCGGCGAAGGAGGGGTGGAACAGAGAGCCCTGGCCCTCGATGACGTCCCAGTGGCTGTCGGCGGCGGCCGGCGACAGCCATTCGACCGCGCCGGAGATGAAATCCGCAACGACCGCGTCGATGGCGACGCCGCGCCCGGAAATGAACACGCCGGTCTGGCCGGTGGCGCGGAAGTCGCAGTCGTAGCCCTGCGCGCGCATTTCCCGCTCAAGGGCCAGGGCGGTGTATTTCTTGCCGACCGAGCAGTCGGTGCCGACGGTCAGGATGCGCCTGCCGCTGCGCTTGCTGCCCTTGCCGGTGGCGAAGGTCTCACTGGTGTGGCGCACGTCGAACAGCTTGCGGCCGTTGCGCTCGGACGCCTCGCGGATGGCCGGGATCGAGCCGAGCCGGACATGCAGGCCGCTGGCGACGTCGAGGCCGGCATCCAGCGCGGCGACGATCGAGGCGACCCAGTGGTCCGGCAGCCGCCCGCCGGCATTGACCGCGCCGACGATCATCGTCCGCACCCCTTTGGCCGCGGCTTCCGCGATGCCCATCTCCGGCAGTCCCGCATCAGCCTGGCAGCCGGGCAGCCTGAGTTGGCCGAGACACCATTCCCTGCGCCAGTCGACCACACCGAGGGCGGTCTTCGCTGCCAGGGAGTCCGGTACGTCGCCGAGAAACATCAGATATGGGTGGGCAATATCCATGGCAGGTGTCCAGTCGCAGAAGGGGGAGGGCCGGTTCGTCTGGACGCCCAGCCTTCCTGTCAGGTATACGAGGATGTCCTTCACAGCGGCAAGGGGGCGTGCTCGTCGCGACATGGCCTTTCTGGATGAACCCACGAAGCCGGCCTGCAGGATCGGCCGCGACGGCGACCGTCTCGCCGTCGCCCTGTCCGGCGACTGGACCATCCACACCGCGATGGACGCCGAAGCCGCGCTCGGCGTGATCGACACCTCCGACGTGGGAACGGTTCGGATCGACCTTTCGGGGATCTCCGTTCTGGACACCTCGGGCGCCTGGCTGCTCCACCGCATGCGCGGCCGGATCGAATTCGCGGGCGTGCGGGTGATCCTGACGGGTGTGGCGCCCAAGTACGAATTGCTGCTGTCCGAGGTCGACGCCCACCACCCGCCGCCGTGGTCGCCGGAACGGTATCGCTATTCCATCGTCAGCGTCCTGGAGACGACCGGCCGCCATGTCGTCGACGCCGGCAAGGACCTCGTGGCGATGATGCACATCCTGGGCTCGCTCAGCGTCGTGGTCGCCGGCGTCCTGTTCCGACCCGGGCGGCTGCGCGGCATATCGATCGCGGTCCAGTTCGACAAGTCGTGCATCGGCGCCGTGCCGATCATCGCGCTGATGAGTTTCCTGATCGGCGCGATCATCGCCCAGCAGGGCGGCTTCTACCTGCGCCAGTTCGGCGCCGACCTGTTTGTCGTCGACCTCGCCGGCGTGCTGGTCCTGCGCGAGATCGGCGTGCTCTTGACCGCGATCATGGTCGCTGGCCGGTCGGGATCGGCCTTCACCGCCGAACTCGGATCGATGAAGATGCAGGAGGAGATCGACGCCCTCCATGTCATCGGCCTGAGCGTGACCGAGGTCCTGATCCTGCCGCGCCTGTTGGCGCTGATGGTTGCCATGCCGGTGCTGACCTTCGTCTCCGACATCGCCGCCCTGTTCGGTTCCGGCCTCGTCACCTGGTCCTACCTCGGCATCCCGCCGGCCGCCTACATGGCCCGGCTGGAGGAGGCCATCTCGTTCCAGACCTTCCTTGTCGGCATGGTCAAGGCGCCGTTCATGGCGCTGATCATCGGCCTGATCGCCTGCGTCGAGGGTCTCAAGGTCGGCGGTTCGGCCGATTCCCTCGGCCGCCATACGACCATGTCGGTGGTCAAGGCGATCTTCCTGGTCATCGTCGTCGACGGCCTGTTCGCGATTTTCTTCGCGGCGATCGACGTCTAGGGTGAGGCGATGGGCGCGACGCACACCATTGCCAGCCAGGCACCGGCACTCGCCGGCCAAAGGACCGACCAGCCGCCGGCACTTGCCGGCCAGAGCCGAGAGGTGATCCTTGCCGCACGCGACGTCACGGTCGGCTTCGGCTCCAAGCTGGTGCTCGAACATCTCGATCTCGACGTCTACCGCGGCGAGGTGCTCGGCTTCGTCGGCGGCTCGGGGACGGGCAAGTCGGTGCTCATGCGCGCCATCCTCGGCCTGACGCCGCGCCGGTCCGGGCGGATCGAGGTGTTCGGGCAGGATCTCGACACCGCTGCGCCGGAACAGCGCAACCAGATCGAGCGCCGCTGGGGCGTGCTGTTTCAGCAGGGCGCGCTGTTTTCGTCGCTGACGGTGAAGCAGAATATCCAGGTGCCGATGCGCGAGTACACCACGCTGTCGCAGCAATTGATGGACGAACTCGCCTGGCTGAAGCTGGAACTGGTCGGTCTGCCGCGCGATGCAGCCGACAAATACCCGTCGGAACTGTCGGGGGGCATGGTCAAGCGCGCCAGTCTGGCCCGCGCTCTTGCGCTCGATCCGGATCTGGTGTTTCTGGACGAGCCGACGTCGGGACTTGACCCGATCGGTGCGGCCGCGTTCGATGGGCTGATCGCGAAATTGCGCCAGACGCTCGGGCTGACCGTCTACATGGTCACGCACGACCTGGACAGCCTGCATTCGATCTGCGACCGGATCGCCGTTCTGGCCGAGAAGCGGGTCTTGTTGGCGGGAACGATCGACGACATGATGGCCAGCGACCATCCGTGGGTGAAGGCGTATTTTCGGGGTGAGCGCGCCCTGCGCCGGGTTTGAAGGGGCTCTGATGGAAACCCGCGCAAATTATGTCCTGATCGGCGGGTTCGTCCTCGGCATCCTCTTCGCTGCCTTCGTGTTCATCTATTGGCTGGCGGCGACGGTGGATTCGCGCCAGAGCGTCAACGTCAAGGTGATCTTTCCTGGTCCGGTCACGGGCCTGCCGATCGGCGGTCAGGTACTGTTCAACGGTATCAAGATCGGCGATGTCGGCAGTCTCGACTTCGACCAGACGGATCCCCAGGTGGTCATTGCCACCATCCGCGTGAACCCGAACGCGCCCCTGCGTCGGGACATCCGGGCGACACTTGGCTTTCAGGGTCTGACCGGCGTCGCCTATGTCGACCTCAAGGGCGGCTCGACCGAGACACCGTTGCTTATCCAGCCCGACATGGAAAGCGAACCGGTGATCTATGCCGACCGGTCGTTCTTCGACGACATCCTCGAGAACGGCCGGGACGTGCTCAAGAAGGCCGACACCACGCTCGACACCCTGAATTCCGTGCTGCAGGAGAGCCGCCCGGCGATCTCGGAGATCGTCAGGAACGTGGAGACCTTCTCCAAAGCCCTGGCCGAGAACGCGGACGGCGTCGAGGGATTCATGGCCAGCGTCGGCAAGGCGACGGAGGCCTTCAGCAGTCTGTCGGGACGGATGGAGGGGCTCGTCGAGCAGGGGGAGCGGATTCTCGCCGCCGTACCGTCTGACAAGGTCGAGGAGATGGTCGGCAACGTCACCGACTTCACCGCCTCGCTCAAGGAGATCGCCCCGGATATTCGGCAGATGGTGGCAGAGGCGGAGAGCGCGACCGCCAACCTGCAGCAGTTCACCGAACGGCTGAACGCCGGGATGGATGGCGTCGAGGCCGTGATCAAGGCCGTCAGGCCGGAGGACGTCGAAAAGGCGGTGGCCGGCGCCGGTGCGCTGGGCGCGGTTCTGGAGAAGCGTTCTGCCGAACTCGACACGCTGATTGCCAGCACCGGTGAGACCATGGACAATATCCGCTCCGTATCGTCGTCGATACGGGCCCGGGAGGAGGACATTTCAGCCTTCATCGCCGGCGCGCGCGATGTGGTCGGCAAGATCGGCACAGGCGTCGAACGCACGACCGAGGTGGTTCAGGCGATCGATCCTCAGAAGGTATCCAACATCGTGGCGTCGGTCGAAGAGGTCACCGGAAAGCTGTCCGGTCAGGGTGAGGCGATCGAGGCGACCATCGCATCGGCCCGCAATGCCGCCGGCACCATCGAGAAGATGTCCGCCGACCTGTCGGCGCGCACCGCCGACGTCGACCAGATCATAACCGACGCGAAGCAGATCGCGACCAATCTCAATGCCGCCTCGGCACGGGTCGACGAGATCGTCAGCAAGGTCGGCACCATGGTCGATGGCGACGGAGAGGGCTTCATCGTCGAGGCGACGCGGGCGGCCGAGGCGATCCGCAAGGTGGCCGAGGCCTTCGAAAGCCGTGCCGACGGCATAGCCAGCGGGCTGTCGAAATTCGCCAACCAGGGAACGGCCGACCTGACGGCCGCGCTCGGCCAGGTCAACCGGACCTTCGTCAGCATCCAGCGGGCGGTCGAGAATTTCGACCGCAATCCGAACCGGGTGATCTTCGGCGGCGAGGACGTGCCGCGGTTTGGCGGCGGGCAGAGGCGCTGATATGACTGAGGCGCAACGAGGGAGCCGGGGGCGCGAGGGAATGGACGAGGTCGGGAAAGGACTTGGGCGGCGGAGCCTGCTCGCCCTGGCGGGCGTGGGGCTGCTTCTCGGCGGCTGCGCCAGCACGGCCCCGTCGGCTCTCTACGGGCTGACCGCACCCGACGACATCGCCGACGGCCGCAGCCGCCCCGTCCAGGTGCTGGTGCCCGCGCCGCGTGCGCTCAAGGCGCTCGACACCGGCAACATCGCCGTTGTCGACAAGGGCCCCGCCTACAGCTACTTCCCGCAGGCAGCCTGGGCCGATACGTTGCCCAACGTGGTGCAGGCGAAGCTGGTCCAGACCCTGGAGAACACGGGCCGGCTGCGCGGCGTCGGTTTGCCGGGCGAGGGCCTGCTGATCGACTTCCAGCTGCAGACGGATCTGCGCTCCTTCGAGCTCAATATCGACGGGCCGGACCGCGCCGTCGTCGAGATTGCCGCCAAGCTGATCAATGACCGCAACGGGCGCACCGTCGCCTCGCGTGTGTTCACCGCCGTGGTCCCGGCCGGCGGCACGACGGTCGACAGGGCCGTCGCGGCCATGAACCGGGCCGCCGACCAGGTGTTCCGCGAGATCGCGGTCTGGGTACTCGACAAGGTGTGAGCCGTAGGCCGCCGCCTCTCGAAGCCCTGAATGCAGGAGGTTCGGCATCTCCGCCGGGTCCGACTGCGGACAAACCTCCAAACGCGCATCCCGCACGCAGCGAAGCGCAGATGCGGGATCGGTGAGTCGGGGGCCTATCGGCCTCCTTCATTGAGATGGTTGACACCGCGGCTCTCCGGTTCCGGCTCGTGCTCCGCTTGGCCGGAATGACACCGGAGAGGCTGTAAGTTCATCAACAAGCGGAGGCCCGGCGCATCCGCCGGGCCTCCTTTCGCGTTTTCTGGCTGGCGACGCCTTAGTCGAGGCGGCCGCTGGCATGGGCGAGCATGGTGTAGACCTTGCCCGTGTCCGAGGTGAGGTAGGTCTGGCCCAGCATGTTGTCGCGGTCGTTGCGCGAGACCTGGGCAAGAAGCTGCTCGAAGTCGGTAATGTAGCGATCGACGGCGGTCCTGAATTCAGGATCGCGGCCGTATTTCTGCCGGATCTCGTCGAAGGTCTGCTGGCCCTGCAGGGTGTACAGGCGGCGCGTGAACACGTGTCGCTCGCCGCGCTTGTAGCGGTCCCACAGGTCGATGAAGGTCTCGTGGTCGATCGCCCGGGCGATGTCCATCGACAGCGAGTTGAGGCTCTCGACCATGTGCAGCGCCGAGCGGCCAGGTTTGCTCGCTCCGGCCCCTGTCTCCTCGTCGCGCGAAGCGCGGCGCAGCAGGTCTGCGACCCAGCCCTTGGCAGGCGGCTCGGTGCCGACTCCTGCTGAGGGCTCGGGCGCCGGGGTGCGGCGCGCCGGCTCGGCAGGCCGCTGCGGCGCTGCCGCGGAGCGCGGCTCCGCCTCGCTGCGCGGCGATGCGGACGAGCGGCCCGATGCCGGGAACGCGGCGGATGCGACCCGTTCCTGCGGACGCGAGATGTCGAGGGCGTTGGACTGGCGGGCAACGATCTCCGACAGCTCGGTCAGCGCCCGGATCTGCTCGTTGACCACCTTGCGCAGGGCGGCGGTGGATTCCTCCGCCTCCTCCGGCAGGTTCAGCACGCCGTCCTTCAGTTCCTTGCGCGTCGCTTCCAGTTCGCGGTGCACCTCGCGGGCGACGTCGCGCATGCGCGACGCCGCCTCGTTGAAGCGCTCGGATGCCTCGGACACCGTCCGGCCCATCTCGGCCATGATCTCGTCCTGCACGGAGCGGATCGCGTCGCGGGCGCGCTGGCCTTCCATGCCGGCGGTCAGCCGCATGGATTCGAACTGCTCCGCGACCTGGCGCGAGGCGGCTTCCGCTGCCGCACCCAGCATGGAGGCGGCCTCGCGGGCCTTGTCGTCGGCGGTCTCGAGGGTTTCCGCCAGCGTGTTGGTGAAGGTGCGCATCAGCGTGTCGACCGTTTCGGTCTTGGCCAGCAGCGTGTCGGCCACCGCCTCGATGGCGGTCTTGCGTTCACCGACGCGGCTTTCGACCGCCCGGTTGGTGTCCTCGAGATGGCGGGCTGCCGCCGTCAGGTCCTGGCTCTGCTGGCCGAAGCGCGCCGTGAGCGCCTTGATGTCGGCCAGAACCGTGTTGGTGACGTCCTTGAGCGCAGTGACCTGCTCGTCGATCAGGCCAGTCGAGGCGCTGGTCTCGCGCACCGCGCGGTCGACGGCGGTGCGGAACTCGCCGGCGCGGCGGGCGAGATTGGTCTCGATCTCCGACAGGTTGGTGCCGGCGCTCGCCATGACGTCCTGCAGCGTTGCGTTGGACTGCTCCAGCCGCTGCAGGATGTCGGAGACGTCCGCTTCGAGGCGCTGCTTGGTCTCGTCGAGCATGGCCACGGCACGCTGGCTGCGCTCGTCGATGCCGGAGATGATCCGGTCGCCGGCGTCGACCAGAGACCGGGTCGCTTCCAATCCGTTCTGGGCGAAGATGTCGGTGACCTCGCGCCCCTTGACGGCAACCGCATCGAGGATTGCCCGATGGATCTCGGCGACCCGGGTGGTCAGGTCGCTGGCGCGCGCCTCGATGGCCGCGATCAGTTCGTTGCCGTCGGTGCCGACCAGCTTCGCGAACTCGTCCGAGCGCGTGCCGAAGGCGGCGTTGAGCTCGCTGGCCTTGTCCAGCAGTTCCTTGGCGACGGCGTTGCCGCGCTGCGACAGGAGTTCGGCCGCCTGCTGCACGGCACCCGAGACGCGGGTGCGCACGATGTCGGCCTCGCCGGACATCAGGTTGCGCATCTCTTCTGCGGTGCGCGTCAGCGTCAGGCGCGCCTGCTCGCTTTCGGCCGACAGGTTGCCGGAGATTTCCGCGATAGTGCGGGCGAGATCCTCGCGCACCCTGGCGCTCTCGCCGGTCAGAGAACCGGAGAAATCTGCCAACGTGCCGACATAGAGCGTGCGGGCCTTCTCGCTTTCGGCGGCCATGCTGCGTGCCGCCTCGGCGACTGCCGACAGCACCAGGTCGCGGACGCGGCTGCCTTCGCCCGACAGCGCGCTGGTGGCTTCGGTCATCGCGGCGCTGACCGCGCCGGCAGCCTTCTGACTTTCGCCGACCAGAACCCCGCGGGCCTCGCCGACGGCGCCGAGCACGAGCTGGCGCAGCCGGTCGCCTTCGCCCGACAGCTTGCCGGTGACGTCGGCGAAGGTGCCGGTGACGGTTTCCACGGTGCGGGTGCGCTCTTCGGCCAGCGAGGCGGCGGCATGGGATACCGCTTCCAGCACCATGTCGCGGACGCGGCTGCTCTCGCCGTTCAGCGTCTCGCTCGCCTGCGCCATCGCGTCGGTGAGGGCGTCGCGGGCGCGCTCGGCCTCCGTGCGCAGGGTGCCGGAGATCGACGCCAGACGGTCGTTGAGGACCGTTTCCAGTTGGTTGGCGCGGGTGTCGAGCGTCTCGGCGACCTCGAACACCTTGGCGCCTAGCGAGACGTTGAACTCGGCGATGCGCTCGGACAGGGACTCGGTCAGTTCGGCGCTCTGGCGAGCCAGCACGCTGCCGGCCTGGTCGAGACGGCTGTCGAGGGCATTGGTCATCTCCGCCTGACCGTCGACGAAGGCCTTGGCGATCTCGCGGGTGCGCGCGATCAGCGTCTCGCTGATCTGGCGGGCCCGCGAATCCAGGGTCTGGTCGATCCGTTCGGTGCCGGTGAGCATGGTCTCCGACAGATGCTCCGCCTTTTCCGTCATGGCGGCGGCGGCCGCATCGACACGCTCGCCCATGAAGCGCCCGACGTCCTCGGCCCGTTCGGCAAGGGACTCGCCGGCCGTCTCGATCCGGCGGCTGAGCTCGAAGGTGATGGCGTCGGACTTGTCGGCCAGCACGTCGGCGATGGTGCGCGACTTCTCCTCCAGCGTCGAGCTCAGCGTCTCGGTCCGGCTTGCAATCGCGTCGGCGAGCAGGGCGGAGCGGGTTTCCAGTGCCGCCTCGAAGGCGGCAGTGCGCTGCTCCAGGGTCAGGTCCAGGCTGTTGATGCGGCTGTCGAGCGAGGAATCCAGGCTGCCGATGCGGCTGTCGAAGGTCGCGTCGAGCGTGGCGAGGCGCTGGTCGAGCGTCTGGGCCAGCGTCTCGGAGCGCCCGTCGAAGGCTTCGACCAGGTGGCTGCCGCGTTCGGCGACGATCTGCTCCAGTTCGCCGAGGCGGGCGGCGAGACCTTCCTGCAAGGCCTGGCCGCGGCTGTCGAGCGTTTCGGCGATCTTGTCGCCGACCGCGCCGATGTCGCTGGTTACGCGTTCGCCGCGCGTGCCGATGAGACGCGCCAACTCGGTGCCGGTCTCGGCCAGCTTCTGCGCCAGTTCGGTGGTGCGGTGGCCGAGGGTGGCGGAAATGTCGGCCGAAGCGGCCTCGAGAGTCTCGCGGAAGCCGCTGGTCTGGCTCTCGATGAGCATCGCCATCTCCTGTCCGCGGGCGGCGAGGCGATCGTCGAGATCCGCGCCGTTGACGGTGATGGCGGTCTCGATCCGTTCGCTGATCGAGCCGAGGCGCTCGGCAAGTTCGCCGCCGCGCCCGGTGATGGTCTCGGTCAGCGTCGCCGCCGTGTCGTCCAGCTTGGCGGCGATCTCGCCACCGCGCAGGGACAGGTCGACGACGATGGATTCGCCGGTGCCGCGCAGGATCTCGGCGACTTCCGTGCTGCGCTCGGCGAGCGTCTCGACGATCTCGGCACCCTTGACGGAAATCGTGTCGGTGACTTCCTGGCCGCGCTGCGAAATGCTCTCGACGACGCGCTCGCCGGTGCGGCTGAGCGAGGTATCGAGGTCCGTGACGCGGGTGTCGACCGTGCCGATCAGGTCCTCGGTGCGGGCGGTGATGGTGTCGATGAGGCGGCCGCTGGTCAGCGCAAGGGTCGCGTTGATCTCCTCGCCGCGCCGGGTGATCGTGTCGCCGACCGACGAGCCCGTGCGCTCGAGCGCTTCGGTGAACTCCTGCGTGCGGGTGTTCAGCGTGTCGTTGATCTCGCCGCCGCGTGCGCTCAGGGTCTCGACGAAGTCGCTTGCCGTCGCGGCGAAGCGGTCATTGACCTCCTGACCGCGCAGCGTCAGCGTCTCCCACAACTCGTTGCCGGTGCGCGACAGGTTGTCGACCATTTCGCTGCCCGAGGTGGTCAGGCGCGAGACATAGTCGTCCGCCCGCACCGTCAGCGATTCGACAAGATCGTTGCCGGAACTGGTCAGGCTTGCGCTCAGCGTGTCGATGCGGTTGTCGACGGTGCCGGTCAGTTCGGCGATCCGGTCCTCGACGGCATTGACCAGCCGGTCGGTGGCGCTGTCGACGGTCCGGGCGATCTCCTCGGACGTGACCGACAGCTGGCCGGCGAACTGCTCGTGGGCGCCGGAAATCGATTCGCGCACGCGCTCGGCGTTGGCGATGATGGCTTCGCGCTGGCTGACCAGTTCCTCGATCAGGGCGCGGATCTTCAGTTCGTTGTCGTTGTAGGAGCGTTCGAGCGAGGACACCTCGTTGTGGACCAGCACTTCGAGTTCGCTGGCCCGCGCGATCGCGCGCTCGATGCCGTCGCCCATGGCGGCGACCTCGCGGCGGATCGCCTGGCCGACGCTGAGCACCGATTCCTTGGCCATGTCCTCCGGCTCGGCGAGGCGCAGGGCGACCTCGGTCATGCCGCGGGCGACGATGCGCATCTCCTGCGCGCGCCAGATCATCATGGCCATGACCCAGAAGAACAGGATCGGCACGACGACGCCGACGCCGGCCAGGATCAGCGCCGGCGAGCCGGCAAGCTGTTCGATGCCGGTGAGCGCGTCGATCTGGTCGCCGAAGGTGGACAGGGTCAGCGCCGAGCCGACCGCCCCCCAGGCGACCGTCAGCAGCAGCGCGACCCAGAAGGGCGCCGTGGACGGACGGCGCTGGAGCGCGAAAATCAGGTTGCCGATGGTCCGCCGGTCGTCGTTCGCCGCGGGCGGACGGCTGCCCCGGCCGCGGCGGCGCGACGCTGTGCCGGAGTCCCCGCCGTCGCGTTCGGACGTGCCGGTCGATGTCTTGTCGGACGTGGCCTGTTCGCCAAGCGCCGCCGTGGGAGCCGCAGTGCCGTCTGCCGATCCCTTCTCGGGGCCGCCGAAATCAAGCTTGAGCGCCTCTTCAACTGCCGACAACGCAGCTTCCGCCGGGTCTTTCACCTTCGGGGGATTTGCCATCTTGGATCGCCTCACGTCCGTACTCATTACTCAACGGCGGCCGAAGCCAGCCGAACGGTCCGCCGGGCGGATGCGACCTTGGTGTCGCGTGGGCCCGCCTGACGGTTTTGGCAAGAAGAGCGCCGCATCATCGGCCGTCCACGCATCGTCGGACAGCCTTCTCCCCACCTTGCCGCATCCTTTAACCTAATGGCACAATCTCCTTTAATGAACAAGAAACGCCATTGTGCATCGGAGCGAAGAGGCAGCTTGACCATGGCAAAACCGACCCGAGAAGCACCGGCGACCGCGTCCCCGCAGAAGGCGGGCGACACCTCTTCGCAGCCCACTCCCCGCACCGGGACTCCGAGCGCGGCGCAGCGGCGCTGGCTGGAACGGGGACTTCGTCAGCCCGGCGGAAAGCTGCCCCTGTTCGACGAGGGCGGCCGCGAGATCCCGGCCCGCACGATCCGCGCCTGCATCGCCGCAGGCTGGGCAGAGCCTTGGTTTTCCAATCCAATCAAACCCGACTGGCTGGTTTGCAGGCTGACCGGGAAGGGCGTCGAGGCGCTCGGCTCTGTGGATCTCGGCGCCGGTTCGACCGATGATGCCGACGCGCGGTCCGATGCGCCTGGGGCTGGTGACGGGGATGGTCCTGGGGCGATGCGGGCGCGCTGAGCGGCTCAGTTCTTTCCCCTCGTTAACCAAAGATTCACTTTGTTGGGGACAGGTGCCGGCGTGCATCGGCGACACCCCGCGATCTTAACCTCGCCTTTGCGGAATTGACCGCAAGCTTCTCGCTCGTCTAGCGGAACCGGAGCCGCGAGTCGTCGCTTCCGGGTCCTGAGCAACGGGGTTTCAGCAATGGCACGGACCGTCCATCAATCCGCCGGCAAGCACCGGCCGCACGCACGCGATCACGCGCCGGTCGATCTGGTCTTCCTGGCCACCAACACGCTCGGCAACCGGTCGCTCGAACAGGAAGTGCTGCGGCTGTTCCTGAAGCAGTCTGGCACGCTAATGGCACGGCTGGAGGGCTGTGCCGACAACGCCAGCTGTGCCGATCTGGTGCACACGCTGAAGGGCTCGGCCCGCGGCATCGGCGCACATCGGGTCGCCTTCGTCTGCGAAGGCGTCGAGGCAGAACTGCGCGCCGGGCGCGTGCCGCCGCTGGTGGCGCTCGAGGCGGCCGTGGCGGAAGCTAACGGCTTCATCCGCGATCTGGTCGGCGCGTGACCGGTCAGGCTTCTTGACCTTTCGTCCGGAACCTTTATGTCGGGGGAAGATCAGCCTTCTCCCAATGGTCGGACGCGCTTGCCATGCCTCACATCACCTATATCACCGCCGACGGTTCCCGCCATGAAGTCGATGCCGCCGAAGGCACGACCGTGATGGAAAACGCCATCAAGAACATGGTGCCGGGGATCGAGGCCGAATGCGGCGGCGCCTGCGCTTGCGCCACCTGCCACGTCTATGTTGACGAGGCGTGGGCCGAAAGGGTCGGCCATCCCGAGCCGATGGAGGAGGACATGCTGGACTTCGCCTACGACGTCCGGCCGACCTCGCGCCTGTCCTGCCAGATCAAGGTCACCGCGGCGCTCGACGGTCTCGTCGTGCACGTTCCCGAACGCCAGGCCTGACGCGCCGCGCAGGTCACCCGAACATCGCCTCTGCACTCCGGCGCGCGGCCGACCTGGCGCCGCGCGATCGGGTCGGCGCGACCCGCGGCTCGTCTGTACGGCCGCGAGCGGTTACACTTCTTTACAATTCTTCCGTTGCCGCTCCCCGGCCGCATCGTTGATTGAGATCATGGTTCTCCGCTCCCGGCTGGGAGACGGTGCGGGGACAGTTTCGAGGGACAGTGGTCAATGACGAAGCAGGCGGACCCGAAACAGGACGAAAGCATCGCTGCCGTTCTCGGCGCGGAGAAGGCCACCGGCCGGTCGCGGCTGCGCAGGCGCGCCGTCTACATCCTGCTTGCGCTCGCCATCGGCGGCGCGGCCGCCTACCGCTTCGCCTATATGGACGGATCCGAAGGCGGCGTGCGTTATGTTACCGAAAGGGTCACGCGCGGCGACATGACGATTTCCGTGACCGCAACGGGAACCGTCGAGCCGACCAATCAGGTCGACATCTCCAGCGAGCTGTCCGGCATGATCCGCAAGGTGGGCGCCGACTACAACGACCGGGTCGCCGCCGGCCAAGTGCTGGCCGAACTCGACACCGACAAGCTGAATGCCGAGGTGGCGCATGCCCGCGCGTCCCTGCGGGCGAAGCAGGCGGCGCTGCTGGAGGCCACGGCGACGGTCGAGGAGAAGCGCAGCGCGCTCGACCGCATGCGCCGGCTGATGGACCGCAGCGTCGTCGCCCAGAGCAACCTGGAGGAGGCCCAGGCTGCCTACGACCGCGCGCTCGCCGGGGTGGAAAGCGCCGAAGCTGCCATCGAGGTCGCCAAGGCGGATCTCCAGATCGCGGAGACCAACCTGCAGAAGGCCTGCATCTGCTCGCCGATCGACGGCATCGTGCTCGACCGTCAGGTCGACCCGGGCCAGTACGTCGCCAGTTCGCTGCAGGCACCGGTGCTGTTCACAGTTGCCGAGGACCTCAGCGAGATGGACCTGCGGGTCGACATCGACGAGGCCGACGTCGGCCTGGTGCGCGAGGGCCAGACGGCGAGCTTCACCGTCGACGCCTACCCTGACCGCGTGTTCCCGGCAACGATCCACAAGGTCCGCTATGCGCCGGAATCCGCCGAGGGCGTCGTCACCTACAAGGCGGAACTGAAGGTCGACAACGGCGAATTGCTGCTTCGCCCGGGCATGACAGCGACCGCGGAGATCGTCATCGAGGAGGCCAGGGACGTGCTGATGGTGCCGAATGTCGCACTGCGCTACGAGCCGCCGCAAACGGACGCTGCGTCCGGTTCCGGCATCGGGCTGCGCAACCTGTTCGGCCCGCCGCGCTTCCGCTCCGCTAGCGAGAACGTCCGCCGCGACAGCACGCGCCAGGTCTATGTCCTGCGCGCCGGCGCGCCCGTCGCCGTGCCGGTGGTGACCGGCGTCACGGACGGCGTCTCGACCCGGATCGTCGAGGGCGAACTTGCCGAGGGCGACGCGGTCATCGTCGACAGACTGAGCACCGGCCGGTAGGAGGTGACCTTGCCGGCTTCAGCCGACCCGCACGAGGACGTGGCTCCACTGATCGCCTTCCGGTCGGTGAGCAAGGTCTATGGCGCCGGCGAGACGGCCGTCCATGCCCTCGACGGCGTCGACCTGGCGATCGCGCGCGGCGAATTCGTCGCCATCATGGGCCCGTCCGGCTCCGGCAAGTCGACGGCCATGAACATCCTCGGCTGCCTCGACACGCCGACCTCGGGCAGCTACCTGTTCGACGGCACGGATGTCGGGGCACTGACACGCAATCAGCGCGCCCTGCTGCGGCGCCATTTCATCGGCTTCGTGTTCCAGGGCTTCAACCTGCTCGCCCGCATCAGCGCCCTCGACAATGTCGAACTGCCGTTGATCTACCGCGGCCTGCCGGCGGGTGAGCGGCGTATGCGTGCCCTGCTTGCGCTCGACCAGGTCGGCCTGTCCGGCCGCGAGACCCACACGCCGGCGGAACTCTCCGGCGGCCAGCAGCAGCGTGTCGCCATCGCGCGCGCGATCGCCACCGATCCGGTGCTGCTGCTCGCCGACGAGCCGACCGGCAACCTCGACACGGCGCGCAGCCGCGAGATCATGGAACTGCTGGTGCGGCTCAACCGCGAGCGCGGCATCACCATCGCCATGGTCACCCACGAGAAGGAAATGGCCGCCTTCGCAGGCCGCACGATCCAGTTCGTCGACGGCCGCGTGGCCAGCGACAGGCTCAACCAGGTGGTCGCGTGATGTGGTGGGAAACGATCAAGCTGGCGTTCCAGGCGATCCGACGCAACGCCCTGCGCTCGACGCTGACGGTGCTCGGCATCGTCATCGGCGTCGCCGCGGTGATCGGCATGGTGTCGATCGGCCACAGCACCACTGCCCAGGTCACCGCCAGCCTGGCCCGTCTCGGCAGCAATCTGCTGGTCGTGCGTCCGGGTGTCGCCGAACGCGGGCCCGGCGGCGTGCGCACCGACGCCAAGGCGTTCGACCGCTTCGACGTCGAGGTTCTGCGCGCCCAGCTCTACAGCGTGCGCGCCGTTGCCCCGACGGTCTCCACCAGCGCCACCGCCGTGGTCGGCAACGAGAACCGCACCGTCTCCGTGTGGGGCACGGACAATGCCTATTTCGTCACCCAGGACTGGCCGGTGGTCAGGGGACGCGAGTTCCTCGACAGCGACCTCCGGGCCGGCCGTCCGGTGTGTATCGTCGGCCAGACCATCAAGGAGGAGTTGTTCCAGAATCAGGACCCGATCGGCAAGCGCATGCGGGTCAGGGGCCTGTCCTGCGAGGTCGTCGGCCTGCTGGAGGAGAAGGGCCAGACCGGCTTCGGGCAGGACCAGGACAATACGGTGATCATGCCGCTGCGCGCCGTCCAGCGCCGCCTGCTCGGTAGCACCGACATCGCGATGATCTCCGTGTCGGCGCGCGACGGCGTCGACACCGGCAAGGTCCAGGCCGACATCGAGGCGATCCTGCGCGAGCGACGCAACATCACTCCGGGCAAGGACGACGACTTCCATGTCCGCGACATGAAGCAGATCGTGGCGACCATGACCTCGACCACCACCGTGCTGACCGGCCTGCTTGGCGCGGTCGCCGCCGTCAGCCTGCTGGTCGGCGGCATCGGCATCATGAACATCATGCTGGTGTCGGTGACCGAGCGCACCCGCGAGATCGGTATCCGTCTCGCCATCGGCGCGCTCGAGCGTCAGGTGCTCTTGCAGTTCCTGGTCGAGGCCGTGGTGCTGTCGCTGTTCGGCGGCGTGCTCGGCATCCTGGCCGGCATCGCCCTTGCCGCCGGAGCGGTCACCGTGATGCAGATGCCCTTCGTGCTCGACCCGTCGATCATCGCCGTCGCCTTCGTCTTCTCGGCCCTCGTCGGCGTGGTGTTCGGCTACTTCCCCGCCCGCCAGGCCGCGCGCCTCGACCCGATCGAGGCGCTGCGGCACGAATAGCGGCTCACTCGGCGGCCTGGGGCGCCCTGCCGCGCCAGGGCAGGGCGACCTCGTTGCCCGGAGCCGGTTCCGCGGGGATGAGCGTCGACAGCACCAGGCTGACCGCGGCCATGGCGGCGCCGGCAAGGAACACGGCGGCCGGCGACACCAGCCACAGCAGGCCGAAGGTGACCGGGATGCCGACGGCTGCAATGTGGTTGATGGTGAAGGCGACGCCGGCCGTCGGCGCGATGTCCGCCGGGTCGGCGATCTTCTGGAAATAGGTCTTGATCGCGATGGCGATGGCGTAGAAGGCGTGGTCGATCACGTAGAGTGCGGCAGCCGCCGTCGCGTCGGTGACAAAGGCGTAGCTGGCGAACACGCCGATCAGGCCGATGTATTCCACGATCAGCGCCTTGCGCTCGCCGAAGCGCACGATCAGCGCGCCGATCTTCGGCGCCAGCAGCATGCTGAAGACGCCGTTGACCAGGAACAGGCCGGCGACCTCATGGACGTCGTAGCCGAAGCGCTCGACCATCAGGAAACCGGCGAAGACGGTGAAGATCTGCCGCCGCGCGCCGGACATGAAGGTCAGGGCGTAGTAGAGCCAGTAGCGCTTGCGGAGGATCAGCTTCTTGTGCTGCGGCACCCCCTCCCGGAAGCTGGGATAGGCGGCGAGCAGGAAGACCAGGACCAGCACGGTCATGCTACCGGCGATCAGGAAGACGGTGGTGAACGACAGGTCGTAGGTCTTCCAGCCGAAATAGATCAGGCCGTAGGCGATCAGCTGGGCGAAGGCGCCGACGGAAATGATCTTGCCCATGCTGGCGGCGGCCGTCTGCTTGGGCAGCCACTGCAGCGACAGCGACTGCGCCATGGTCTCGTAGTAGTGGAAGCCGATCGACATGATCAGCGTCGTCACGTAGAAGCCCATCGTGGTCGGGAAATAGCCGGTGACCGCGACGCCGATGCCGAGGAAGGCCAGAGACGTATAGGCCAGCGTCTGCTCGCGCATGAACAGCAGCAGGTAGATGGCGGCGAAGCTCAGGAAACCGGGGATCTCGCGGATCGACTGCTGGATGCCGATCTCGCGGCCGGTGAAGGCGAGTTCCTGCACCGCGAAATTGTTCATCAGGTTCCACCAGCCGGCGAAGGACAGCTGCATCGCGCCGGCCATGATCATCAGCAGCACGGCGGGCGACCGCCAGCCGGTCGCCGCCGCCGGGTCGGCGCTTCTCGAAAAGTAGGTCATCGGGTGTCTGGGTCGTCGTAGCTGGGAGAGGTGTTCGTCGATCGCAGCAATAGACCCGCGCAGGCCTTGCGCGTTAGCGCGGTTTTGTCATCATATGTCGCCGAAACGTCAATCTTGGGGGCTGCGTGCCGATCCATCCAGACCTGCGCCGGTTTCCGACCGGTCCACTGCCGGCACAGGTCGTCGGCCTCGCCACCGAGGAGGCGGCCGGAGCGGTCACGGCCTGGCATGCTCATGACGTCGCGCAGTTGTTCCATCTGGTGCGCGGCTCGATCGCCATCGACACGGAGGTCGGCACCTTCTTCGTGCCGCCCGAGCGCGCCGTGTGGCTGCCTCCGCGCTTCGCCCACGAGACCCGCTATCTGACCGACACCGAGGTCCGCTACCTCTATGTCTCGGCCGAGGTGGCGGCCGACATGCCGGGCGAGCCGCGCGTGCTCCAGATGACCGCGCTGCTCAGGGAACTGATCCTGGCGTTCATGACCTATCCGCGCGCCGAAACGGTCGAGGGCCCGGCGGCGCGCCTTGCCGCCGTCATCCTCGACCAGATGGCGCTGCTGCCTGCCTCGCCGCTGCGGCTGCCGATGCCGCGCGAACTGCGCCTGCGCGCCCTGTGCGAAAAGATCGTGCGTTGTCCGGCCGACCTTCCCGCGCTGGCCGACGCCGCCGCGGCCAGCGCCCTGTCGGTGCGCTCGTTCGAGCGGCGGATGGTGCGCGAGACCGGGCTGACCTACCGCACCTGGTGTCGGCAGGTGAAGCTGTTCCGCTCGCTGGAGCTGCTCGCCGGCGGCGCCAGCGTGTCGGACGTCTCGCACAGCCTCGGCTACGAGGGGCCGAGCGCCTTCGTCGCGACCTTTCGCAAGGCCTTCGGCGTCACGCCCGGGCGATATTTCCAGGAACCGCGCCGGACTTGACATTCCTCAACGCCGGGCCTCGTCCGGCATGGCAGGTTGGCCGCCCTAAACCGTTAGGAGGGAACGATGTTCAACACCATTCTTGTACCGGTCGACCCGGGCGAAACCAGCTTCTCGACCCCGGCGCTGGAGACGGCGGCGCGGTTCGCGCGCGACTACGACGGCAAGGTCCGCCTGGTCGCGGTACTCGCGCATACCCAGGGCTTCGTCGCCAGCTATCTGCCGGAAGACTTCGAGAAGACCGCCGTCGCCGAGACCCGGAATCTGCTGGAGGACCTTGCCAAGGGCCTCGGCCTGCCGGAGGGCTCCGTGTCGGTCGCCGTCCGCCTCGGCTCGGTCTATCACGAGGTCATCGAGGAGGCCGAAGCCGCCAAGGCCGACCTGATCGTCATGGGCTCGCACAAGCCGGCGCTGTCGACCTACCTGATCGGCTCCAATGCCGCCCATATCGTGCGCCATGCGCCGTGTTCGGTGATGGTGCTGCGCCCGAACAAGGGCTGAGCAGGTCCGGCTGAAGCCTGGTCCGACCGGATCGACACGAGCCGGTCGGCAGGAAATCGCTAGCGCGCCAGCTCCTTCATGGCGCGGTTCAGTCCGTCGAGGGTGAGCGGGAACATGCGTCCGCTCATCAGCTCGCGGATCATCCGGATCGAATGGGTGTAGTCCCAGTGCCGTTCGGGCACCGGGTTCAGCCAGACGGCGCTGGAATAGAGATCGGTCACCCGCTGCATCCAGGCGCTGCCCGGTTCCTCGTTCCAGTGCTCGACCGACCCGCCGGCATAGGCAATCTCGTAGGGGCTCATCGAGGCATCGCCGACGAAGATCACCTTGTAGTCGGCGGGATACTTGTGCAGCACGTCGAAGGTGGCGATGCGCTCCGAGTGCCGGCGGCGATTGTCCTTCCACACTGTCTCGTAGAGGCAGTTATGGAAGTAGAAATGCTCCATCACCTTGAATTCCGAGCGTGCGGCCGAGAACAATTCCTCGCAGACCTTGATGTGGTCGTCCATCGAGCCGCCGATATCGAAGAACAGCAGCACCTTGACCGCGTTGCGCCGTTCGGGCCGCATCTTGACGTCGAGCAGGCCCTTGTGGGCGGTCGAGCGGATCGTGCCGTCGAGGTCGAGTTCCTCGGCCGCGCCGGTGCGGGCGAACTTGCGCAGCCGCTTCAGCGCCACCTTGATGTTGCGCGTGCCGAGCTCGACGCTGTCGTCGAGATCCTTGAACTCGCGCTTGTCCCACACCTTGACCGCGCGCCGGTGGCGGCTTTCGTGCTGGCCGATGCGCACGCCCTCCGGATTGTAGCCGTAGGCGCCGAAGGGCGACGTGCCGGCGGTGCCGATCCACTTGCTGCCGCCCTGGTGGCGCTCCTTCTGCTCCTCCAGCCGCTTCTTCAGCGTCTCCATCAGCGTGTCGAAGCCGCCGAGCGATTCGATCAGCGCCTTTTCCTCCTCGCTCAGGTGCTTCTCGGCAAGCTTCCTGAGCCAGTCCTCCGGGATCTCCGCGGCAGGTGCGTCCGACAGCAGGTCGAGGCCCTTGAAGACATGGCCGAACACCCGGTCGAACTTGTCGAGGTTGGACTCGTCCTTCACCAGCGTGGCGCGGGCCAGATAATAGAAGTCCTCGACCCGCCGTTCGGCCAGGTCGAGGTCCAGCGCTTCCATCAGCGTCAGGTATTCGCGCAGGGACACCGGCAGGCCGGCGCCCTTCAGCTCGGCGAAGAAGGAGATGAACATGGGCGAAGGGTAGCGGCTGCCGGAGGGGCTGTCGAGGCGCGCGGCGCTGGGCTCTCAGGTCGACTTCGCGACGTCGCTCTTTCTCCACGTGGCCGCCGTCGGATGCCGCCTGTCATGCGTCACCGAGCCATCAGCGCGAACACGCCCCAGCCTAGGTATTCGCGCGTGTACGCGGCGTAGCGTTCGGGTTCCGAGCTCAACTGGGCGCGAATGTCTTTCGCGAGATCGTCGCCGGGATTCGCATCGAGCCACCGGCGCATCGTGAGCCACTTGGCCGCCTCGTACCTGTCCCAGCCGTCCTGGTCCGCCAGAACCATTTCGACAACGTCGTAGCCGAGGGTGTGGAACGATGCGAGAAGCCCGGGAAGCATGAGGAAGTCGGAGATTGATCCGGCAAGGCATCCTTTGGCAATGTCTTCCGTGGGCGGCAACCGCAGCCAGTATGGCTCGCCGATGAGAATGATCCCTCCGGTGTGGAGGCTCTGCGCCAGAAGCGCGATGGTGCCGGCGACGCCCCCGCCGATCCACGTGGCGCCGACACAGGCTGCGACACCGACCTTTTCATCGGCGACGTAACCGGCAGCGTCGCCGTGGATGAACTCGACTCGATCGGCGACCCCAAGTTCTTTGGCGCGCAGCTTCGCCTGCTCGGTGAACAGCTGGCTCTTGTCGATACCGGTGCCACCAATCCGGTGATCGCGTGCCCAGGTGCACAGCATCTCGCCTGAACCGCTGCCAAGGTCCAGGACACGGGTCTCTGGTTCCAGACGCAACGCCGCGCCGAGGGTGGCGAGCTTTTCGGGCGTGAACGGGTTATGGATGCGGTGAGCGCTTTCGGTGACGTTGAAGATCCGGGGGATGTCCACTTGAGAAACGCCTTTCGGGTGAAAATGGAGTCGATGACTCGCCAATGATATACGGCTGTTACTGGCCGAGGGGGATTTCACCCGACCGACGCACACCTCGCGGACTGGAGCACGTGGCGCACCAATGCTGGCGCCGCCCCTGACCTGCTGGCCGGCGCGGCGCCATGCGCTATATGCCCGCCGGTGATCGAACGGGAGGGAAACGGCACCATGCGACGTGAAACCCTGGTCTTCGGCCTGCTGGTGGCGCTTGCGGGGCTTCGCGCTGATCCGGCGGCTGCCCATCACGGCTGGAGCTGGACCACCGGCCGCAACCTGCAGCTTGTCGGCGTCATCGTCGAGGTCCGGCTCGGTAATCCGCATGGCATGCTGAAGGTCGACGCGGAGGGCGACGTCTGGACCGTCGAGGTCGGCCAGCCGTGGCGCAACCAGCGGGCGGGCCTGAGGGACGGCGACCTCGCCGTCGGCACGGAGATCACCATCATCGGCGAGCCGTCGGCAAACCTCGACGACCGGCTGCTGAAGGCCGAAAAGATCCGTATCGGCGGACGCGACTACGACCTCTATCCCGGCCGTGACTGAACTGGTCCAGGCGGGCGCAGCCTGGCTCGCCGCCACCGACGCGGCGGTCTGGCTGCGGTCGGCACGATGGGGCTACGCGCTGGTCAGTGCCGCGCATGTCCTCGGCATTGCCCTGCTGATCGGCGCCATCGTGCCGATGGACCTGCGGCTGGTCGGGCTGTGGCGCGGCGTGTCGGTGCAGGCACTCGCCCGGGTGCTGGTGCCGGTCGCGGCCTGCGGCTTGGTGCTGGCGAGCGGCGCCGGCGTGCTGCTGTTCTCGGTGCGCGCGCCGGACTACCTGTCGCTCGCGCCGTTCCAGGCGAAGATGGCGCTGGTCGGGCTCGGCACGGTCTCTGCCCTGGCACTGCATCTGCGCCACGGCCTGTGGCTCGGCAGCGCGCAGACGCGCCACACGCGGCTTGCCGGCCTGCTCTCCCTACTCGTCTGGCCCACGGCGCTGGTCGCCGGCCGGTTGATCGCCTTTGCCGACGGGTGAGGCTTGCCCGGCGCCTGCCCGCAAAACGTTGCCGGGAGGGCGTTGCCGGCCGTCCCGCGCCGCCGTTGGCCTACGCCGGCGTTGCCGCCTGTCCGCGTCCGCCCTTCAGGTCCGGATGCAGCGACTTGCCGAGGATGTGGAGGTCGCGGCCGATGACGTGCTGGCTGGAGCCGACGATCAGCGGGTCGGGCTCGCCGACCACCTTGTGGTCCTTGTCCGGGTAGGGCAGGGCGTTGAGGAAATGCTCCATGCAGTTCAGCCGGGCGCGCTTCTTGTCGTTGGACTTGACGATGGTCCAGGGCGCGTCGGCGGTGTCGGTGTAGAAGAACATCGCCTCCTTGGCCTCGGTGTAGTCGTCCCACTTGTCGAGCGAGGCGAGGTCGATCGGCGACAGCTTCCACTGCTTGAGCGGGTCGGTCTGGCGTTCAATGAAGCGGCGCCGCTGCTCCTCGCGGGTAACCGAGAACCAGTACTTGAACAGCAGCACGCCGTCGCGCACCAGCATGCGCTCGAATTCCGGGCACTGGCGCATGAACTCCAGGTACTGGTGCGGCTTGCAGAAGCCCATCACCCGCTCGACGCCGGCGCGGTTGTACCAGGAGCGGTCGAACAGCACCATCTCCCCGCCGGCCGGCAGGTGCTGGATGTAGCGCTGGAAGAACCATTGCGTGCGCTCGCGCTCGGTCGGCTTCTGCAGCGCGACGACGGTGGCACCGCGCGGGTTCAGGTGTTCCATGAAGCGCTTGATGGTGCCGCCCTTGCCGGCGGCGTCGCGGCCCTCGAACAGCAGGATCACGCGCTGGCCGCTGTCCTGGATCCAGCGCTGGGCCTTCAGCAGTTCGGCCTGCAGTCTGGCCTTGCGCTGCTCGTAAGCGGCGCGGCGCATTCTGGTCGCGTAGGGGTATTCGCCGCTTTCGAACATCTGGTGGATGGCGGCCGGGTCGCGGCGCATCTCGGCCAGGCGGTGGCGCAGCTCGCCGCCGGTGGGGGAGGTTTCTGCGGCGACCGGCTCGCTTGCGACCGGCTGGCTTGCGACCGGCGCGGCCTCGGCCGGTGCCGCGTCCGCCGGTCCCGGCTCTGCTGGCCCTGGCTCTGCCGGCAGGATTTCGGAAACGGCGGGCGCTGCCGCCCGTCGCGTCCGTGGGCGTCGTGGGGCGCCCGATGCCCCGTTCGCCGAGCCGTTTGCGTTGCCTGCTGCCATGTGCGGTACCCCCCGAAATCGGATGCAATGGCACGCCTTTAGCAGACAAAGCCTTAGCAATCGTTGATCGGCATCAACAAACTGATTCCGCGACGGCTTTTTTGTTTGCCGGTTGCCTTGCCAAGGTCTTGGTTGAGGGCCTCAGCGCCGCCCCGTCTCCTTGCCCTCGTCGGGCAGCGTCTTGACCAGGTCGGTCATGAAGTCGGCGATGCGCGGCCCGCGTCCGCCGATGTAGGGCGCCGGGCGGCAGACGTCGGCGGCGGCGATGCCGATGCGCGCGGTCAGGAGGCCGTTGACGACGCCCTCGCCGAGGCGCGCCGACAGGCGGGCGGCCAGCCCGTGGCCGAGCACCTGAGAGACCAGGCTGTCGCCCGCCGCCATGCCGCCGGTGACGGCCAGGTGGGCGGCGACGTGGCGGGCAAGACGCAGGAAGCCGAGCGTGCCCGGTCGGCCGCCGTAAAGCGCCGACAGGCGGCGGATCAGGCGGAGGTTCTCGGCCAGCACGACGATCAGGTCGATCAGCGCGCGCGGGCTGACCGCAGTGACCAGCGACACCCGCTTGGCGCTGTCGGCGACCAGGCGCCGTGCCGTGACGTCGAGCGGCGCGAGCAGCTCGCGTTCGGCCAGCACGACCAGGTCGCGGCCGTCGATCACCTCGCGCAGGTGCGCGGCGAGCGCTGCCCGCCCGTGCGCGGTCTCCGCCCGCTCGCCGTAGAGCACGAGGAGATCGGCCAGCGCGGCACGAGCGGCCTTGGCGTCGTCGGCCTCGGCGGCGGCGGCGAGCGCCGCGCGCAGGTGGTCGATGCGGCGCAGCCGGGCGAGGCCGGCCGCCTCGCGGGCGGCGAGGCCGAGGAGGCCGGCGAGCGCCAGGCCGGCGAGCGCCAGCCCCGTCCAGCCCAGCCAGTCGGTGCGCGCAAACAGATCGCGCACGAAGCCGTCGACGGCAAGCCCGGCGGCGAGCAGCATCAGGCCACCGAGACCGGCGGCGAGCCAGCGGCCGAAGCGGATCCCGCGGCCCGGCTCGGGCGCCGGCGGCGGCGCCTCGTCGGTGCTCTCGCGCGCGGGCACGATGCGCGCCTCGTCGGACAGCGGCTCGCCGAGATCGTCGGCGTCGAAGCGCACCCGCTCGTCGTCGAGGCGGAACGCCGTCGGCTTGCGTGGCGGGCGGCGGGCGGCGTTTGCGGGGGTCGGGTCGGTCATGCGAGGCCGTCCCCGATCAGGAAATCGAGCGCCCGGTCGAGACGGATGTGCGGCAGCGACAGGCTCACGCCCTCCGCCGTGCGCTCCAGCTTCGGCGGGCGGAAGCGGACGAAGCGCAGGCCCGCTTCAGGTTTCGATTCAGCTTCAACGTCTTCGCGTGCCGGTTTCGCCGCACCGCCGCGACCTTCTTCGGAAGCCGATTCAGGAACTGCGAAAAGCGAGTCCGGATCCTCCGGCAAGTCCCCGGGAAACATGGCGATTTCGGTCCGCCCGTCATAGCTGTCGCCGTTCACGCGCTCGCCCGGCAGCGGCGTGCCGAGGATGGCGGGCAACTCCTGGCCGGCGTGGCGCAGGCTCGCTTCGCGCGTCGCGCGAACCGCCGCGAGCGCCAGCACGTCGACCCTGGCGCCCCTGAACTCGGCATGCTCGATGCCGCGCGCGACCAGCCGCCTGAGGATCGCCTCCAGCCGGTCATGGTCGTCGCGGTGCAGGTGGTCGGCCTTGGTGGCGGCGAACAGGATACGGTCGATGCGTCGGGTCAGGATCGAGGCGAGCCAGCTGCGCCGGCCGGGGCGGAACGCGGTTAGCACCTCTGCGAGGGCCGTCTCGAGGTCGGCCAGGGCGCCGGGACCGGCGTTGAGCGCGTGCAGGGCGTCGACCAGCACGATCTGGCGGTCGAGGCGGGCGAAATGCTCGCGGAAGAACGGCCGGATGACGTGCTTCTTGTAGGCCTCGTAACGCCGCTCCATCATCGCGCGCAGGCTACCGGGCCGCCCCGGTCCGGGGCTGCGCGCCAGGTCGAGCGGCGCGAAGGTCAGCGCCGGCGAACCGTCGAGGTCGCCGGGCATCAGGAAGCGTCCGGGCGGCAGCATCGACAGGGCGTGCTCGTCCGCCCGGCAGGCGGCCAGATAGGTGGTGAAGGTCCCGGCCAGCCGGCGTGCCTCGCCCTCGCTCTCGGGTGCGTCGGGGTTGGTCTGCGCAAGGGCGGCGAGCCAGTCGGCGGCGATGCCGGCGCGTGCCGGGGCCCTTGCGAGGCGCAGCGCCTCGCCGGCGAAGGCGGCATAGTCCCGGCTCAGCAGCGGCAGGTCGAGCAGCCATTCGCCCGGATAGTCGACGATGTCGAGATGCAGGCGGCCGCGGCCGAACCGGCGCGACAGATAGGAAGCGGATTCGTACTCGATCGTGAGCCGCAGCTCCGACACCTGGCGGGTGGATTGCGGCCAGACGCGGTCGTCGACCAGCGCGGCGACATGGGCCTCGTAGTCGAAGCGCGGCACCTGGTCGTCGGGCTGCGGCTGCAGGTAGGCCCGGGCGATGCGTCCGCTTGCGGCGGCGGAAAACAGCGGCAGCCGCCCGCCATGCACGAGGTTATGCACCAGCGCGGTGATGAACACCGTCTTGCCGGCCCGGGCAAGCCCGGTCACCCCAAGCCGCAGCGAGGGAACGGCAAGGTCGCTCGCCGTATCGGCAAGGGCCTCGAGGGCCAGCCGCGCGTCGTCGGCGAGATGGGTCAGTCGTATCAAGTCGGCGTCTCCGCGCGCTCATGTAGGTGCGCCGGCCGCGTGCCGCAATCGGCGGTCTCACGTCTCCAGCAGCCGGGGCCGGACGAAGCGCTCCAGCCGGCAGGTCTGAGCCGTCAGGCCGGCCCAGGTCTCGGTCGGGCACTCGATCACCGCCAGCGCGCCGGTCGGGTACTTTTCGTTGAGCGCGTGCAGGTCCTCGGCCCGTCCCTCGATAACCAGCTCGCGGGCGGTGTCTTCGGTCGCCGGATTGTGGCCGATGACCATCAGCGTGCGGACGTTGCCGCCGCGGCTGCGGATATGGGGGATGTAATCCAGCTCTCCGTCATCGTAGAGCGCGCGCATGAGGCTGACCTCCGCGTCCCGGTGCAGCTCCGGCAGCAGCCGCGCCAGCGTCTGGCGGGTGCGCAGGGCGGTCGAGCACAGGATCCGGTCCGGATAAAGGCCTTCTGCCTTGAGGTAGGCGCTCATGCGGGCCGCCGATTGGTCGCCGCGCTCGTTCAGCGGGCGATCGAAGTCGGCGAGGGACGCATCGGCCCAGTCGGACTTGGCATGGCGCAGCAGCAGGAGACGAAGCATGAAGGGCCTTCCGGTCGGATCGTCGATGCGACGACAGTAGTTCACGCTTGTCCGGCGGAAAATGGTCTGCGTGCGTTTTCCGGCTTCGGCAAACTACGAATGCACGACAGCGGTCACGCCGCCCTGCGTTCCGGGCAAAGATTCTGGCGGAACTCAAGTTTAAAATTTCAGCATTCGGATATCGTGCCATGCAGTTTTGAACATTTCCAAATATAGTTCATCGTCTTTTTTGTCTGCTCATCATAAAATTGACGCAACGGCATATCCGTAAGGGAGTTGATTGTCGGAAAGTCTTTTACTAGAAGGGTGTTCGACTGGTGTGGTTGGTGGGTTGAGTAGATGTCCGTGCCGAATGCGCATGCAGCGTCCTATTACCGCGAGCGTATCGGCGACGACACCCTGCGTTTGTCTCTCGAAGGACGTGCCCACGCCGACGTCTGCGTCATCGGCGGCGGTCTCGCCGGGCTGACGACGGCACGCGAGCTTGCCCGGCGCGGCAGGCGGGTCATCCTTCTGGAGGGCGAACGGATCGGCTGGGGCGCTTCGGGCCGCAATGCCGGTTTCGTGTCCGCTGGCTTCTCGGAAGGTCTCGACACGCTCGAACGCCGGGTCGGTCTCGATCAGGCACGGGCGCTCTATGCCCTCTCTTGCGCCGGCGTCGCCTATGTGCGCGATACCATCGTCGCGTCGGGGCGGCAAGACATCGTTTCCGGGCGCGGCAAGCTGAAGGTGTTGCGTCATGCCGGAACCGGCGCCCTTAAGCGGAGCCGGGACGCCCTGGCGCAGAAATACGGTGTCGAACAGGCCTTCTGGCCGCGCGAGCATCTGCGCGAGGTGCTGCGGACGCCGGTCTATCATGGCGCCTTGTTCGACCCGGATGCCTTCCACATCGATCCGCTCGCCTATGCGCAGGAGGTGGCGCGCTGCTGCGAGGCGGCCGGCGGCTGGATCTTCGAGGGCAGCCCGGTCAGCCGGATCGCCAGGATCGGCGCGGGATGGCGCGTGGAGACCGACATCGGCGTCGTCCATGCCGAAACAGTCGTGCTGGCGACCAGCGCCTATGGGGTCCTGCACCACACCTACGCCCCGGTCGACCGCGCGATCCTGCCGGTGGCGACCCATGTCGTGGTCACCGAGCCGCTCGGCGCGCGGCTTGCGGAAGCGATCCGCTTTCCCGGCTGCGTCGCCGACACCCGCCGCTGCGGGGACTACTTCCGTGTCGTGGCGGGCGGCCGTCTTTTGTGGGGCGGCCGGATCACCACCCGCCGGTCCGAGCCCTCCAGGCTCGCCGATCTGCTCAAGGCCGACATCCTGAAGGTCTTTCCGCAACTGGGCGACGTCCGCATCGATCATGCCTGGTCGGGACTGATGGGTTATTCGGTACGTAAGATGCCCCTCGTCGGTCCGGTCAGGCCGGGGCTGTGGGCCGCGACGGCGCTCGGCGGCCATGGCCTCAACACGTCGGCGACGGTGGCCGATCTGGTCGCCAGCGGCATCTGCGACGGCGACGATCGCTGGCGTCTGTTCGCGCCCTTTGCCGTGCGCTGGGGCGGCGGACTGATCGGACGCCTGGCGACCCGGTTCGAGTACGGTCGCCTGCGTCTTGCCGACCGGATCGACGAACGCGCGGCCAGGGGCGCGGCGCGTGCCTGACGTGGCACCCGGGGGCCGGCGCAACTGTTTTCCCCGACGATTGCCCTTGGACGTTTTTGCGCCGTTGCATCGACGGCGAGGCTCGGCCATGGTCTGCTCATTATTTGGCCAGCTCATGGCGGAAAACAGGGCATGTCGGCCGCCGGCCGGCCGTGACCTGCGTGCGGGCGGCGCGAATTGGCCGTGGGCGGCAGCCAGCGCGACGGAAGGCCCGCTTCCGAGCCTGAGGAGAAGTCATGCGAGTCGGAATCGCGAGCCTGTTGCTCGCCTATGTTCTCAGCCAGTTTTACCGCGCATTCCTCGCCGTGATGGCTCCGGTCCTGCAGGCGGATATCGGGGTGACGGCGGATGATCTGGCCGATGCCTCCGGCCTGTGGTTCCTGGCCTTCGCGCTCATGCAGCTGCCGGTCGGCTGGGCGCTGGACCGGGTCGGACCGCGGCTGACTGCGGCGGTGCTGTTGGCGCTCGGCGGGGGTGGCGGAGCCCTGCTGTTTGCCGCTGCACAATCCCCGTGGGCGATCTCGGCCGCAATGATGCTGATCGGCGTCGGCTGCTCGCCCGTCCTGATGGCGTCGTTCTACATCTTCGCCCGGATGTATTCGCCGGCCGTGTTCGGCACATTGGCTGGCGCGATCATCGGCGCGGGGTCGGTCGGCAATCTCGCCTCCGCCCTGCCGATGGCCGTCGCGATCGAAGCGTTCGGCTGGCGCGAGACGGTGATCGGGCTTGCGGCGATCACCTTCGCAGTGGCTCTCGGCTTGCTCCGCTTCGTCCAGGATCCGCCCAGAGCCGAACGGCGCGACGACGACGGATCGATGTGGGACATCCTGCGCACGCCGGCGATTTGGCTCATCGTGCCCATGCTGGTCGTCAACTACGCGCCGTCCGGCGGCATCCGCGGCCTGTGGGCCGGCCCCTACTTCGCCGAGGTCTTCGACGCGACGCCGGAACAGGTCGGTCAGGTGACGCTGCTGATGGCGCTCGCCATGGTGCTCGGCAATTTCCTGTACGGGCCGCTCGACCGCGTGTTCGGCACCCGTAAGGGCGTGGTTCTGGTCGGCAACCTGGCCGGCACGGCCTGTCTCGCGCTGCTGTGGCTGTTTCCCGCCTCCGGCTGGTGGACGGCGGCGGCCCTGATCGCTGGCGTCGGCCTGTTCGGGTCGTCGTTCCCGATGATGATGGCCCACGGCCGCGCGTTCTTCCCGCCGCATCTGGTCGGCCGCGGCGTGACCCTGCTCAACCTGTTCACCATCGGCGGCGTCGGCCTGTTCCAGATGCTCAGCGGTCGCGTCCAGGTCGCGGCGTCGGCCGCTCATGGCGGGGATCCGGTGCAGACCTATTCCGTTCTGTTCGGCTTTTTCGCGCTGGTGCTGGGCGCGGGCTGCGCCGTCTACGCCTTCTCGCGGGACCGGGTCGATTGATAGCGGAGCCGGACGGTCCCGCTTCGTCGCGGCCGGCCAACCCGTGCGGCACCCCGGCAAGCGCAGCTCGGGCTGGTCGCGGTCTTCGGGCCGGCCTTGCGTGGTCCGGCGCGCGGGACGGACCTAGTTCTGCCGCGCGAGCGTGTTCTGAAATGCCTCGAACGCAGGTGCGACCGCCGTGCCATGTTCCGGCAGGCTGTAGGAAAACCAGAGCGTATAGTCTGCCGAGGCGCCGGAGAGGTGCCACAAGGTCTCGCAGGTCGTCCGTCCGTCGCCGTCGCCCATGCGGAAAGTCACGCCGCTGCCGGAAATGCCTGTCATCGTCACCTGCTCGAGGCCGGCGGCCCTGTACCGCTCGGCGAAGGCGGTGGCATCGGAGCGGCCGGTGCCCTTCACGTGCTGGCGGACGACGGCCTGGAAGCTGCCGTCGCCGGCATAGACACAGCCGGCGGCGCGGCGGTCTGTGGCGGCGAGCACCTTTGTCCGTGTCATGGTCCCGACCCGGTTCGGGCAACTCAGGCCCGAGTAGTGGCGCATGCCCTGGGCATCGTTCACCCAGCCCACCTCGTATTCGCCCTGGACCTGGCGAGACCTGTCGCTGCCGGTTCCCTGGCCCGGCGCGGCAGTCAGGATCTGGATGGCGCATGCCAGCGCGGCTGCCGCGGCGACCTTGCCTCGACAGGGGGAGGCTCGACGGTCGGAGACCGGACGGGCCATGCCGCTAGCGGCTTTCCCGCCGCGCCATGAAGGCGAGCCGTTCGAACAGGTGGACGTCCTGCTCGTTCTTCAGAAGCGCGCCGTGCAGCGGCGGGATCAGGCGCTTGGGATCGCGCTCGCGCAGCACCGACGCATCGATGTCCTCGTTGAGCAGCAGCTTGATCCAGTCGATCAGCTCGGAGGTGGAGGGCTTCTTCTTCAGACCCGGCACGTCGCGGATGTCGTAGAACAGCGTCAGCGCCTCCTTGAGCAGACGCTCCTTCAGGCCGGGGAAATGCACCGCGACGATGTCCGCCATGGTCTCGCGGTCGGGGAACTTGATGTAGTGGAAGAAGCACCGGCGCAGGAATGCGTCCGGCAGATCCTTCTCGTTGTTGGAGGTGATGATCACCACCGGCCGCTGGCGCGCCTTGACGGTCTCGCCGGTTTCGTAGACGAAGAACTCCATCCGGTCGAGTTCCTGCAGCAGGTCGTTTGGGAATTCGATGTCGGCCTTGTCGATCTCGTCGATCAGCAGCACCGGCCTCCGCTCCGCCTGGAACGCCTCCCACAGCTTGCCCTTGCGGATGTAGTTGCGGATGTCCTTGACCCGCTCGTCGCCGAGCTGGCTGTCGCGCAGCCGCGACACCGCGTCGTACTCGTAAAGTCCCTGCTGGGCCTTGGTGGTCGACTTGACATGCCATTCGATCAGCGGCGCGCCGATGGCGTCGGCAACCTCGTTGGCCAGAACGGTCTTGCCGGTGCCCGGCTCGCCCTTCACCAGCAGGGGGCGCTGGAGGGCGATCGCCGCATTGACCGCCACGCGCAGGTCTTCGGTCGCAATGTAACTCTTGGTCCCCTCGAAACGCATCCGGGCCTCTCTGGTCGATCTTTCCGCGCTGGAGAGTAGGGTGCGGCCCCGGCCCGCGCAAGGTCGGCAGGAGCGCGCAACAGGCCGCAGGGTTCCGGCGAGCTTCCGGAGGGTTTCCGGAGGGTTTCCGGCCTGTCTCAGGAGGCTGCCGCAGGGGGGTGCCGGGACTGTTTTGCCGGCCCGCCCGGGCATTTTTTTCCGTGCAGGGCAGGAAAGGTCTGCCTTCGGAACGTCTTCATGCATCCGGATATTCCCATTAATAAATTGAAATATAACGATAAAATTTGTTTGCTCAAACTGGCATGACGCTTGCGATCCCCAATCCAGTCATTGAATGCGTGCATTGGGCACTGACGGGGAATCTGGATGAGTATCTACGGGGCTATCAACGCTGCAACTTCCGGACTTACTGCGCAGGCGAGCGCACTCGAGAATATTTCCGGCAACGTCGCAAACTCTCAGACGATCGGCTACAAGCGTCTGGACACGACGTTTTCGGATCTTGTGTCGAGTACTGGCGCCGTGCAGGCGAGGCAGGCGGCAGGAACGACTTATGCCACGTCGCGCGCGACCAATACGCTGCAAGGAGATATCGTTGCTTCGCAAGTTGATACCTACATGGCAATCAACGGTGCTGGATACTTCGTTGTGACGCAGGCCGATGCGGTAATTGATGGTCAAACGACCTTTGCAACGACCGAATACTATACGCGCGCCGGAGATTTCGAACTCAACGAAGATGGTTACATGGTGAACTCTGCCGGATACTATCTGATGGGCTTTCCGCTCGATGCGCGTACTGGCAACGCGGTCGGCGACAATCCGGAAGTGATCCAGATCGGCAGCCAGCCGCTGCCGGCGCAGGCGACGTCGGAGATCAAGTATCAGGCCAACCTGCCGAGTTATCCGCAGACGAACAATGCCGACACGTCGGTGCCGGGCAGCCAGTATCTCGATACCTCCGGTGCGATTACAACGACTTCGGACATCGCAGTGGCGGATATCGACGACTTCCTCAATTCGTCGATCTCCGGTCAGTCCATCACCGTCTACGACCAGAACGGCACGCCCTTGAACGTCGAGGTCCGCTGGGCGCAAACCGCGGCCAACACCTGGAACGCCTACTATTCCAGCGGCGGCGACGCTGTCACGGGCTGGTATCTGATCGGTGAGGTTACCTTCGACGCCGCCGGCGTGATGGACACGCTGACCCCGGCCGGTACCAACACCGTCGGCGCAGGCGGCGCCTCCTTCGTCATCGACGACCTGACCGTCGCCGGCGTCAACGCCGGCGACATCGAATTTTCCTTCAAGAAGGGCTCGCTGACGCAATATGCCGACCCCAAGGGTCTGGCCTCGTCGGTCAGCCTGAACCAGGACGGCTACGCGGCCGGCCAGGTCGTGGGCCTGTCGATCGACGGTGCGGGCCGGATCATCGCCTCCTATTCGAACCAGCAGACCCGATCCCTGTTCGAGATCCCGCTCGCCACCTTCCAGGCGGACCAGAACCTGCGCCGCGTCGACGGCTCCGCCTTCGCGGCGACGCCGAGCTCCGGGAAAGCCGCCTACGGCAACGGGGGGACGATCGTCGCCAACGCGCTGGAATCCTCCAATGCCGACATCGCGGCTGAGTTCTCCAAGCTGATCATCACCCAGCAGGCCTATTCGGCCAACTCGAAGGTGGTCACTTCGGCCGACCAGATGCTGAACGACGCACTCAACATGGTACGGTAACGGCGGAACCGCCGGCTGCGGGTGTCCGGTCGAGGCATCCGCGGCCGGATTTCCTAGGTTTCAGGAGGCGCTAGAATGGGTTTGACGTCCGCCCTGCATACGGCGCTGTTCGGTCTTTCCTACAATCAGAAGCAGATCGACGTCACCGCAGCCAATGTCGCCAACGCCAATGTTGCCGGCTATACGACGAAATCAGTCAGCGCCCACGTCTATTTCGACAACGGCGGCAACGTTTCCGGCATCCTGTCGACCGAAATCCGCCGCCAGGTCAACGAGGCGATCCAGTCCGCCTACTGGGGCAGTCTGGCGGATGCCAACTATTCCAAGACCGTGGCGGCCTACACCGAGCGGCTGGACGAGATCTTCGGCACCATCGACAACTCGTCGTCGCTGCCCTCGCTGATGTCGGACCTGACCGCGGGTCTGTCGACGCTGGTCAACACGCCGGACAGCTACGCTGCGCGCCAGGAGGTCCTCAGCGTCGCGGACACGCTCGCCCGCCAGCTCAATTCGTCCTACGAGTTACTCCAGTCGATGCGGCAGGAAACCGACAGCCTGATCCGCATGCAGGTCGGCGAGGTCAATCAGTTGCTTGGCCAGATCGAACTCATCGACGAGAAGATCGAGGCGGCGAAGGCGGTCGGCGCCAACACGGCCAATCTTGTCGATCAGCGCGACCGCTATCTGGAGCAACTGTCGGGCTATGCCGACATCAGCATCACCCAGGATGGCAGCGGCGGCTTGCAGATCAACACCCGTAACGGGCAGATGCTCTACGGCGACGGCCACGCCTCGAGCCTGTCCTTCGATCCCACCGGCACGCTCGGCGCAGGTCAGCCCGGCGGCGGCATCACCGTGACCACCTACGGCGGCACGCGCTACGACCTCGGCGCCTCCTCAAGCTCCGGTTCGCTGATGGCGTTGCTGGAACTGCGCGACGACGCGCTCGTCCAGGCGCAGGCCCAGCTCGACGAGATCGCGGCGCAACTCTCACTTGCCTTCTCGAACGTCACCGTGGCCAGCGAGGACGCCACCGACGGCACCGACGTCGGCTATGAGCTGGACCTGTCCGGTCTGCAGCCCGGCAACACGGTCTCGCTCCGCTACGTCGATTCCGCCGGTACGACACAGACCGTTACCTTCGTTGCTGTAGAGGATCCGTCGCTGCTGCCACTCGACGGTGCAACGACGCCGACCGCGGGCGACACGGTCTACGGCATCGACATATCCGGCGGGGTTCCTGCCGGCTATGTCACCCAGATCATCGCGGCCCTCTCGGCCACGGATCTCAACGTCAGCGACGACGGCCTCGGCAACCTCGTGGTGCTCGGTGATACGGGGACGAACACCGTCGTCAGCAGTCTGTCGGGGAATGTCACGGTCACGGACCCCGCCAACCAGGGCCTAGGCCTCGCCTTGTTCGTCGATGCCGGCAACGGCATGAGCCTCTATACCGGCGCGCTTGAAGGCGGCGGCCAGAAGACCGGCTTTGCAGGCTCGATCCGGTTGAATCCTGCGGTGATCAACGACCCGTCCCAACTGGTCATCTACGAGACCGTGCCGGCGGCCAACTCCGGTAAGGATTCCTCGCGGCCGCAATACCTTCTCGACGCGCTCGCCACGACGACGATCACCTTCGATCCGGCCGCCGGCATCGGCAGTGGCGGGGATCCGTTCAAGGGCACTATGCTCGACTACGTCAACCAGGTGGTCGCCTTTCAGGGCGAGCAGTCCGAGAAGGCGGTGCTGACCAGTCAGGCGCATGAGACGATCACCTCCAACCTGGCGATCCGCTACGAGGAAAGCTATGCCGTCGATGTCGACGCGGAGTTGGCCTTCCTCATCGAACTCCAGAATGCCTACGCGGCAAATGCACGGGTGATGCAGGCAGCGAAGGAAATGTTCGACGTTCTCTTGAACTCGGTCTAGGACTTGTCATGGCTTACGGCACGATCACCACCTCGCGCACCTACCTGACCCAGCAGTTGTCGAAGCTGAGCAACAGCATGACGGAGAAGACCGCGCAACTGGCAAGCGGCAAGAAAGCGACCACCTACGGCGGCATCGGCAACCAGCGGCTCCTCGATCTGGAACTCACCCAGAAGGTGACCCGGATCGAATCCTACGAGCAGACCATCACGATGGCCAAGCTGCACATTGAGACACTCAACCTGACGCTCGATCGCATGGAGAAGCTGCGCATCGAAGCCAAGGACACAATGGATCTCAACAATTTCGAGCTCCAGTCCGATGGCCAGACGTCGACGCAGGCGACGGCCGAAATCCTGCTGCACGAGGTGATCAGCCTGCTCAACGCGGAGATCGGCGGCCACTACCTGTTCGGCGGCAGCGATGCCAACACCAACCCGGTCCTTGAAGTCGACCAGATCCTGCATGGCCGCGACGGCAAGGCCGGTCTGCTGACGGTCCTCGACGAGTTCGCTCAGGCGAACCTCGGGGCAGGGGGCATGGGCCGGCTGGACGTCTCGGCCCTGACGACGGTTCTCGATGGCTTCGGTGATCCGTTGACGTCGACCTTCTCGGTCACGGAAGACGGCGCCCACGACTTCGGCTTCGATATTTCGGCCGTGACGTCGACGCTTTCCAACGTGACGATCACCGGTCCGCTCGGCGGCGATCCGGACGGTTTCGACGTCGAATTCTCGGGCCAGCCGGTGCCGGGCGAAACGATTTCCATCGAACTCGCCCTGCCGCCCGACGGACGACTCGTCACGGTGGACCTGACGGCCAGCGCCAGCGCCGGCGGGGAGGGGGTATTCCAGATCGGCAACGATCTTGCCGAGACCGCGGCCAATCTGCGCGCGGCTGTTACGGCTGCCCTTCAGGAGGAGGCGCAGACCAGCCTGCGGGCGGCGTCGGACACATGGGCGGCCGACTCGTTCTTCGACACGTTCGGCGGTGCCGAGCCGATGCGGGTCGCTGGCCCCCCCTTCGACACGGCCACGGGACTGATCGCGGGCGGAAGCGCCACAGTCGCCTGGTATCGCGGCGAGAACACGCCGACCGCCAATGCGCGCACCGACAAGACCGCCGTCGTCGATGACAACCTCCGGATCGGCTACGGCGTGCGCGCCAACGAACAGGGGCTCGCCGATGTCGTCAAGACACTGGCGACCTTCGTTGCTGCCGACTTTTCGTCCGGGACCGCGACTGCGGAAAACTACTACTCCGCGCTGGCGGGCGATCTCAAGTCGACGCTCCAGCCGCTCGGCACCGACCGGTCGGGCATTGTCGGTATCACCACCGAAATTGCGGTCGCCTACAAGACGATCGGTTACACCTCCGACCGGCACACGCTGATGAAGTCGAGCTACCTTGGAACGATCGACAAGATCGAGGGGATCGACAAGGAAACCGTTGCGATCGAGCTTTTGCAGATGCAGACCAACATCGAGGCGTCCTATCGCGCGACGTCGATCGTGCTCAATCTCTCTTTGACCAATTACATCTAGCCGGGGATCCGGCAGAGCGCTTGCCGGCGCCGGGTCGGGTTCAATAGATTCAGGGAAATCGATCTTCGGTGGCTGAGATCATGCAGCCGTCCCGTGCACACGGCACCGAACGACGCCGGACGCGCCCCGTCAAGATGTCGATCAGCACGTGGCTGTCAGGCCGGCTGGGCGCGCAGGCCTTCGGCGATGCTGCGGTTGATGAAGATCAGCGTGTCGAGCTTTTCCGGCGCCGGGTCGATGAGCACGTTGATCGTGTGCTTGAACACGAAGACACCGAGCGAGGCGAGATTGTTCTTCAGATCTTGGGGAAGGTGACTTTCCGCACCTGTGGCAGACGTGACCAGAACGGTCCAGAGCTTGCGGTTGTATGCGAGCGCGTCGTCCTTTTCGGCGAAACTCGACCCGTCCCATTCATCCTTGATCAGTTGCAGTCTGGCCGCCGCTTTCATCAGAAGAGTGGCCTCCAGTTCCCGTGGCGATACCGCCACCTGGCTCGTCTTCTGGTAAGCCTGCGCTGCCTGCTTGTACATGACCGATCAGCGTCCTCTCGTACTCGATGAGCTTCTTGGCTTCTTTCAGAGCCTTGTAGAAGGCGCCAACCAGGATCGAATTGCTGACCCGGGTCACGTAGGGGATCGTGCTTGGCGCCGCCTGAATTATGTCATTCACCAGAGTAAAGTAGTTGTCCTTAATTTTCTCTATATCGCTCGACAGATACATCAGCTGCACCGCAAGATAAATGCGTTTGGCTGGAGTATCCGCTGTTGCGGGTGTGAGAATGTCTTTCTCGCGAAGGATGGGCGCCTGGCCCTCGATGAAAAGACGGGTGCGTTGATTGTCGTTGGTTATGATCGAGTCGCCAACGATGATCCGCTCTCCCGGCTTCAGCTCCACCTTGAGCGCCATTGCCAGACCTCCGAACCAGAGTATCGTTCACGAATGTTAACCAAAAGGTTAACGCTCGCGAGCCCTTTTTTAACGGTTTCGATCCATCGATTAACCGAACAGGCTGAGGACGCTCTGCTCGGCCTGGTTCGCAAGAGACAGCGCCGTCGAGGACAGCTGCTGGCGCGTCTGCAGGGCCAGCATGTTGGCGCCTTCCTGGTTCATGTCGGCGATGGTCAGAGCCCCGGCGCCGACCTCGAGCGTGTTGATCAGCTGTCCGGTGAACTTCTGGCGAATCTCGACGGTCGACAGCATGGTCCCGAACGACGAGGCGGTCGACCGCAGCGTCGCCAGCGCCGCGTTGATCGCCTGCAGCGTTCGTTCAATGTCGGTGTCATCCTTGAAGTCGGAGTCGACTGCGGTCAGCTTGACCGTTCCGTCGGTTGTCGCAAGGTCGCCGACGTTGAAGTCGTTGTTGTTGCTTTTCAGGTTGAAGGAGATGTCGCCGATCAGGCTGATGGTGCCGGCGGAGAAGCCGGCCTTCAACCCCTTGACGCCGTTGATCAGCTTGACGAGGTCGTCAACCGTCGTGGTCTCAGAGATCTCGAGCGCGGCCGCCTCGTAACCGTTGCCGTCGACGATGCGCAGGACGTCGCCGACCTGATAGCCGCCCGAGGAGGTCAGGGTCGCATTCGCGGTCATGGCGGTGGTCGTCAGAACGGTCGTGCCGGTGCCGATACCGCCGTTGGTTGCGTTGCCGCCGCCGGCGGCGTCCTTTGAGATGCTCAGGGAAAGCCCGGAAGCCATGCCGGAGACGACGGTAATCTGGTCGGTGCCTTCGTCGAAGGAAGCCTTAAGCCCGCCTAGGCTATTGATGGCGTTGACATAATCCTGGACGGTCCGGATCTGCCCGGGGCCAGAGCCGACCGTGAAGGTCTTGCTCGTCGTGCCGTCCGTGATCGTCACGACGTCGCCGTTCGCCCAGTCGGCGAGATCGGTCAGGTCGGAGGAGGCCTGCAGGCCGGTCAAGTCAAGCGTGGTCTTTCCGGCGGCAAGCGAGAAGGAGGACGTCGCCCCGGAGCCGGTGGCGAGATCATAGAGCGCGAGGCCGTTCTCGAGGGTGGTGTCGGTGAAGTCGACCGGCTTGATCTTCAGGTTCGAGGTGCTGTCCTCGTTGAAGATGACGGTCAGATCGTTGCCGGCGCCGGCCAGCAGGTTCTTGCCCTTGTAGCTGGCGTCGCGGGCGAGCGTTTCGATCTGGCTCAGCAGGTCGTTGTAGCGCTCGGCATAGACCTTGCGCTCATACTCGCTCTGAGTCTGCAGCGCCTGGTTGGCGATCGCCTTGGCGGATTCGACCAGCTTGGTGATCGAGGTGATACCGTTGTCTGCCGCCTTGATGGTCTGGACGGCCTGCCCCATGTTGTCGAGCAGGTTGTTCAGGTCCTTGGCACGGTCGTTGAGACCGGCTGCCGTGAAGTAGGAATTGGGGTTGTCGAGCGCCGTGTTGACCTTCAGCCCTGTCGCGAGCCGGTTCTGGGTCGTGGACATCAAGCTGGCGGTATTCTTGAGCGAGAGCAGGTTTTCCCTGACGGCGCTGGAAAGGACGATATCGCTCATTGCGGCTCACCGATCTGTGCAGATGGATCAGGTTAACGATCGTTAACGATGTTCTGACTCTCTTTCTTAATGAAAAGTAAACGCCATTTGCACCTGTTAATACTTCGCCACGCCGAGTTACCAAGCGCTTTCTGATAACACATTGACTGGAATAGGTAATTTCAGTTGCTGTCGGGCGATTCCGGGGGGGCAAACAGCAATGGCGGCGGAGCCGGAGCTCCGCCGCGAGGGCTGCCAGATCGGGAATCGCCTGTGCTGTGATTCTTCTTAGAAGAGGGACAGCACGGTCTGGTCCGCCTGGGAGGCGAAGGACAGCGAGGTCGATGCGAGCTGCTGGCGGGTCTGCAGGGCGAGCAGGTTCGCGCCTTCCTGGTTGGTGTCGGCGAGTGTCAGCTTGCCGGCGCCTTCCTGGAGGGTGTTGATCATCTTCTTGGTGTAGTTCTGGCGGATTTCCACGGTCGACAGGTTGGTGCCGAACTCGGACGCCTGTGCGCGCAGGTTCGACAGCGCGTTGTTCAACCGGTCGATGACCTTGTTGATCTCGTTGTCGGTGGCAAAGCCGGATTCCTGCATGGCGTTCACGTTGACGCCATCGCTGTCGGCCGTGAAGCCGGTGGCGTTAAAGTTGCTTGCGTTCGTGCTCATCAGGTTGAGCGTGACGTCGCTCTCGATCGTGATCTTGCCGGTCACGGTCGAGAAGCTGGCCTTCACGCCGTTGAAGTCGTTGATGAAATCGGTCAGGTCCTTGACCGTCGTCTTGTCCGTGATCTCGAGCGAGCCGAGTTCGTAGCCGTTACCGTCCTCCAGGGTCAGGATGTCGCCGACCGCATAGGAGCCGGAACCGGTCAGAAGCTGGTTGGCCGCCGCGAAGTTGGACGAGGTGACGGAAACCATGTCCGCCGGAGCCGGGGTCGCGGCGCCGGCGTTGGTGTTGTGCAGATAGACGTCGTCGTTGGAGGTGATCTTCAGCGCGCCGGTCTTCTCGTCGAACTCGGCCTTCACGCCGGCGACGCCGTTGATCTGGTCGACGAGGTCCTGGACCTTGGTGTTGGCACCGACGGTGATGTTGGTGAAGCCGGTCACGCCCGCGCCGCCGCCCGACGCCGCCGTCCGCAGCTGGATGACGTCGCCGACCTCGATGCCGGTCGCATCGCTCAGCAGGGAGCCCGAGCTCAGGGCATCGCTGGTGGCGTTGAGGAGCGTGATGGACGCAGATCCGCCCTCAAGCTGGAAGGATGTCGCGCCACCCTTGCCCTCGAGCAGTCGGGACAGGTTGAGGCCCTGGGACAGGTTCGTTTCGGTATAGTCGACGGCGTTGATCGTCAGCTTGGAGGTGTTGTCCTCGTTGAAGATCGCGGTCAGGTCGTTGCCGGTGCCGGCGAGCAGGTTTTTGCCCTTGTAGGACGAGTCCTTGGCGACGCTTTCGATCTGTTTGAGCAGGTCGTTGTATTGCTCGGTGTAGCGCTTGCGTTCGTACTGGCTTTGGGTCTGCAGGGCCTGGTTGGCCTTGGCCTTGGCGGTCTCGACCAGCTTGGTGATCGACTGGATGCCTTCGTCGGCGGCCTTCATCGTCTGGATCACCTGGCCCATGTCGTCGAGCAGGGTGGACAGGTCGTTGGCCCGGTTGTTCAGGCCTGAGGCGGTGAAGAAGGAGTTCGGATTGTCGAGCGCGGAATTCACCTTCAAGCCGGTCGCCAGTCTGTTCTGGACGCCCGACATCATGTCCGCGGTGGTCTGGAGGGTGAGCAGGTTCTGCCGTACGGCAGCCGACAGAGTGATATTGTCAGACATACGTTTACGCCTCTCCTGGGCTTGGCACGACGTTTTTCCTGAACGTCTGGAGGCGATAATTAAGTGTTAACCTTAATGAATGGTTAATGCGGACGTTAACTCTCGCTTAAGTATCGATAGTCGTCGTTGCTGCGGCGATCGAGCAGGGGGCTGCCGCATCCTGTGCCCGCCTTCGGCGCAAAAGGAAACGGCGGGCCACCGGCCCGCCGTCGCGGCATGTCAGGTTGTGTGTCGTGCGTCCGGCGCGCCGTCTTAGAAGAGGGACAGCACGGTCTGGTCCGCCTGGGAGGCGAAGGACAGCGAGGTCGATGCGAGCTGCTGGCGGGTCTGCAGGGCGAGCAGGTTCGCGCCTTCCTGGTTGGTGTCGGCGAGTGTCAGCTTGCCGGCGCCTTCCTGGAGGGTGTTGATCATCTTCTTGGTGTAGTTCTGGCGGATTTCCACGGTCGACAGGTTGGTGCCGAACTCGGACGCCTGCGAGCGCAGGTTCGACAGCGCGTTGTTCAACCGGTCGATGACCTTGTTGATCTCGTTGTCGGTGGCAAAGCCCGAGTCCTGGACGGCCGTGACATTCACGCCGTCACTGTCGGCCGTGAAGGTCGAGGCATTGAAGTTGTTGGTGTTGGTGCTGGTCAGACCGAGCGTGACGTCGCTTTCAATGGTGATCTTGCCGGTGCTGCCAGAGAAGCTGGCCTTCACGCCGTTGAAGTCGTTGATGAAATCGGTCAGGTCCTTGACCGTCGTCTTGTCCGTGATCTCGAGCGAGCCGAGCTCGTAGCCGTTACCGTCCTCCAGGGTCAGGATGTCGCCGACCGCATAGGAGGCCGACCCGGTCAGAAGCTGGCTGGCTGCCGTGAAGTTGGACGAGGTGACGGAAACCATGTCCGCCGGAGCCGGGGTCGCGGCGCTGGCATTGGTGTTGTGCAGATAGACGTCGTCGTTGGAGGTGATCTTCAGCGCGCCGGTCTTCTCGTCGAACTCGGCCTTCACGCCGGCGACGCCGTTGATCTGGTCGACGAGGTCCTGGACCTTGGTGTTGGCACCGACGGTGATGTTGGTGAAGCCGGTCACGCCCGCGCCGCCGCCCGACGCCGCCGTCCGCAGCTGGATGACGTCGCCGACCTCAATGCCGGTCGCGTCGCTCAGCAGGGAGCCCGAGCTCAGGGCGTCGCTGGAGGCGTTGAGGAACGTGATGGACGCAGATCCGCCCTCAAGCTGGAACGAGGCTGCGCCGCCCTTGGCTTCGGCGAGGTCGGACAGGTTGAGGCCCTGGGACAGGGTGGTGTCGGTGTAGTCGACGGCGTTGATCGTTAGCTTGGAGGTGTTGTCCTCGTTGAAGATCGCGGTCAGGTCGTTGCCGGTTCCACCGAGCAGGTTCTTGCCCTTGTAGGACGAGTCCTTGGCGACGTCCTCGATCTGCTTGAGCAGGTCGTTGTACTGCTCGGCATAGCGCTTGCGCTCGTACTGGCTCTGGGTCTGCAGGGCCTGGTTGGCCTTGGCCTTGGCGGTCTCGACCAGCTTGGTGATCGACTGGATGCCTTCGTCGGCGGCCTTCATCGTCTGGATCACCTGGCCCATGTCGTCGAGCAGGGTTCCGAGATCGTTCGCGCGGTTGGACAGACCCGAGGCGGTGAAGAAGGAGTTCGGATTGTCGAGCGCGGAGTTCACCTTCAAGCCGGTCGCCAGCTTGTTCTGGACGCCCGACATCAGATCGGCTGTGGTCTGGAGGGTGAGCAGGTTCTGCCGTACGGCAGCCGACAGGGTAATATTGTCAGCCATTACTAGTCCCTTTCCTGGGTCCAAAAATTCCAACCGCTCGTCCTGAGCGGGTTGGCTAGGATCATGATTTGGTAACCCTAATCAATGGTTAACGCCTTCAAATTTAAGGTTAACCAAGTGTAAACACGCTTTGGAAAGGGGGTGGGGCTGTTGTACTGTGGCGGTGGGCAGTTGGCGTTTGCCGAGGATTTTCGAGCATTCGCGCAGGCAAAAGAAAACGGCGGGCCGAAGCCCGCCGTCGCCATTTTTTACGATTGATTGCCAGCTTGGATCAGAACAGACGCAGGACGTTCTGGTCGGCCTGGGCTGCCAGCGACAGCGCCGTGGAGGCGAGGGACTGCTGGGTCTGCAGGGCGAGCAGGTTCGCGCCTTCCTCGTTGGTGTCGGCCAGCGTCAGCTTGCCGGCGCCTTCCTGCAGCGTGTTGATCATCGCCTTGGTGAAGTCCTGACGGTTCTGCACGATCGACAGGTTGGTGCCGAAGGTCGACGCCTGCGAGCGCAACGTGTCCTGGGCCTTCTGAAGCTTGCTGAGGACCGCATTGATGTCGCTGTCCTTGGCGAAGCCGGACTCGGTTGCGTTGTTGGTCGTCAGCGCCGCATTCGAGTTGAAGGCGGTGCTGCTGGAAGAGACCGACAGCTTGAAGTCGGAGGTGACGGTGAGCGCGCCGCCGGTCAGGTCGGTGCTGACGCCGTCGACGTCGCCGAGGAAGTCCTGCAGGTCCTTGACCGTGGTGGTGGCGGTGATCTCGAACTTGCCGAGTTCGGTGCCGTTGGTGTCGGTCAGGGTCAGGACGTCGCCGGCGGCGAACTCGTCATCGGCGGTCAGCAGGCTGCCGGCCGTCAGCGCGGCCGTGGTGGTGCCGGCGGTCAGGTTGATGGTCGACGTGCCCGAGGTGCCGGAGGCGAGATCGGACAGGTTCAGGCCGGTCGTGCTGGTCGTGTCGGTGAAATCCACCGCCGTGATCGAGAGCTTGGACGAGCCCTTCTCGTTGAAGGTGACGAGCAGGTCGTTGCCGGTGCCGCCGAGCAGGTTCTTGCCCTTGTAGCCGGCATCCTTGGCGACGTCCTCGATCTGGGTCAGGAGTTCGTTGAACTCCTTGGTGTACTGCGCCCGCTCCTTCTGGTTCGAGGTCTGGGCGGCCTGGTTGGCCTTGGCCTTGGCGGCGTCGACCAGGTCGGAGATGGCCGAAATGCCCTTGTCGGCGGCCTTCAGGGTCTGGACCGACTGGCCCATGTCGTCGAGCAGGGTGGACAGGTCGCTGGCGCGGTTTTCCAGTCCCTTGGCGGTGAAGAAGGAGTTCGGGTTGTCGAGCGCCGAGTTGACCTTCTTGCCGGTCGACAGGCGTTCTTGCACCGAGCTCATCATCTGGGACGTGGCCTGAAGCGCGTTCAGGTTCGTGCGCACCGCGCTCGAGAGAGTTACGTTGGACATTCTCAGAGTTCCTTCTGGTTGTCTTGTGTCATTCGTTCTGAATGACGACGGAACTCTGGCTCCGAAAGATTGTATTACATGTAAATCAGATTGGTTACTCAAGTTTAAGTTTAAGTTTAGGTAAAACTTTACGGTTAAATTTACTAAATATTTAGGTTAATTTCTTTCGGATTATTTCATTAACCGTGGGGCCCGCTGCGACTGACATCGTCGTATGGGAAGACGGACAACGAAAACCCCGCCTCGTGGTCGGGGCGGGGTCGAGAAAGGCCGGGCGCGGGGAAATCAGGCGGTGCGGATCAACGTCTGTGTCGGGCCGGGGCTCTGTTCGGTGACGGCCTTTGCATAGGCGCGGAGCTTGCGCAGCGTTTCGCTCGGCACTTGCCGTACCACTTCACCCGACTCCCGATCCATGGCGACATAGATCAGGGACTCACTCTCGGGGTCGAGCATGTTCTTGCGGACGAGATCCTTGGCGGCAGACTGGGCATGGCGCTCGAATGCGCCGGACCGTTCCGTCGCCGCGCCGCGAGCATGCGCACTCTCCGCCGACGGCTTGACCGTCTGCGAGGCTGGCAATTCCGTTTCTGCCGCGGGCTTGTTCCGGTCAGGAGCCCGCGTTTCCGGCGTGATTGCCACGTAAGATGGCAATGGGGTCCGGACGACTCCCGCTTCCATGGCTGCCTCCTTCGGGTGAACTCAACACATGACCCGATGGTACTGACTGCACCATAACGCAAGGGAATGAATCCCGCGTTAATGGAAACGTTAGAATTAGAGTGACGATGAATTCCCGGGTGATTCGCTATGGCGCTTACAGGGACCGGTTGACGGCAATGCCTTCGGCTGCCCGTGGCGCCTGCGGCGCCGTCCCGCCGGGGCCGTAGGTCGTGCTGCGCTGCTTGGCGCCCACGGTCTTGGCCACGACCGCGACGATGTTGTTGGCCACCTCGCGGGCGGTCGACAGGACAGCCAGATTGATGCGCAGGACGGGCTGGAATTCCGAATGCTGACGACGCAAGGCCTGAACTGCAGCCGGCGCCAGATTGCCGAGGGCGACAGCGTGCTCCTTGGCATAGATGACACCCTGCGTGTAGTGGTGGATGAGCAAAGCCTTGTCGGCCTGTAACTCTCCGGCGGCCATCAATTGGCCGGCGCGCACCAGTTCCGTCTCCCGCTCGATCAGGTCGAGCAGCCGCTCCATGGTCTGGCAGACGCTCGAGCAGAACTGTTCCGCTTCCATAGGACTGCCCGGCCGGGCGGTTGAAAAGGGTAGCTTCGTGGCCTGGTCGGTGTGGTCCGTCAAGGTTGGAACTCCTGGAAGGCGAGCAGTTCGCGTTCTACGGTTGCTGCAATGCCGATGCCGCCGGCTGCCGCGATGTTCTTGGAGAATTCTTCGATCAGCATGCCCTGCCAGGCATCTGATCCGGGGCCTGCCCCCCAGCTGCCGCCATCGCCCAGCCCCGTGAACATCGACTGCAGCATCGTGTTGAGGAAGACGGCCTCGAAAGCCTTGGCTGTGTCCTTGATCGAGGACGCGCTGCGGCCGGGTGTCTGTGCCGCATCTGCGGCCGCGCCGGTGGCCTGGGCGGCGATCTGGAAGCGTGCGGTGTCGATCTGGGCTAGCATCACAGCACCTCGATTTCGGCCTGGAGGGCGCCCGAGGCCTTGATCGCCTGCAGGATCGAGATCATGTCGCGCGGGCCGATGCCGAGGGCGTTCAAGCCGTCCACCAGTTGCTGGAGCGTGATCGTTTCGGGCACGACGGCGAGCTTGCGGTCGGTCTGCTCGGTCACCGTCACTTCCGAGCGGGGCACGACCACGGTCTCGCCGTTGGCGAAGGGCAGGGGCTGGGAGACCTCCGGGGTCTCGGCGATCGTGACGGTCAGGTTGCCCTGGGCGACGGCCACAGTCGACACCTTGACGTTCTGGCCCATGACGATGATGCCGGAGTTCTCGTCGATCACCACCCGCGCCGGCAGGTCCGGCTCGATGATCAACTGCTCGATGTCGGTCAGCAGGTCGACGATGTTGCCTTCATATTGGCGCGGCAGGTCGATGCGGACCGTGGCGGGATCGATCGGCTCCGCGGTCGGCAGGCCGATCAGTTCGTTGATCGACAGGGCAATGCGGCGCGACGTGGTCAGGTCGGGATTGCGCAGCGCCAGGCGGACCGAGGTCATCGAGGCGAGCTTGAAATCGAGCTCGCGTTCGATCAGCGCGCCGTTGGCGATCCGGCCGGAGGTCGGTACGCCGCGCACGATCGAGGCGGCATCGCCCTGGGCGGAAAAGCCGCCGATCGCGACCGAGCCCTGCGCGATAGCGTAGACCTCGCCGTCCGCGCCGAGCAGTGGCGTCACCAGCAGCGTGCCGCCCTGCAGGCTCTCGGAATCGCCTAGCGCGCTGACACTGACGTCGAGCCGGGTGCCCTGGGTGGAAAAGGCCGGCAGGTTTGCGGTGACCATGACCGCGGCCACATTCTTGGTGTTCAGGTCGACACCGCGGGTGTTGACTCCCAGCCGTTCCAGCATCGCCTGCAGACTTTGCCGGGTGAAGGGCGCATTGCGCAGGGAGTCACCGGTGCCGTTCAGGCCGACGACCAGGCCGTACCCGATCAGCTGGTTATCCCGGATACCTTCGAAGTCCGCGATGTCCTTGATCCGCGATGCCGAGAGGGCTGCCGACGAGAGTAGGGCCAGGACGACGAAAACGGCGCTGATGCGGAAGAGGATGGAAGGCGTCATTCGGACCGATCCGGACAGTGACAGAGTGCGGCGTGCACAATGCGAACACCATGCCATTTTCGCCTGACGTCCCAAATCAGTGATAAGTAACTGATAAATATATTTAATATTTTTCCTACCGGGGGTCGTCAACCGATTTGCGCCGTGAGGGCCGGCAATTGTTGCCGATCAGGGGGCGATTCATTTACCCTCTAGGAAGATTCTGTCAGGGGTGCCCGCTTGAACGGGCCGCGGGTTCGGAAGCTCATGCGCATCACCGGCAACAAACCGATCTCCGCGGTACAGTCCCGCTCTGGAAAGAAGCGCGCCGACGGGACGACGGACGGTTTCGTGCCGGATCTGGACGGCGACAGTCATCCTGCCGCATCGCTCACCTCCGGAGGGGCCATTCATGGCATCGATTCTCTACTTGCCTTGCAGGAAGTTTCCGTCGAGCCCGACAGCCGCGATCTCGCCGGAAGACGGGGCCATACGATGCTGGATTCGCTGGATGCCATGAAAGCGGATCTCCTGGCGGGTGTCGTTTCGCCAGGACGTCTGGAGGACCTCGCCCGGCAGTTGGCGGACCGGCAGATGAGCGACGATGCCGGTATGGAAGCCGTCATCGACGAGATAGAGCTGCGCGTGAGGGTTGAGCTCGCCAAGCACGGAAAATACCCGGACTAGCGCCGCCTGACGGGGTGGCGGATCCGGCCGCTCCTGCGGTCGTTGTCGTTAACTTTCTGAATTCAAATGAAAATTGCTTAACAGTTTTTTCATGGATCGACCGTTGTCGGGGGCGAGTCGCGACGATATATTGCGCCCGTCCTATCGATGACCGGAGTTTTCGATGACGGTTGAGCTTGCGTCTGATTATCGACCTTCCGAGGACGAGCCGTTTATGAACGAGCGGCAGCGGGAGTATTTCCGCAACAAGCTGCTCGCGTGGAAAGAGGACATCCTGAGGGAGAGCCGGGAAACGCTGGCGCATCTCCAGGAAGAAAGCCAGAATCATCCCGATTTTGCGGATCGCGCTTCCTCGGAGACCGACCGGTCGATCGAATTGCGCGCCCGTGATCGCCAACGGAAGCTGATTTCTAAGATCGATGCGGCTTTGGAACGCATCGAAGACGGCAGCTATGGCTATTGCGAAGAGACCGGCGAGCCGATTTCCGTCAAGCGGCTGGATGCCCGGCCGATCGCGACGCTGTCGATCGAAGCTCAGGAAGCCCACGAGCGTCGCGAGAAAGTTTACCGCGACGACTGATCGACGGTCTGACAGGTGGCGTGTGCGCGCCGCGTCGAAACGATCAAAGCCTTCCGGATCTCCTTCCGGAAGGCTTTTTGCTTTTGATATCCGTATCGCAATGCATGAGCGGAAAGAAAACGGGCACGGCGTTCGGGGAGCGAGGCGCCGTGCCCGTTGTCAACCGCGCACGGCCTCTAGAATGCCGTCCGCGATCGGGGGAGGGGGAACCGGAACGTGCCGGTCAGAAAGGCAGGAGGATGTCGAGCACCTGGGTGCCGTAGCGGGGTTGCTGAACGTCGGTGATCTGGCCGCGACCGCCGTAGCCGATGCGGGCCTCCGCGATCTTCTCGCTGGCGATCGTGTTGTCGGAGGCAATGTCCTCAGGCCGGACAATGCCGGCGACCACCAACTCCCGCACCTCGAAATTGACCCGGATCTCCTGACGCCCCTCGATCACCAGATTGCCGTTCGGCAGGACCTGCGTCACGACGGCGGCGACGGTCGTTTGCAGTTTCTCCTCGCGGTCGACGGAGCCGCTGCCCTGATAGTTCGAAGAACTGTTGAGCGTCGCCAGGCTGCTGGCGTCCATGCCGGCCGGCAGGAAGATCTTGTCGATCGCAGCACCGAGCGCACCGCCGGCGCCGGTCGAGTCCGAGCCGCTTCGTGCCCGCTTGGTCTGGTTGTCGAACTGCGCCTTGTCGGAAATGGTCACCATGACGGTGAGGATGTCGCCGATCTGCTTGGCGCGCTGGTCCTCGAAGAAGGCGCGGTTGCCCGACTTCCAAAGCGAGTTGGGATTGTAGTGGGCCGGCTGCGGAGCGGGCATCGGCATCTGTACCGGGCGGTAGCCCGGGGTCGTGGTCGGATCCTGAATGGCGTTGAGCGGCGGTGTCCGGCCGACCTGGGACAGCCTGTCCGGAGCCCCGCAGGCCCCGACGAGAAACGCTATCGCGGTGGCCATCAGGGGAGTGGCAAGGGGGCGGGTCATCGGGCGTTCTCCTGGAGGGCGGCGACGAACTCATGGGCTCTGCCGACGCGGATCTGGCCGCGTGCGACGACCGTTCCGGTGATGATCCGGCGGGACTGGAGGTTCATGACGTCGATCTCGTCGCCTTCTGCGCCGGCACTCATGGCCTGGCCGCGCGCCGTCAGCTTCATGCCCGACATTTCGTAGAGGAGGGTCACCTTCTCGCCGCGGGCAACGATCAGCGGACGTTCGAAATCGGTCCGGGACAACGGCTGGCCCGGGCGCAGGGTCGTACGGGCGGCAAGGCCGACGATCTCGTCGGGCGAGGTCACTGCTCGGCTTGGAACCCGTTGGCGAGGCAGACGGATGACGGTCAGGTCCTCGGGCTTGAGGATCGAACCACGGCCGATCGGCTGGAGCAGCGCGATCACATCGACCATTTCGCGGGCGACCCCGCTCAGCGTCAGTGTCTGGCTTCGGGCCGCGCCGGCGATGTGGACGACCACGTCGAAGCGCCCGTCGCTGCGCGACCAGAGGGGGCGTTCGATACGGATCGGCTGGGCCGCCGCCGGATCCGCATGAAGCGTCGGCGGCGTGCGGGCAAAGGAGACCTCAAGCGCCTGGGCCGACAGCGTTCCGTCGTGTCGGGACAGGGTTTCAGCGACCAGGGTGGCGAGCCGATGGGCGTCGAAAACGATGCTGTGGCGGTGGACGGTCACCTCACGCAAGCCGTCGGTGCCCGCCTGGGTGAGGCCGGCAGCGCGTGCCCGTTCGGCGACGATCTGGGCGGAAACGGTTCCGCTGGTGCCGAGGTCGGGCGCGCGGAACAGCGGTTCGTCGGCTGCGGCTCCGGCCTCGTCGTAGAAGTCTCCGACCGTGACGATCTCGGACGTCGCGGTCACTTCGGACCGCAGAGCCGGCTTGGCCCAAGCCGGCGCAGGCAGGCACAGGAGGGTCACGACCGCTGCGACAAACAGGGATTTCATGGTGATCGTCCCTACCGGATGTTGGTGGTGGTCGAGTACATTTCGTCGGCGGCCTGGATGATGCGGGAATTCATTTCGTAGGCGCGCTGTGCCGCGATCAGGTCCGAAATCTCGGACACCGCGTCGACGTTGGACATTTCCAGATAGCTCTGCTGCAGGTCGCCGTAGCCTTCCTCGCCGGGGATGCCGACCTGGGGCTGGCCGCTCGCTTCGGTCTCCAGGTACAGGTTGTCGCCGATCGCCTCGAGGCCGGACTTGTTGACGAACCGCGCGAGCTGGATCTGGCCGAACTGCTGCGTCGCGACGCCGACGACCGCCTGGACCGTGCCGTTTGCCGAAATGGTCAGGTCGCGTGCGTCATTCGGAATGACGATGCCGGGATCGAGCGTGTAGCCGTCGATGGTCACCAGGGTGCCGTTCGCGTCGCGCTCGAACGATCCGTCCCGTGTATAGGCCGTGGTACCGTCCGGAAGCTGGATCTGGAAGAACCCCTCGCCGCGGATGGCGACATCCATGTCCTTGCCCGTCTGCTCGATCGTGCCCTGGGTCATGATCCGGGCGGTTGCGGCGGTCTTGACGCCCGAGCCAATCTGGACACCGGTCGGCACGATCGTACCGGCGTTGGAGGAGTCGGTGCCCATCCGGCGCAGGTTCTGATAGAGCAGGTCCTGGAAGTCGGCACGCTGGCGCTTGTAGCCGGTGGTCCGCATGTTGGCGACGTTGTTCGAAATGACTTCGACGTTCAGTTCTTGCGCCTTCATGCCGGTGGCGGCGATGTGAAGTGCTTTCATTTATCCGTTCTCCTGACGATCAGGCCTTGATCGTGCCCAGCCGCTCGATGGCCTGGCGCAGCAATTCGTCGCTTTGGTTCAGCAGCTTGCTTACCGTTTCGTATTTTCTCGTGATGTCGATGATCTGCGTGACCTCGACGACGCCCTGCACGTTCGAATTCTCAAGGCCGCCCTGGATCACCTTGACGCGGGTAACCGGCTGGGGATCGTCATAGAGAAGGAGGTTGTTGCCGATCGCCCGGGCATTCTGGGGCTGGTCGAAGGTCACCAGCCGGAGCCGACCCCGCAGGCCGAGTTCGGTGGAAATGGTTCCGTCATCCGAGATGTCGATCTTGCCGTCCTCGCGCGTGAACTGAATGGGGCCTCCGTCGGTCAGAACGGGGCGACCCTCGGCGGTCACGAGCGTGCCGGTGTTGTCGAGATGAAGCGCCCCGTTGCGCGTGTAGGCTTCCCCGTCCTCGGTCTGGACCGCCAACCAGCCGTCGCCGTCGACGGCGAGGTCGAGGGGATTGCCCGTGAGGATGATGCTGCCGGACAGGAAATTCGTGATCGTCTGGTAGTCCTGGACGTAGGACAGCTTCATGTCGCCGCCCTTGAACTCGCTCGCCCGGGCGACCGGCATGACATATTCCTCGAACGTGAGTCGCTGCGCCTTGAAGCCGCTCGTGTTCATGTTCGCCATATTGTTGGCGGCCACGTCGAGCTGACGGCGCAAAGTCACCTGCCGCGACAGGCTTATTAACTGCGCGTTCTCCATAATTAACGATTCCTTTGCTCCCCGGTGGGCGACCAACCTCCCCAGGCTGGCCGTCCACGCTACCTTTTGCAGGACCTGTGCCAGAGCAATTGGCTTTGAAAAATAAGGAGAAAATAGATGGTGCTCGTTTTGCCCGGCAGTTTCGTTCGGAAAAAATTAACCAGTCGGCAATTGCTGCCGGGCCTAGGCGTTAACGATTTGGTAACCACTCGTTAACCATTAACTCTTTAGAAACTTAATACGCGCGTGAGGATGCGCTTGGTCTGTCGGGGAGCCGAATGGCAGCGGATGCGGATGCAAACGCCGAAGAGGGCGGCGAGGTCGCCGGCGGCGGAAAGAGGAAGAAGCTGATCATCATCGGGGCCGGCGGGCTGGTCCTGTTGCTGGCGCTCGGGGCTGGTGCCTATTTCTTCCTGTTCTCGAGCAGCGAGCCACCGCCGATGGTCGGCGAGGACGGAGCGATCCGGGAAGCCCAGAAACCAGTGGTGTTCTACGACCTGCCGGAAATGACGGTGAACCTGTCGACCGAGGGGCGCACGACCTACCTCAAGGTCCGCATCGCCCTGGAGGTGCAGGACAAGGAGATGATCGAGCGGATCAAGCCCTTCCTGCCGAGAATCATGGATGCCTTCCAGATCTATCTGCGCGAGCTCAGGCCGGCGGATCTCGAGGGTTCGGCGGGCCTGTTCCGGCTCAAGGAGGAACTGCTGCGCCGGATAAACCTTTCGGTCCATCCGGCGCGGGTCGACGGGGTGCTGTTCAAGGAAATCCTGGTCCAGTAGGTGTGAAAAGCAGGGTGCGGCATGGCTGACGAAGACGACGATGATCTGTCCGACATGAACCTGGCTGATGCCTGGGGTGCCGCGCTTGCCGAGCAGGGGGCGGGCGACGACGACGACGACGATCTGGCGGCGGCCTGGGGGGCTGCGCTGGAAGAGCAGGGCGTCGGCAACGCCGACGACATGGCGGCGCAATGGGCCGCCATGATCGACGACAGCGAGCCGGAGCTTGAGAACGCCACCCGCGGCGCCGACCGCGTGCTGAATCAGGAGGAAATCGACAACCTCCTCGGCTTCAACATCGAGGATACGATCGCCGGCGACCAGAGCGGCATCCGTGCGCTCATCAACTCGGCGATGGTGTCCTACGAGCGTCTGCCGATGCTCGAAATCGTGTTCGACCGCCTGGTGCGGCTGACCACGACCTCGCTGCGCAACTTCACCTCCGACAATGTGGAAGTGTCGCTGGATTCGATCAGCTCGGTGCGTTTCGGCGACTACCTGAACTCTATCCCGCTGCCGGCCATCCTCGGTGTGTTCAAGGCGGAGGAGTGGGACGGCTTCGGGCTCGTGACGGTCGAGTCGAGCCTGATCTACTCGATCATCGACGTTCTGCTCGGCGGCGGGCGCGGCACGACGGCGGTGCGTGTCGAAGGTCGCCCCTACACGACCATCGAAACCAACCTCGTGCGGCGGATGGTCGAGATCATCCTGGCCGATGCCGAACAGGCGTTCGCGCCGCTTTCACCTGTCCATTTCAACCTTGAACGTCTTGAGACGAATCCGCGCTTTGCCGCCATATCGCGGCCTGCGAACGCGGCGATCCTTGTCGAATTGCGCATCGACATGGAGGACCGCGGCGGCACGATCGAGATCATGATGCCCTATGCCACTCTGGAGCCGATCCGCGATCTGCTCCTGCAGATGTTCATGGGCGAGAAGTTCGGCCGCGATCCGATCTGGGAAGGGCATCTGGCGAGCGAGATCCATGCGGCCGAGATCGAGGTGGATGCCGTGCTCTACGAAACCCACCTGCCGCTCGGCCGTGTCCTAAGCCTGGATGTCGGTCAGACGCTGATCTTCGATGTTGATCCTCATGATCCGATCACCATCAAATGCGGCAACGTGCCCCTGACAGAGGGTACACTGGGCAAGGTTGAAGATTCGATCGCGATTCGCGTCACGCGTGGCCTGCGCCGTCCGAAGATGACACTCGCCGCCTTCGAGCGGGCCATGCAGAAGGAAATGGAACCGTCATGAGCACGTTGCCCCTCGGAATGATCATCGAAAGCCTGGTTGCGGTCCTGCTCCTGGTCACGATCGGCTACTGCTGGATCCTGAACCGACGTCTGCAGCGGTTGCGGGCGGACGAGGAAACGCTTCGGGCGACCATCTCAGAACTCATCACAGCGACGGAAATCGCCGAACGCGCAATCCTCGGCCTCAAGGCGACGGCCACGGATGTCGACAAGACCCTCGGAGGCCGACTCTCGGAAGCGGAAGCCATGTCCAGGCTGCTGGCCGAACAGCTCGGCCAGGGCGAGCAGGTCCTTGCCCGCATCAGCCAGATTGCCGAGGCGGCGCGCTCTGCCCAGGCCGCCGAAGCGGCCGCAAGACACGTCGAACCGGCGCTGCGCCATGCCGAGGTGCGCGCCTCGCAAGCCCCGGTCGCGGAGCCCCAGCGACAGGCTGCGGTGGCGGCTCCGGTCACCGCGCGCGATATTCGTGCGGCGGCAGCCGAAGCGACCGCGCGCCTGGAACGGTTCCGTAAGCGTGCGGGGGAGGCGGCTGCTTGAATCTGCGCCTGCTTCCTCTTGTCGGGATTGCGGCTAGCGCCTTGCTGGGGTTGAAGCTGCTCGGCATCGTGCTGGGCGAGCCTTCCACCGTGATGCCGATCCGGGAAGCGCAGGCACAAGATGCCTCTCCGCCGCCTGTGCCGGCCGTTCCCGACGAGGCTGCGACAGCCGAAGCTTCGGTGACAGACGCTTCGGAGGTCATGCCGCCGCCACTGCCGGACTCGCTCGAGATCGGCGGCTCGGCAGCCGAACGCGCGGTGCTGGAAAGTCTTGGTGAACGGCGAAAGGTCCTGCAGGAGCAGGAAGGACAACTCGACCTGCGCGAAAAGCTTCTGCAGGCGACCGAGGAGCGCCTGCAGAAGCGCGTCGACGAACTGAAGTCGCTGGAGCAGCGGATCGAACAGGTCGTGGACGAGAAGCGCAAGCAGGAAGAGAATGAGATCGCCGGGCTCGTGACGATGTACGAATCCATGAAGGCCAAGGACGCTGCCCGGATTTTCGACCGTCTCGAACTGGAAGTGCTGCTCAAGGTCGTTCGGCAGATGAAGCCGCGCAAGATGGCCGACGTCCTTGCGAGAATGTCGCCGGAAGCGGCGGAGCGGCTGACGGTGGCGATCGCGCGTGGCGGGGACGATCAGGCAGCCGTTCCGGCGTCCGGCTCCGATCTGCCCAAGATACGCTCGAACTAGGCGGTTTCCTTGGGTTTACGCGGTTGATGTAAGGCCGTGTTAAGGCCGAGCTTCTAGTGTGCCGGCAACGATAGAATCCGGAGGATAGAACGGGATTTGTGGACGCGTGTGAGCCATGCACTGGGTCGGGCGAGGATCTTGGTCCCCGCAACGTTCCGGGCTTTGCCTGGGCGGACTCTCGGTCGCGTCCAGGCTCTGGTGCTCGCAGCGTTTCTCGGTGTCCTGCCGCTTCGCGCAGGGGCGGAGGAAATCGCCACGCTGGAAGCCTTTCCTGCCCAGGGTTACGGGCGGATGATCCTCACGTTCAAGGATCGCACGCTTCTGCCCTATTATGATGCCGCGGTGACCAGCGGTGTCCTGCGCATCGCCTTCGAAAATCCGATTGCGATCGACGTTGACGACGTGCCGCTGCAACTGTCGGACTACATTGCCATCGCCCGGCGCGATCCCGACGGCAGCGCTATCCGCTTCGCCCTGAAGGGCAAGTTCCGCATCAACACGCTGGAAGCGGGCGAGAAGCTTTTCGTCGATATCCTACCGCCGAACTGGCAGGGTCTGCCGCCCGGACTGCCGGACGAGGTCGTGCGTGAGCTGGCCAAACGGGCCGAGGAGGCCATGCGCCAGGTACGCGCACTTGAACAGGCGCGGCTCAAGGTCAAGGAGGGGCCAACCGTCGATCTGCGTATCGGCGAGCATCCGACCTTCACGCGTCTCGTATTCGACTGGAGCATCCGGTTCGACACAGCCTTCGTGCGCGAAGAGGATATCGTCCGGGTGACCTTCAACCACCCCGCCCAGCTCGATATCGGCAACCTGCGCGCAAGGCTGCCGAAGGGCGTCATCGATGCGACCTCCTTCATCGACGAGGGCAAACTCAAGTTCCTCATGCGCCTGGAGCCGTCCGTCGACATCCGAGCGTTCCGCGAGGACCAGACCTATGTGATCGATATCACGCCTGAGAGCATGGAAGGACGCGATCCGGTCAACAGGGCGATCAACGCCGCTCTGTCGGCTGACCGGACCGAGGGCCAATCCGAAGTGATTGTGGCCGCCGGGCTGCGCAACGCGGATACGAAAGCGGGAGACCCCGCTGCGGGCGATCCGCAGGACTCCGGTAGCGGTGCGGAGACAGCGGAAGGCACACCGCCTCAGACGGCGGAGGCGGTGCCCGCGCCTGCGCCGCCGCCCGCAGCGACAGGCGACCCGCCGGTGCTGGAGGACGCCTCCGTGCCGCCAGCCGATGAGGTTCAGTTCGAGATTCAGGCCGCTGCTTCGTCCGCAGCCATGCCGCGTGCAAAGCCAGTTCCGCTAGGCGAACAGGCGCCTGACGCTCCGTCGAGCGAGTCGGATGCGGTTCCCGTAGAGATTTCGGCTGCGCCGCAAGATGCAGGGCCGGCTTCGCCCGCTTTGCCCGCTTCGCCCGCTATGGAGCCGTCGGCGGCCGCAGACACGGCGCCGTCACCTGTCCCGGTTCCGCCTGCCGCAGTCGCGCCGCAGGCGCCCGAGGTGCCGCCGGCGATCGAACTGGCCCAGATTCCGCCCGAGCAGGGCCTGCAGGAGGCTTGGCGGGCGACGTTCGGCGGCCGCGAACTGACGGCCGAGCCGGAGGAGATTTCTCCAGAAAGTCCGCCGGCTGACCATGCTGCGGAAGTCCGCAATTTCGTGTCGGCGGAGGCGCGGCGCATCGGCAGTACCGTACGGGTCGTGTTTCCGTTCCGCGAACCGGTGGCAACGTCAGTGTTCCGGCGCAACAACAGCCTGTGGATGGTGTTCGATACCGACGTGACCATCGACGTGCGGGGAATGCATTCGGCGCTCGGCGACATGGCGGGCGATATCGTCGTGACCCAGGACGATGGCTTCCAGGTCCTTCGCGTCGATGTGAGTTCATCGGCGTTGGCGACCGTCGGCGCCGAGGGTAATGCCTGGAACCTCGTCTTCGGCGACATGATCGTCGAGCCGTCGAAGCCGCTGTCGATGGAACGCAACGTGCGTGGCGATGGCGGCTCGGTCCTGCGCGTTCCGTTCAAGGGGCCGCACATGGTGCGCACGATCGTCGATCCGTTCGTCGGCGACACGATCCAAGCGGCAACCGGGTTCGGTCCTGCCCGCGGCCTGCTGAAGCCGCAGAGCTTCGTCGATCTGGACGCGCTGTCGTCTGCCCACGGCGTGGCCGTCGTGTTCAAGTCGGACGGCGTGACGATGGAGATCGTCGGCGACGACGTCATCATCCAGAAGAAGGACGGCCTGACGCTGTCGAACAAGCACCTCCGCGGCGGCTCGGGCGTGTTCAATTCCATTGCCGATCCGGACCAGCCCGGCTACGTCGAGTTCGTCTCGCTGACGACCGAGAATCCTCTCAGTTTCCTAAAGCGCCGGACCGAACTCGAAAACGCTCTCGTTACCGCTCCGGTCGGGCGCCAGCGGGCGGCACGAATGGATCTGGCGCGCTTCTATCTCGCCCATTCGTTCGCCCATGAAGCCCTGGGCCTGATGCGGCTCGCCCTCGAGGAAGATCCTGCGCTCGCCGAGGACAGCGCCTTCAATTTGATGATGGGTGCGGCGCAGACGCTGGCGGGGCGTCCGGCCGAGGCCTATGATCATCTCAATCGGACCGACCTCAGGAACAGTCCGGATGCCGCGGTGTGGCAGAGCATCGTCAGCGTCGCGCTCGGCGACTGGGCGCAGGCGCGCACTGCCATTCCGCGCGGTCGGGCCGTGATTGGCAACTATCCGCTCAATCTTCAGACCGAGTTCAATCTCGCCGCGGCCCAGACCATGGTTGAGGTGAACGACTTCGGCATGGCCAACGCAATGCTGGCGGAGATCGAGCCGAGCTTGATCTCATCGGCTCAGGCTGCCCGCTACGACCTTTTGCGCGGGCGCGTTGCCGATGCGTCAGGCCGGTCCCTGGAGGCGCTGACGGCCTTCGACCTGGTGTCGCGGACGGATGACCGGCCGCGCGCCGCAGAAGCCCGCTACCGTGCCCTGCGCATCCGATATCGGGACGGCGAGATCGACATCGACAGGGCCATCGAGGACCTTGCCGGTCTGGCCACGGCCTGGCGCGGCGACGAGATCGAGTTAAGGACGCTGCGGTTCCTCGCCCAGCTCTATGCCGAAAAGGGCCGTTATCGCGAGGCCTTCGAGGCCATGAAGTCGGCGATCCAGGCCGATCCGGATTCGCAGACGACCCGGCTGCTTCAGGAAGAGATGGGCGCGCTGTTTGCCTCCTTGTTCCTGGACGGCAAGGCCAACGAGATGTCGCCGGTTCGCGCTCTGTCGTTATTCTATGATTTCCGCGAGATGACCCCGGTCGGGCGTCAGGGCGACGAGATGGTACGCAGCCTCGCCAAGCGCCTGGTCGAGGTGGACCTGCTCAATCAGGCCGCGGAGCTTCTGCAGCATCAGGTCGACAACCGGCTCAAGGGCGCGGCGCGCGCCCAGATCGCGGCCGACCTCGGGGCCATCTATCTGATGGACCGCAAGCCGGAACGGGCGCTGCGGGTTCTGAACCGGACCCGTCAGGCCAATCTTCCGACGGCGCTCGACCGGCAGCGCAACATCGTCGAGGCCCGGGCGTTGACCGAAAGCGGCCGGCCGGATCTCGCCCTCGAACTGGTGCGCAACATGCGCGGCTCCGATGTCGACCGTTTGCGCGCCGATACCTTCTGGGCGGCCCAGAGCTGGCGCGAGGCGGGCGAGCAGCTCGAAGCGATGTACGGCTCGCGCTGGTCGGACACCATTCCGCTCGAAGAACTGGAGCGCAACGACATTCTCAAGGCCGGCATCGCGTACTCCCTGGCCGGCGACCAGCTCAGCCTCGACCGGCTGAGGACCAAATACGCGCCCAAGATGGCCGACAGCCAGGAAGCGCTTGCATTCGAGGTCGTGACCCGGCCGATCGCCTCGCAGGGAGTGGAGTTCCTCGAAGTGGCCAAGGGGCTTGCCGCGACCGACACCCTCGATACGTTCCTCGAGGAGTACCGGCGCCAGTACATGTCGCCGTCGCCGACCGGTGACCAGTCGGTCGCCGCGTCCGCGCCGACCGGCAACGGCTGAGCGCCGGCTTCAGCCGCCGCCGAAACTGCGGACGAGACTGCCGGCGACGAGGTTCCAGCCGTCGACCAGAACGAAGAAAATCAGCTTGAAGGGCAGGGAGATGACCACCGGCGGCAGCATCATCATGCCCATCGACATCAGCACCGACGCGACGACGAGATCGATGATCAGGAAGGGCAGGTAGAGCAGGAAGCCGATCTCGAACGCGCGGCGCAACTCGCTGATCATGAAAGCCGGGATGAGCGTCTGGAACGACAGGTCTTCCTGTGTTTCCGGAGCCTCCTGCCCGGAGAGCTCCTGGAACAGCGCCAGATCCTTCTCCCTGACCTGGGACAACATGAAGGCGTGGAAAGGGGTGGAAGCGCGTTCGAATGCCTGGTCGAATTCGATGGTTCCCTCGACCAGCGGCTGCACACCCTCTTCATAGGCGACCTGCAGCGTCGGGGCCATGATGAAGGCGGTGAGGAACAGGGCCAGACTGACCATGACCATGTTGGGCGGCGCCGTCTGAAGACCGATAGCCGAACGCAGCAGCGACAGCACCACCACGATCCTTGTGAAACTCGTGACCATCACGAGGATCGAGGGTGCGAGGCTGAGCACCGTCAGCAGGGCGACGAGTTGGACGGCGCGTTCGGTCAGGCTGGCGCCCTCGCCGAACCCGATCGTCAGGTCCTGCGCACCGGCGGGGCCGATTGCTGCCGCCAGTCCAATGGCGGCGGCAATGCCGACGGCCGGAATCCCCAACCGCCTACGCGGGCGGCCGAGAGAGTGTCTCATTTGCGTCCTTGCTCGGTGATTTCGTTGAGCAACTTCGCCATCTCCTCTTCGATGGCGTTGACCCCTGCGTTCTCCTCCTGCCGGGGGGGGGGCGGTTCGGGAGCCTCCTGTGCGGTCGTTGCGGCCTGATCCGTGACTGCGGCCCGATCTACAACGGACGCCTGGCGCGGTTCGGTCGTCTCGACGGCTGTGGGGCCCGTTTGGGGTTGCTCGTTCGGTTGTCCGCTTTGGGCATCCGCGACCGCTGGTTCGGCGGTGACGGGCGGTTCGGCAGGTGCATCCGGTGCGTTCGGGCTCGGCTGCGCCGGGGGTTCTGCTGCGGACGGGGGGGCGATCTCTGCGGTCCGCGGCTCGGGGGGCACGGGCGGCACCGGCGCATTGGCTGCGGGCGCCTGCCTTGCCGCCGCAACAGGGGGAGGCGCTTCAGGGGTTTCGACCCGGGCGTTACCAGTCGCCGGCGTGGATGCCACGGCGGGGATCTCCGAAGTCTTGGCCGGTCCTTCCCCAGCGTCCGCCGCTGCAGGCATTGGCGGCTTGGGCCTGACGGGGGACGGCGTCACCGGCGGGGTGCTGGCCGTCATCGGCGCAGGGGCCGTGGGCGCCGCATTCGGGAATGCGGTCCTGGCCCTGGCGGCGGGGCCGGAGGAAGGCGGCGTTACCTGGCGTCGGATTTCGCTGGTGTCGGAAGCAGCCGCGTTGCGTTCTCCGGCCTTGGAAAGGCTGCGGGCCAGGTCCGCGACGGCGGCGCCGGCCGCGGCGACCGAAGCGCCGGCCTTGCTGCCGAGTTCGGATCGAATACCGAAAGCCGCCGACCGTTCGGCCGGCCGGGGGGCGACCGGATGAGGTGCTTCGCTTGCGCGCGACACTGCAGGCGCACGCGCCGCTGCGGGCGCGTCGCTGCCGAGGCGCGGGCGCAGCGCCTTGACGTTTTCCGCCTCCGTCGGCTCGCTGCGTGCCCTCAGCGCCGTCAGGGCCGTTTCGTGCGGACGAGCTGTTGCCGCAGGTGCCGGGGCGGAGGCGCGGATCGGGGTGGGAGCCGTCACGGGCGCCGGCGTCGAAACCGGCGCTGGCGCGGGTTCGGGCTCGCCCGTCGGTATCGGCTGGGTCGCCGGCGCAGTCACGGCGATGCCGCCCTGGCGCGGATAGGTTGCCGAGACCGGCATGCCGCGCACGATATTCTGCTCGACCACCACGTCGGTCGGACCGCCGACCAGGATGAGATGTTCGACATTGTCACGCCGGACCAGAAGCAGGCGTCGGCGGGCGTCAATGTTTGCTGCGTCCATCACGGCAATTCGAGGCTGCCGGTTGCGGCCTGCATTGACCCGTGCGCCGGTTAACTGACGCAGGATGAAGACAAAAAGCCCGATGAGCCCGAGGACGATGGCCATGGCTATGATGAAGGCCATTGCTCTCGCTATGCCGTCCCCCACGCCAAAGGTTTCCGCGATCCACTCGTACATACCCACCTCACTGGATCTCGGGTTTGCGGTGCATGCCCGCGTCCCGTATTGGCTCTTTCCCCGCCCGAAGCGCACCAGCAGATAGCATTTGACGCAGGGCAGGTATACTGTGGAATGCCGTTGCCCGACCCGGGTCCATTGCTTTTGCGCGCCTCAGGGACGGTCGTCTGTGCCCCTAGGCGGGCGACTTTTGTGTTAAACGATTCTTCATTCTTCGGAAAAGTTAACAGAACTGGGCAGAAATTGCCGCCCTGTCGATGCCGTTCGATGCAAAATGAACCATCTAGGGGTGCGGTGCTCCACGGAAAAGTGCCGACTTGGCTGGGTTTGCATGGAGCGACGTTAACCATTCGTTAACCTTTTGGTCGGCAATGTTTGCCCAATTGGTTAACGAATGGTGACTCGCATGGCTCTGACCAATCTGCCGATGTTCCAGGCCCTGAAGTCCAAGATGCAGTGGCACCAGACCCGCCAGTCGCTGCTGTCGGAGAATGTTGCGAATGCGGACTCACCCCAGTACCGGGCGCGGGATCTCAAGCCCTTCGACCTCTCCAAGCAGGTAGATCTCAAGCCGGCCGGCCTGGCCACGGCGAGGACCCAGGCCGGCCATCTGCCCGGCGTCATGACCGCAGCGAGCAAGATGGAAGAGGCGAGCGAAACCTTCGAGACGACGCCGAACGGCAATAACGTCGTGCTCGAGGAGCAGATGATGAAGGTTACGGAAAACCAGATGGATTTCCAGGCCGCAACCGCTCTCTACACGCGCAGCATCGGCCTGATCCGGACGGCGCTGTCCAAGTCCGCCTGATCTCGGGCCGCATCAGCCAGGGGAGTTCCGTCATGGATCTCGTGAAATCGCTGTTCATCTCCGCATCTGGCCTGAAGGCCCAGAACGGCCGCATCCGTGTCATTGCCGAGAATCTCGCCAACGCGGATTCGACCGGCCGTACCCCGGACGAGGATCCGTACCGGCGCAAGATCCCGACCTTCAAGAACCGTTTCGACAGGGATCTGCAGGCGGAACTCGTCGAACTCGGCAAGCTCGCCGAGGACCGGTCGGAGTTTCCGACCCGCTACGAACCCGGCCATCCCGCTGCCGACGCTAACGGCAACGTCCGTGTCCCCAACGTGAATTCCTTGGTCGAGACGGTCGACATGCGCGAGGCGCAGCGCTCGTACGAGGCGAACCTGAACGTGATCGAGTCAACGCGGCGGATGCTGCAGCGGACCATCGACATCCTGCGCGGCTAGGCGCGGGCGGAAACGACTTTCCTGAGGAGCGAATACCATGGCAACCCCCAGTGTCGCTGCCAACGCCTATCAGATGGCTGCGCGCCTCGCCAGGCAGGCGGAGGCCGAGACGCCGACCAGTTCCGTCGACTTCGGTGGCCTGGTGCGCGAGGCTGTCAATTCCGTGGTGGAAAAAGGCCGGGAAACCGACCAGAAGACGATCGGACTTGTGCAAGGCAAGGCGGACGTCGTTGACGTGGTCACTGCGATCGCCGAAACCGAAGTGGCGCTCGAGACCATGGTCTCGGTGCGCGACCGGGTGATTTCCGCATACGAGGAAATCATGCGCATGCCGATCTGATCCGTCCGGGCCGTTCGGCCGGACGCGCGAGGGAACGCAGATGACCGGACCGGAAGTCCTGGACGTGGCGCGCGAGGGGGTCTGGACGCTGATCCTCGTCTCGGCGCCGATCATGGTCGTCGGCCTCGTCGTCGGCGTGGTCATCGCGCTGTTCCAGGCCCTGACCCAGATCCAGGAAATGACCCTCGTTTTCGTGCCCAAGATCCTGGCCATCTTCGTCACCATGATCGTCACGCTTCCCTTCATGGGGCAACTCCTCGCGGCCTTCATGGCTCGGATCAGCGAACTGATCCTCGCCACGTCGTGACGACGGGCCGCGCCGATGACCCTGGAACTGTCGTTCCTTCCCGAGATCGCGGCGGTGTTCATGCTGATCTTCGCGCGCCTCGGCACCATGCTGATGCTGCTGCCCGCGCTCGGGGAAAGCTCGATCCCTATGCGGCTGCGCCTGACAGTGGCGCTGGCGCTGACCTTGGTCTTCTATCCGATCGGCGCACGGGCCTATCCAGCCGGGCTGGTCTCCGATCCCGGCGGCCTTGGCATCCTGCTGGCCGGCGAACTGGCGATCGGCTTCGGCATCGGCCTGTGCGCCCGCATGATCACTTCGGTGCTGCAGATCGCCGGCATGATCATCGCCAACCAGTCGAGCCTGGCGTCGGCGCTGGGCACAGACGTCACCATGTCGGGACAGCAGGGCGCGCTGGTCGGCAACTTCCTGGCCATTCTCGGCGTCACTCTGGTGTTCGTCACCGACACGCATTTCCTCATCATCGCCGCGCTGCACGACAGCTTCACCCTGTTCCCGCCCGGCGAATGGCTTCCGGTCGCCGATTTCGCCACCCTGGCCACGCAGATCGTGGCGGGAATGTTCTCCATCGCGGTGCGTATGAGCGCGCCGTTCCTGGTCGTCGGGCTGGTGTTCTATTTCGGCCTCGGACTGCTCAACAAGCTCATGCCGCAGATGCAGATCTTCTTCATCGCCATGCCGGTGAACATCGCGCTCGGCCTTGGGCTGCTCCTCGTCCTGCTCGCCACCTTGATGACCTGGTACCTGGGTCACTTCGAGGAGGCGATCGGGCGGTTCACGGTCGGGTAGCGCGCCATGGCCGATGATACCGACGACTCGGAGAAAACAGAGGACCCCACGCAAAAGCGCCTCAAGGAAGCGCACGAGAAGGGGGATCTGCCGAAATCGCAGGAAGTCAGCACCTGGTTCACGCTCGCCGGCGCGGCGATGATGATCGCTCTCTTCGCGCCGGCGGTGACGACCGAACTCGGCACCCAACTCAAGTGGTATCTGGAGCATGCCCACGAGATCCCTGCCGACGGCTATGCCCTGAAGGCGCTTTGGCGAGACACCGGCCAGTCGGTGGCGCTGATCGTCGGACTGCCGCTGCTCGCCTTGGTCGCCATGGCCGTGGCCGGCAATCTGGTGCAGCACGAAGCCGTCTTCACCGCCGAGCCGATCAAGCCTAAGCTTTCCAAGGTCTCGCCCCTGTCCGGCTTCAAGCGCCTGTTCTCGGGGCAGAGCCTGATGAACTTCGCCAAGGGCATGCTGAAGATCGTGATCGTCGGCGCCGTCATGGTCGCGGTGCTTTGGCCGCAGCGCGACCGCGCCGAAGCGGTCATCTTCGTCGATGTCTCGTCGCTGCTGGAGGAAGCCCGCGGACTGGTGCTTCAGCTGCTGGCCGCGGTCCTGGCGATCATGACCGTCGTCGCTGGCGCCGACTACGTGTGGCAGCGCCACAAGTGGTTCGAAAAGCAGAAGATGAGCATGCGCGAGCTCAAGGAGGAGTACAAGCAGACCGAAGGCGACCCGCTGGTCAAGGGCAAGATCCGGCAGTTGCGCATGGAACGCAGCCGCAAGCGTATGATGGCCGCGGTCCCGCAGGCGACCGTGGTCGTCACCAACCCGACGCACTACGCCGTCGCGCTCAGATACGAGGAAGGTATGGGCGCACCGCTGTGCGTTGCCAAGGGCACCGACGCGATCGCGCTGAAGATCCGTGAGGTCGCCCGCCAGCATGAGGTGCCGGTCGTCGAGAATCCTCCCTTGGCGCGCGCCCTCTATGCCAGCGTCGATGTCGACCGGGAGATTCCCGAGGATCACTACAAGGCCGTTGCCGAGGTCATCGGCTTCGTGTTCCGGATGAGAAAACGCAGGACCTGGCGCTCGAAGTGACTAGGGATCGGTTGAATTTCCCGTCGCGGGAACGAATGCTGCGACACACGCCGAATCCCGCGAGTCGGGAGGGAGAAACACGGAATGACTGAACGGGACGGACAGCCGGTCGAACCGGTCGTCGATCGGGCGGAGCGCAGCGGCAACATTGGCCTGCTGATGCTTTTGGCCGTGGCGCTGATCGCGGCCGCAGCGACCTTCGCGCTGATGGGGCGGGATCGCGCCGAACCCTATGTCCTGACCCTGCTCGGCATCCTGTCCGTGGTCGGCGTGTTCTCGCTGTTCGCAGGCGCCATTGGGCTGCTGCGGTTTTCCTCCAGGACGGGCGGCAGCTCGCTCGGTGCCGCCTTCGTCGATTCGCTCGACGAGGGCGCGCTGGTGACCGACACTGAGGGGCGGCTGATCTATGCCAACCAGGCCTACGCGTCGCTGACCGGTGCGGAGACGGCGGCCGAGGTGCGGACCGTCGAACGCGTGTTTTCGAGCGATCCGGATGCCGCCGACGCGATCTTCCGCCTGTCCCAGGCGATGCGCGAGAGCCGCCGTGCGCAGGAGGAAGTCCGCCTGCCGTACCCGCTCAACGGTTCGGACGGCGGCGCGCGCTGGTACCGGGTTTCGGTGCGCCCCCTGGTGATCCCGCGCCGTGAGGGCGGTTCCGGCCGGATGCTGACGGTCTGGCAACTGGCAGACATCACCCGTGACCGGACTGAACAGGAAAGTTCATTCCAGGAACTGCAGCGGGTCATCAATTTCCTCGATCACGCACCGGCCGGTTTCTTTTCCTGTGACGGGCGTGGAAGGCTGGTCTATCTCAACGCCACGCTGGCCGACTGGCTCGGCTACGACCTTGCCCAGTTCCAGGCCGGCGAACTGGACCTGTCCGACATCATTCGTGGCGACGGCGCGGAACTGGTCCGTTCCGTCCGCGGTCAGGCAGGTGAGGTCAAGAGCGAGACGCTCGACCTCGATCTCGTTACCCGCAACGGTCGCGGCTTGCCGGTTCGTCTGCTGCATCGGGTGCCCTTCGGCGCCGACGGCAAGCCGGGCGACAGCCGCACCCTGGTGCTCAACCGCTCGCGCGGGGAGGAGGTTTCGGAAGCGCTGCGGGCGGCCGAGGTCCGCTTCGCCCGCTTCTTCAACAACACGCCGATCGCGATCGCCTCGCTCGACGCGGAAGGCCGCGTCCTGCGCACCAACGCGCCATTCCTACGCCTGTTCGGGCCGGTGGATCTGTCCGGCGATGGACCGAAGCTGGAGGGCTTCGTCGCCGAACAGGGCAGGGAAGAATTCTCGAAGGCACTGGCGGCGGCAGCCAAGGGTTACGGCGAGATCGCGCCCGTCGACGTGCCGCTCGCCAACGCCTCGGACGGGCGCTCGGCGACCTTCTACGTTTCGGCGGTGCAGGATGGCGAAGGCGACGGCGAGGCTGCCATCGTCTACGCCTTGGAGACGACGCAGCAGCGGGCGCTTGAGGCGCAGTTCGCCCAGAGCCAGAAGATGCAGGCGATCGGTCAACTCGCGGGTGGCGTGGCGCATGATTTCAACAACGTGCTTACCGCAATCATCGGCTTCTCCGACCTGCTTCTGGCCAGCCACCGGCCGACCGATCCGTCGTTCCAGGACATCATGAACATCAAGCAGAACGCCAACCGGGCGGCCGGCCTCGTCCGCCAGCTGCTGGCGTTCTCCCGTCGCCAGACGCTGCGTCCGCAGCAACTGGCCCTCAATGACGTGCTCGCCGACTTGTCGATCCTGCTCGACCGGCTGCTTGGCGAGAAGGTCGAGCTCAAGGTCATCCACGGCCGCGACCTGTGGCCGGTGATGGCCGACCTGAACCAGCTCGAGCAGGTCATCGTCAATCTGGCGGTCAACGCCGGCGATGCCATGGCCGACGGCGGCCGGCTGACGATCCGCACATCGAACGTGTCGGCGGCCGAATCGACCCGGTTCGAAAACACCCGCGGCATGCCGCCGGGCGAATACACCCTGATCGAAGTCGAGGACACCGGCCACGGCATGCCGCCCGAGATCATGGAGAAGATCTTCGAGCCGTTCTTCTCGACCAAGGAGGTCGGCAAGGGCACCGGTCTCGGCCTGTCGACGGTCTACGGCATCGTCAAGCAGACCGGCGGCTACATCTTCTGCAGCAGCGAGGTCGGCGTCGGCACCACGTTCCGCCTGTTCCTGCCGCGTCACATTCCCAAGGACGTTCCCATCGCCGAGAAGAAGCCGGTCGAGGAAACGGAAAAGGTCGCCGACCTGACCGGCTCGGCGACCATCCTGCTGGTCGAGGACGAGGAGGCGGTGCGCGCCTTCGCCGCCAGGGCGCTGGCTTCGCGCGGCTATACCGTGCACGAGGCAGCCTCGGGCACCGAGGCGCTCGACGTCATGGAGGAGACCGGCGGCAAGGTCGACCTCGTCGTCTCCGACGTGGTGATGCCGGAAATGGACGGCCCGACGCTGTTGAAGGAACTGCGCAAGACCCGGCCGGACCTGAAGATCATCTTCGTCTCGGGCTATGCCGAGGATGCCTTCGAGGAGAACCTGCCGGAGAACGAGAAGTTTTTCTTCCTGCCCAAGCCCTTCACGCTGAAACAGCTGGCGACGACCGTGAAGGACGTGCTCAACAGCTGAATGACAAGCCCCGCCGGGCCGGTCACACGGCCGGGCAGCCGGAGCGTCGCTCGGCTCGCTGCTTGAGCCCCTGCAGGCTCTGCAGGGTATTGGGATTGCCCGGCAGCACGAAGCTCTGCTCCAGGGCCGTGCGCGCGTTGTTGACGACGGCGAGGTCCTGCACCGCCAGGGTCCGGCATGGCTCGCCGGTGAAGCGCACCCGGATGCGGATGATGCGGTCGCCGTTGTCGGACGGACCGAACTCGGCATCGAGCGCGGCCGTGTCGCCGGCCATCTTGCGCTCCATGACCACCATGTTTGCTTCGTCCTGGACAACTGCCGTGCCGCGTTCCTTCGCGCTGGACACGAGCGCCTCTCGGACCGCCTCTGGGCCGGCGGCGATGGTCACCGACTGGGCGCCGTCGGGAATGGTCAGCGTCGGCTGCTGGGGCAGGCTGGCGCGCTGCGGCGGAGACGACTGACAGGCGGCGAGGCCGGCAAGGAGGAGGACGGGGAGGAGCAGCTTGCGCATGGCGCGGTCCTTGATGCTGAGGGGGCGGGGGCACGGTGCGAGCATGCTAGCCCTTTCTTGGTTTATTTTCCCTTCCCTGGAACGACGGATGGGCTGTCAGTCACCAAGGTCCGGCATGAAGGGTAGGTCGGTCACGCCGATATCGAGTCCCGACTGTGACAGAAGTGTGGTGATCTGGCCCCGGTGATGGGTCTGGTGGTTGAACAGGTGGGAAACGAGCAGCCAGCGCGGTCGTTCCAGCGTCCGCGTTCCGGTCGTGTTGGTCCAGCGCAGCGTGCCGGCCAGCCATTCCGGCGTCAGGCCGGCGGCGAAGGCCTCGATCTCGGCCGCCATGGCCCGGTGTGCCTGCTCGAGCTCGCCGAAGTCGTCGTAGATGTCGACGCCCATGCCACGGTGCTCGTGGCTGCGGCCGGTGAAGCGCCCCATCCAGATCCGGTCGCCGAACAGCAGGTGGTTCAGGGTCGAGTGGATCGAGCGGAAGAAGGCGCCGCGGTCGGCCTTGCGCTCCGCATCGCTCATCTGCCCGCAGGTCGCGTAGAGCTTGTTCGTCATCCAGAAGTTGTACGCGGCCTGCCGCCGGTAGAGGATCGGGTCTGTCATGCGGGCCGCCTCCCTGTCGTCGCGCCGTTCGGCGTCAGAATGTCTCTCCGGTCGAAAAGCCGTCGCCGCCCGATCGGCCGCCGCCTCCGGAGCGTCCGCCGGAGCCGCCGCCCATCGTATGCGGCAGGCCGAAGCCGCCGGGAAAGGCCGTCCGGCCGCCGCGAACCTGCTTGCGGCCGTGGGCCTTTTTCGCCCTTGCCCAGTAGTCCGACCCGGAGATCGCGCCCTTCACCAGTTCGCCGAGCAGCACGGTGGTCAGGTTGTCGTCGGAGAAGGTTGAATCCCAATCGTCGTAGCCGCTCTGGCGGAACTGGCGCGATACCTTGGTGAGTTCGTCCCCCCGGCGGATCAGGTTGCGCTGCAACTCCCGGTCCTGGCGCACCTCCCGGCTCAGGTCTTCGATGCGCTCGCCGAGATCCTCCAGACGGCGGACGATCTTCTCGTCGTCGGGGGACGGGGTCGCCAGCGCCTCTCGCCAAAGATCGCGCAGGTCGTCCCCCTTCAGCGCCTCGGACAGGGCGCTCTCGGCCGCCTTGTAGATCTCGTCTTCGCCTGAGGCATAGGTCTGCAGCGTCGCTTGAAGGGCGGCGGTCTGGTCCTCCAGCCCTTCAAGCTCCCTGTCGAGCGCCGCCAGCGTGTCGCCGAGGTCGTCGATGCGCTGGGCGATATCTTCGCCAGCCAGATCTGTCGCCGCCTTGCGGCTGAACGCGGCGAGCGCGTCCGCCTCGGCCCGGGCGGCCTCCTCGCACCGTTCCGCATGGCGCGCCAGCCGGTCGGGGATCTGGGTCAGCAGGGCGTAGTTGGGCCGGGCATCCTGGAACCGGATCAGGCCCGCGACCCAGCGGTCGAGGGTGCGCACCAGCCCGCGCCGGTCGTATTGCGCGGTGCCGAAGCCGCGACCCCAGAGGTAGACGAACAGCGGGTCGTTCTCGTAGGCCTTGCCCTTGGCTGCCCGGTCGGCTTCCGCCGTACGCGCCTTCTCGCGCGCGGCCTCGGCGGTGCGCAAGGCGGTTTCGGCCCGCTCGCGCTGGGCGAGGAAGGCCGGATCGCCGGCCAGCCGGGTTTCGACAGCACCCATCAGCTTGTCGAGCCGGTCGGCGGCTGCCTCGCGCTCCTCGGCAAGGCGGTCGCGTTCGCGCTGGCGTTCGCCGCGCCGGGCATCCGCCTGACGCGTCTCCTCCGTCAGTGCCTGCAGTTTCTCGTTCCGTTCGTCCAGCAGTCGGCGCGCCTGCCGCGCCGCCGTGCTGAGACGACCGCCGAGCGCTTCGGCTGCCTGCGTCTCCAGGCGGAAGCGGGCGAGTTCCCGGTAGGCTTCGCCCTGCTGGGCGTGCAGGTCAGAGATCGCCCGGGTCGCCCGGTCGATCCTGTGGTTGAGTTCGGCCTCCTCGCGACGCAGGTCGGACAACGCCTGTTCGATGGATCCGAGGGTCTGGCGTCCGCTCAGCATCGTCTCACGCTCCTGCCGTTCGTGTCACCATGCGGTGATCGCTCCGCTCACGACGGGTCTGGTCCAGTCGATGGAAAGTTTGCCGCGGACCTTAATGCCGAGGAGCGCGTTCTGGACGATGCCGTCCGTCTGCTTGTCGTCGCGCACGTCGTCGAACACCGCCTGGGGCACGCGCTGGGCCCAGATCCTGACCCGCTTCGGCTGGCCGTCTTCCTCCGACACGATGGTTCGTTCGATCGGCCTGCCGTCCGGGCCGATGGCCTCGACCACGAGATAGTAGTTGCGCGTCGAGCGGTTGACGTCGGGAATGCGGGTGACGCCGGTCGGTGTTCCGGGCCGCGACACGATGCGCACCTCGAATGTGGTTGCCAGTTCCGTTTCCAGGGCCTTGAGGTCCGAAACCGCCTTCCGGGCCGCTGCGGCCTCTCCGGCGCCTGCCGCGCGCCGTCCGTCCGCGGCAAGGGCCGTGGCGCGCTCGAGCGCGGTCGCGTCGGCGCTCATGCCGGCGATTGCGGCTGCGACGGCATCGAGCGCGGCGGGGATCTCCTGCGTCAGCTCGATGCGCAGCGTTTCCGCTGCCCGTTCGCGCGGCGCGATCACAAGGACCTGCCAGGCGACCGCGGCGAGGCCGACGACGATCACCGCGATGGCCAGCCATTTCGACCAGACCAGGCGCCGGACATAGGCAAGGGCAAGCAGGCGCGCGAAACCGGAAGCCGGCGGCGCATAGACGAAGCGGTCCTGCTTTAGCCCCTCGACGCCCTCGCGCAGGGTGCGGTCGGGTACCTCGATGCCCTGGGAGGCATATATCTCGCGCAGACGCTCGATCATGCGGGCGTCCCGGTCTTCGACGCCGAGTTCCTTCATCACCAGGGCTTCGTCGTGGCGCAACGTGTCCACGACATCCATGGCCATCATCAGTTCGTCGAGGGGAGCCCGTTCGTCCGCCGGCCTGTCCGCCATCCTGTCACTCCGATGCCGGGCGCCCGGGCCGTACCGTCCGGGCCGTCCGGTTGCGGATCACCTCCGCAAAGCGTTGCCTTCCGCAGCCAGCCGCGCCAACCGGCGCTTGCCCTCCTCGACGGCTTGACGGATCTCCTCCGAATTCTTCGTCGACAGCTCGCGCATCTCGTTGATGATCTCGCGCGAGTGGACCTGGAAATTGACCACGGAGTCGACCAGCATCTTCACGGAAGCCGCCTGCACCGTCGGGCCGTAGCCTGCCTTCAGCGCCGCCTCCTGTACCGCGTCGCCGATTTCGGCCAGGGTCTCCAGGCTCTTGGAGACTCCCTCCTTCATGGCGTTCAGCGTCTCGGTCGACTCGTGCAGGCCCTGCAGTCCGGTGAAGGAGGCGTTGAGCGCGGTCAGCACGGACTCGTTGGTCGAGAAGAAGCTGACAGCCTGCGCATAGACCCGCTCCTTGGCGCTGGTCGTCTGCATCAGGCGCGCCATGATCACCTCGGAGGTGTTGTAGCCGATGGTCAGGTTGTCGGCGAGGTCCTTGGCGACCTGGTAGCGCTTCTCCTCCTCCTGCATCGCGCGCATCTTCTCGTCGCGGGCAAGTTCCAGCCGCGCCTTGGCCGCGGGATCGTCGCCGGTGAAGTCGGCGACGGCCTTGGATGCGGTCTCGAGCGTCGCCTTGGCACCGTCGAGCTTTGCCGTCGCGGTGTTCAGGACCTCCAGCGCCAGCACCTCGGCCTGCTTGAGTGCGCCACGGTAGTCGAGATAGGCGTTCAGGATCGTCTGCTCGCGGGCGATCTGGTCCTTGGTGTCGCGAGCGACATCGACATAGGTCTTGCGGATGTCGTCGAAACGGTCGGAGATCGTGCCGCGGCGCATGTCGCGCCACCTGTTGGACAGGTTTTCCATGAGCGAGATCCTGCCGTCGGCGAGCTGGTCGACCAGCGCCTTGGCGTCGTCGCGGATCGAGTTGAAGGCCTCGGTGATCGCCTCGTAGCGCTCGCCGATGGTCATCGCCTGGATCTGGGTACGCACGATCTCGTTGAAGGTCGAAGCCTGGCCGAGGGTACGGGTGATGACGGCGATCTTGTCCGGCGACAGGTCGGAAATCTGTTCCAGCAGCGCGTTGATCGGCGCCTCCTGCTGGGTCTCCGGCATCAGTCCCAGGTTGCGCAGCGCGCCGACTGCCCGGTCCAGGTACTGAAGGGGGGTAAGGGCCGTCTCCGTCATGTTGCCGCTCCTGCTTGCCGCTGCTGCATGCCGCTCCCGGTTGACCAGCCTCCGCCAGGACCGGGCCGCGCCATGGTTTCGAGCCGGATAAAATAGGGCAGGCCGGACCGGTGGAGTCAACGCTTCGCGCTGCCCGCCCGACCATATCCGCCCGCCCTGTCACCGGAACGCGACAGTCGGCGCGGCAGACGGATGACGTATCGTGCGTCCCTGGGCTACCGCGCGGCGGCGATGGCGATTTCGGCCGCCAGGCGGGCGTTGTTGCGCACCAGCGCGATGTTGGTTTCGAGGCTGCGCCCGCCGGTCAGGTCGAGGATTAGCGCCAGCACGAAGGGGGTGACGTCCTTGCCGCGGATCGACCGGCGCGCCGCCTCGGCCAGGGCCGCGTCGATGTAATCGGCCATCTCGGCGCGCGGGATCTCTGCCTCTTCCGGCACCGGGTTGGCGACGAGAACGCCGCCGTGGTTGCCGAACAGCCGCCGCGTCGCCAGCAGCCGGGCGATTTCCTCCGCGCTGTCGAGCCGGTACGGGGCGGCGAGACCGCTCTTGCGTGACCAGAACGCCGGCAGTTCGCCGGTGCGGTAGCCGACCACCGGCACGCCGCGGGTCTCCAGGACCTCCAGGGTCTTGGGCAGGTCGAGCAGCGCCTTCGCGCCGGCCGCCACCACGCAGACGGGCGTGCGCGCCAGCTCGTCGAGGTCGGCGGAGATGTCGAAGCTGTGCTCCGCTCCCTTGTGCACGCCGCCGATGCCGCCGGTGGCGAAGACGGTGATGCCGGCGGCATGGGCGGCCATCATGGTCGCCGCGACCGTGGTCGATCCGGGCCGGCCGGTGGCGACCGCATAGGCGAGATCGGCGCGCGAGCATTTCATCACCCGTTCGGCGCGCGCGAGTCGCTCCAGGTCGCCGTCGTCGAGGCCGATGCGGATCCTGCCGTCGAGCACGGCGATGGTCGCCGGCACCGCACCGGCGGCGCGCACGTCTGCCTCGACCTGGCGCGCGGTCTCGACGTTTTTCGGCCACGGCATGCCGTGGGTGATGATGGTCGATTCGAGCGCCACCAGCGGGCGGTCCTCGGCGCGTGCCGCCGCGACCTCGGCGCTCGCCGCGATCAGCTCGGCGGCGGCATTTGTCTCGGCACCGGATCCAGCCGTCACGATCGTTCTCCCGCTCGCGTGTCCTCGTCGTGCCGCTTATAGCCACGCGGCGGGGCAGCGTTCAATCGCGATCCATGCCGGCGACGACCGGCCAGGTCATACCGGAGGGCACGGCGCCGGATCCGCCGAGGGCGCATTCGGCGGCGCGCAGGCCCGTCTCCAGCGCCTGTGCCAGTGGCCGGTCGCGGACCAGCGCCGCCAGGGTTCCGGCGATCAGGGCGTCGCCCGCCCCGGTGACGTCGACGATGGTGCAGGGACGCGGTGCGATCGAGCCCTGGGTTGTGCCGTCGCGCCAGTGCAGCGGCGCGGCGCCGTCGCTGATGGCCAGCGCGCGCACGCCGCGTTGGGCCAGCCGCTCGCCGTGGTCGGAAAGCGGCACGGCTTCCGGCAGGCCGGTGAGGGCGGCCGCTTCCGCCCGGTTGAGGACCAGCAGGTCGAGGCGGGCGAGAACCGCCTCGAGCCGTGGCGCCTTGGCGATGGAGACGGCATCGGCGGCGAGATGTCGGTCGCCGGCCGCCAGCGCGATCCGTTCGAGCACCGCGCCGGGCAGGTTCGCTTCGGCGAACCAGAGGCCTGCCGCCGCGATTTCCGGGTGATCGAGGGCGAGGGCGTCGGCGTCCAGGGTGTCGGTGATGCGGGCGTCGACCACGGCGGCGGCGAGGCTGCCGTCGGGATCGTGCACGGCGAGATAGCGGCCGGTCGGAAGGTCGCGGCGCTGGACGGCCCCGAGCGAGATACCCTCGCGCGCAAGTTCCGCGGCCAGGCGGTCGCCGTCGGCGTCGCGTCCGAGCGCGCCCGCCAGTGCGCAGGAGATGCCGAGGCGTACCAGCGTGCGCGCGACATTGGTGGCCACGCCGCCCGGCGCCGTCTCCGTCACGCCCGGCGTCGACGTTTCGCGCCGGGCCGGGCGCGTCGCGTGCGCGATCACGTCGACATGGATGGCGCCGAAGCAGGCGGCGGCGGGCTGGGGCGGATACGGCATGGCGGCAGGCCTCGCAGGGACGAGCGGATGTAGCAGCGGCGGCGCGCGACGGCAAGCGGACCCGATTCTGTCCGGCGGCGGCGGATCGTCGTGTCGGCCAAAAAAATTCCGCTACGTAAATTTTAGCGGAAAGAGCTGGAACATACACTGAACATGATGAATTTTATCGTGTTTTTTCAGCTTTTTGTTTTCCCTTGGCGAGTTGGAACAAATGGAGTACAAAAGCTTGGTTTGAAACGGCGGGTCCATCGTGGAATAAGGAGCCTGAACCCATGTCGCAAAGTTCACTTCGCCTTGTAGAGAGCAGCCAGATGGACAAGACCAAGGCGCTGGATGCAGCGCTGTCGCAGATCGAACGGGCCTTCGGCAAGGGCTCCATCATGCGCCTGGGCCAGGGCCAGGCCGTCGAGGTCCAGACCGTCTCCACCGGCTCTCTCGGGCTCGACATCGCGCTCGGCGTCGGCGGCCTGCCGCGCGGGCGCATCGTCGAGATCTACGGTCCGGAATCCTCGGGCAAGACGACGCTCGCCCTGCACACCATCGCCGAGGCGCAGAAGCTCGGCGGCATCTGCGCCTTCATCGACGCAGAGCATGCGCTCGACCCGGTCTATGCCCGCAAGCTCGGCGTCAACATCGACGACCTGCTGATCTCCCAGCCGGACGCCGGCGAGCAAGCTCTGGAGATCGCCGACACGCTGGTGCGCTCGGGCGCCATCGAGGTGCTGGTGATCGATTCCGTCGCGGCGCTGACGCCCAAGGCCGAACTGGAAGGCGAGATGGGCGACAGCCTGCCGGGCATGCAGGCGCGGCTGATGAGCCAGGCGCTGCGCAAGCTGACCGCCTCGATTTCCAAGTCTAACTGCATGGTCATCTTCATCAACCAGATCCGCATGAAGATCGGCGTCATGTTCGGCTCGCCGGAAACCACGACCGGCGGCAACGCGCTCAAGTTCTACGCCTCTGTGCGCCTCGACATCCGCCGCATCGGCTCGATCAAGGACCGCGACGAGGTGATCGGCAACCAGACCCGGGTCAAGGTGGTCAAGAACAAGCTGGCCCCGCCGTTCCGTCAGGTTGAGTTCGACGTCATCTACGGCGAGGGCGTTTCCAAGATGGGCGAGTTGGTCGACCTCGGCGTCAAGGCCGGCATCGTCGAGAAGTCTGGCGCCTGGTTCTCCTACAACAGCCAGAGGCTCGGCCAGGGACGCGAGAACGCCAAGCAGTTCCTGCGCGAGAACCCGGAGATCGCCGCCGAGATCGAGTTGGCAATCCGCCAGAACGCCGGCCTGCTGTCCGACGCGATCATCGATCCGGACGGGGTCGACGAGGCCGGGCTCGACGACTGAAGGCTTCGCCCTGACGACGCCCCTCGACGTCGCTGCCTGGATGTCGCTGTCCGGACACCCCCTTTCGGACAACCTGGCCGGCATCTCTTCCAGATATCCCTGGCACCACGCCTCCGGACCCCTCCGGAGGCGTTTTTCGTTGTTCTGCTGGGCGCTTGGGGCGCTGGGTTCTGGACACTCAGGAGGCCGAAAGCTAAAAGGCAACGACTTCCTTGCGCACGGCAGACCGGCGCGGAGACCCTCCCGCGCGCGCCCTGCGCGGCGTCTCCCGCGCCGGCCCGACTGCGGACGAGACGCGGACGACAGGATCAGAGCGAGACCCACATGAGCGGCGTAAACGAAATCAGATCGGCGTTTCTGGACTATTTTGCCAAGAACGGGCACCAGGTGGTGGAGTCCGGCCCGCTGGTTCCGCGCAACGATCCGACGCTGATGTTCACCAATGCCGGCATGGTCCAGTTCAAGAACGTCTTCACCGGACTGGAAAAGCGCGACTACGCGCGCGCCGCCACGTCGCAGAAGGTGGTGCGTGCCGGCGGCAAGCACAACGACCTCGACAACGTCGGCTACACGGCGCGCCACCACACCTTCTTCGAGATGCTCGGCAACTTCTCCTTCGGCGACTATTTCAAGGAGCGCGCGATCGAACTCGCCTGGACGCTGATCACGAAGGAGTTCGGCCTCGCGAAGGACCGCCTGCTGGTCACCGTGTTCGCCGAGGACGACGAGGCGCACGGCCTGTGGAAGAAGATCGCCGGCTTCTCCGACGACCGCATCATCCGCATTCCGACCTCGGACAACTTCTGGACCATGGGTGATACCGGCCCCTGCGGTCCGTGCTCGGAGATCTTCTACGACCACGGCGAGCACATCTGGGGCGGTCCTCCGGGCAGCGCCGAGGAGGACGGCGACCGCTTCATCGAGATCTGGAATCTCGTATTCATGCAGTATGAGCAGACGCCGCAGGCGCGCCTCCCGCTGCCGCGTCCGTCGATCGACACCGGCATGGGCCTGGAGCGCATCGCCGCCGTGTTGCAAGGCGTCCACGACAACTACGACATCGACCTGTTCCGGGCGCTGATCTCCGCGTCGGTGAACGCTACCGGCGTCGAGGCCGACGGATCGGCGCGTGCCAGCCACCGGGTCATCGCCGACCACCTGCGCTCGTCCTGCTTCTTGATCGCCGACGGCGTGCTGCCGTCCAACGAGGGACGCGGCTACGTCCTGCGCCGGATCATGCGCCGAGGCATGCGCCATGCCCATCTGCTCGGCGCGCAGGAGCCGCTGATGTGGAGGCTGGTGCCGGCGCTGATCCGCGAGATGGGCCGCGCCTATCCCGAGCTCGTCCGCGCCGAGGCTCTGATCACGGAGACCCTGCGTCTGGAAGAGGGCCGCTTCCGCAAGACGCTGGAACGCGGCCTCGGCCTGCTCGACGCCGCCACCGTCGACCTGTCGGAGGGCGGCGAACTGGACGGCGAGACGGCCTTCAGGCTCTACGACACCTACGGATTCCCCCTCGACCTCACGCAGGACGCCCTGCGCGCGCGCGGCATCGGCGTCGATACCGCGGGCTTCGCCGCTGCCATGGAACGCCAGAAGGCGGAGGCCCGGGCGGCCTGGGCCGGCTCGGGCGAGGCGGCGACCGATGCGGTCTGGTTCGGCCTCAAGGAGAAATGCGGCGCCACCGAATTCCTCGGCTACGAGGCCGAGCGCGCCGAAGGCGCGGTTGCGGCGCTGGTCGCCGACGGCCGGGAAGTGAGCGAACTGGCGACCGGCCAGTCCGGCTTTGCCGTCTTCAACCAGACGCCGTTCTACGGCGAGTCCGGCGGTCAGGTCGGCGACACCGGCAGCCTGCATGCCCTCGGCGTCAAGGCGCGCGTCACCGACACCCAGAAGAAGGCCGACGGGCTGTTCGTCCATGCGGTCACCGTCGAGGAGGGCACGCTGAGCGTGGGTCTTGCGCTCGACATGATCGTCGATCCGGACCGGCGTACGGCGATCCGCTCCAACCATTCGGCCACCCATCTCCTGCACGAGGCCCTGCGCGAGGTGCTCGGCGGCCATGTTGCGCAGAAGGGCTCGCTGGTCAGCCCCGAGCGTCTGCGCTTCGACTTCTCCCACCCCAAGCCGATGAGCGAGGACGAGCTCAAGGTCGTCGAGGACTATGCCAACGAGATCGTGCTGCAGAACGCAGCCGTCGAAACGCGTCTGATGGCCGTCGACGAGGCGATCGAGAGTGGCGCCATGGCGCTGTTCGGCGAGAAATACGGCGACGAGGTACGCGTCGTGTCGATGGGCACGGCGCTGCATGGTGACAAGGCCGGCAAGGCCTATTCGGTCGAGCTGTGCGGCGGCACGCATGTGCGCCGCACCGGCGACATCGGTCTGGTCCGGCTGGTGACGGAAGGGGCGGTGGCTGCGGGCGTGCGCCGCATCGAGGCGCTGACCGGCCCGGTCGCGCGGGCCTATCTCGACGAGCAGGACGCGCGCGTGCGCGAACTGGCCGGCCTGCTCAAGGTCGGCGCCGCGGACGTCACCGCGCGGGTCGCCCAGTTGGTCGAGGACCGCAGGCGGCTCGAACGCGAACTGGCAGAGGCGAAGAAGAAGCTCGCCATGGGCGGCGGTGGCGGCGAGGCGGGTGCCGCGGTCGTGAAGATGGTCGGTTCGCTCCGCTTGATGGCGCGCATCGTCGAGGGCATCAACCCCAAGGATCTCAAGGGTCTGGCCGACGAGACCATGGCCCAGGTCGGCTCGGGCGTGGTCGTGCTGATCAGCGTCGCAGAGGACGGCAAGGCGGCGATCGTCACCGCCGTCAGCAAGGATCTGACCGACCGGGTCAGCGCCGTCGATCTCGTCCGCCTCGGCTCCGAGGCGCTCGGCGGGCGTGGCGGCGGCGGCCGGCCGGACATGGCCCAGGCGGGCGGTCCGGACGGCGCGAGGGCCGAGGCGGCGGTCGCCGCGATCGAGGCGCATCTCGCCGGGCTCTGAGCGCGACCGCAGACCGGTCGCATCCGGGGCCGCGCCGCAGGCCCGCCGCCTTCGCGGCGCGCTTCGGCCCTGCCGTGCGGGCGAACCGCACCCGGTGCCGTCCTGTCTTCGTTTTACGAAAATTCAGGAGGAAATGGTCTATGAAGGACCGCCGTGCGGGTGTCCCGCGCGGGCCGGCGGGAGCAACCAACGTGCCAGGCGTGATGAAGAAGCGACTCTACGAGCTTCTCGAGGACGGGCGCGAGAGCGACCGGGCCGGCCGCTGGGTGACCCGCGGACTGATCGGACTGATCGTCGTCAATGTCGTCGTGTCGGTGCTTGAGACGGTCGCCGGCATCCGAGCCGTTTATGGCGACGTGCTCGCCGACCTCCAGTTTGCCACGGGCGTGGTGTTCGCTCTGGAATATGGCCTGCGCCTCTATGTCGCCGACCTTCACCCGCCGCTGCGCCGGTTTGGACCGGTTGGCGGCCGGCTCCGCTATGTCCTGCAGCCGACCGCGATCATCGACCTGCTCGCTGCCCTGCCGCTGCTGCTCGTCTTCGTGCTGCCCGGGTCCGCTTTCGCGGTCGTGGTCATCCTGCGCCTGGCGCGCTTCTTCAAGCTGGTGCGCTACTCCCCGGCGTTGCGCTCGCTGCTGTCCGCCATCGCCTCGGAGCAGCGCGCGCTGATCGGATCCTTCATGATCATCGGCGGCATCATCCTGTTCGCCGCGACGCTGATGTACCTGGTCGAGCGGGATGTCCAGCCGGATGCCTTCGCTTCCATTCCCCATGCCATGTGGTGGGCGATCACGACCGCCACCACGGTCGGCTACGGCGACGTCGTTCCCGTTTCCGTCGCCGGCAAGATGCTTGCCGGCCTCGTCATGCTGCTGGGCTACGCCATGTTGGCGTTACCGGTCGGCATTATCGCCTCGGCCTTCGCGCGCGAGATCCACAGCCGCGAATTCGTCGTCACCTGGTCGATGGTGTCGCGTGTGCCGCTGTTCGAGGATCTCAAGGCGGCCGAGATCGCAGAGGTCACCAAGCTGCTGCGCGCCCATCGTGTCGGCGCCGGCCAGGTGATCGCCGAGCGCGGCGACCTCGCCGCCTCGATGTATTTCGTCGCTTCCGGCGAGATCGAATTGATCCTGCCGGGCGAGACCCTGCGGCTCGGCGAGGGCGGCTTCGTCGGCGAACTGGCGCTGCTCGGGGAACGCCGCCGCGCGGCCACCGTGCGGGCGTCCTCGCGCGTCCAACTGCTGGAGTTGGAGGCCGACGACCTGCGCCGGCTGATGGACCGCAATCCGGACCTGGCCAGGCGCATCCTCAAGGAGGCCGGGGAGCGTACGGCGATGGGGCGCAAGGAGGTCGGCGACCTGGCCGAGGAGGAACTGCAGCAGCCCGGCATGGTCGAGGAGGAGGGGGGCGGGTCAGCCGGGGAACCTGAGCCCGAACTGTTCGCGGAGCCGGCCGCGGAGACTGGCGACGGCCCCGAAGAGGTCAGGCCCACCGACGGATGAGGCAGGGCGCCGATCGGCGTCCTCGGAGTGCTGACACCCCCCAAGAAAGAAACTCGTCCTCCCGCACGCAGCGAAGTGCAGATGCGGGATCGGTGAGCCGAGGCCCTCTCGGTCTCCTTCATTGACATCATCGATACCGTGGCTCTCCGGTTCCGGCTCGCAGCTCACGCTTGGCCGGTATGACACGGGAGAGGCTACACGTTTGTCGACAAGCCGAGGGCGCCGATGGGCGCCTCGGCTTGTGGGGGGACCCGTGCTCCCAGGCGCTATTCGGCCGCCATCGCCCGGCGCAGGTTGTCGTCGATCTTGTCCAGGAAGCCGGTGGTGGTCAGCCATTTCTGGTCCGGACCGACCAGCAGGGCGAGGTCCTTGGTCATGAAACCGGCCTCGACGGTGTCGATGCAGACCTTCTCCAGCGTCCGGGCAAAGCCGGCCAGGGCGGCGTTACCGTCCAGCTTGGCGCGGTGGGCGAGCCCGCGCGTCCACGCGAAGATCGAGGCGATGGAGTTGGTCGAGGTCTCGTGGCCTTCCTGATGCTGGCGGTAGTGTCGGGTGACCGTGCCGTGCGCGGCCTCGGCCTCCACCGTCTTGCCGTCCGGCGTCATCAGCACGCTCGTCATCAGCCCGAGCGAGCCGAAACCCTGGGCGACGATGTCGGATTGCACGTCGCCGTCGTAGTTCTTGCAGGCCCAGACGTAGCCTCCCGACCATTTCAGGCTGGCGGCGACCATGTCGTCGATCAGGCGATGCTCGTACCAGATCTTCTTGTCGGCATAGGCATCCTTGAATTCAGCGTCGAAGATCTCCTGGAACAGGTCCTTGAAGCGGCCGTCATAGGCCTTGAGGATGGTGTTCTTGGTCGACAGGTAGCACGGCACCTCGCGCTGGAGCGCGTAGTTGAACGAGGCGCGGGCGAAGTCGCGGATCGAATCGTCGAGGTTGTACATGGCCATGGCGACGCCGGCGCCGGGCGCCTGGAACACCTCGTGCTCGATGGTCTGGCCGTCCTCGCCGACGAACTTGATGGTCAGCTTGCCCTTGCCGGGGAAGCGGAAGTCGGTGGCGCGGTACTGGTCGCCGAAGGCGTGGCGGCCAACGATGATCGGCTGGGTCCAGCCCGGCACCAGGCGCGGCACGTTACGGCAGATGATCGGCTCGCGGAAAATGACGCCGCCGAGGATGTTGCGGATGGTGCCGTTGGGCGAGCGCCACATCTTCTTCAGGCCGAATTCCTCGACCCGCGCCTCGTCCGGCGTGATGGTCGCGCATTTGACGCCGACGCCGTGCTTCCTGATCGCGTTGGCAGCATCCACCGTCACCTGGTCGTCGGTGCGATCGCGCTCCTGGATCGACAGGTCGTAGTATTCCAGGTCGATGTCGAGATAGGGGTGGATCAGCTTGTCCTTGATGAACTGCCAGATGATCCGGGTCATCTCGTCGCCGTCGATGTCGACGACCGGATTGTCAACCTTGATCTTCGCCATGGGTCTGCGGGCCTCGTCTTGGGGGAAGGGAGGATTGTGTGCGTCCGTATACAATTTTTGCCACCGACGCGCAACGGGTGGGGGTGGTTTAGCATTTCCCCTGGCCGAGAGGGAGGCGTTCGACCGCAATGCGGGACCCGGTGCGACGGCGCGTGCCCTTGTGACCGGTTCGGCCCTCCTTGCCGCCCGTGGGATGCCTCTGAAGGCTGCTTGGTCCTGCGTCCCGATTGACAGTCCGATTTATCTGACTTAAGTCAGATAAATCATGCTTGATCCGATTTCCCGAGTCCGTCGTTTCAGCCGGGCCGTCACCTCCCAGGTCGGGGCGCTCGACACCTCGTTTCTCGGTCGAGGCCGCCCGCTCGGCGCTGCGCGCGTGCTCAATGCCATCGGCCACGGCCGTGCCGACGTGGCGGCCGTGCGTGCCTATCTCGGTCTGGATTCGGGGCTGATGAGCCGTCTCCTGCGCGGGCTGGAGGAAGAAGGGCTGATCGTCGTCACGCCCGACCCGGTCGATGCCCGAAGACGCCGGGCGGAACTGACCGAGGCCGGGCGATGCGAATTCGGCGTCTATGAGGCGCTGTCCAACGAACGGGCGGAACGCCTGCTGGCCTCCCATTCCGATCCGGACGTCTTGCTCGCGGCCATGGACCTGATCGCCTCCGCCCTCGGCCGGCAGCACTGGCTTGTGCAGGAGATGGATCCGCGTGACGACGCGGCCCGCTACTGCCTTGGCGAATATTACGCGGAACTGAACCGGCGTTTCGAGACAGGCTTCGAGGCTTCCCGCTCGCGTGATCCGGACGCCGCGGACATGCGCCGTCCGCGCGGCGCCTTCATCGTCGCCCTGTCCGATGGCCTGCCGCTCGGCTGCGTGGGGCTGAAGGGCACGGACCACGGCTACGCCGAAATCAAGCGGCTCTGGGTGGCTCCCGCCGCGCGCGGCCTCGGCCTTGCCCGCAGGCTCATGCAGGCGGCGGAAGAGACGGCGCGCGACCTGTCGATCAGGGTCCTGCGCCTCGACACCAACCGTGCGCTGCCGGAAGCGATCGCTCTCTACCGGAAGACCGGCTGGCGGGAGATCGATCGCTTCAACGACGATCCCTATCCGGATTTCTTCTTCGAAAAGGTGCTGTGAGGCCGGGAAGGGGCTGGGGCCACCTCGATGCGTCGCCGGCGCGGGCCCTCGTCTGGCCTTCAGGCGGCGGGTGGTGTAGGCACTTGGCGAAGCCGTGCCGGGAGACCGAAACGATGCCGATCGCCGTCTGCACCACCACCGCCACGAGGGAGGAAGCACGCGCCATCGCGCGGGCCTGCGTCGAGGCGGGCCTCGTCGCCTGCGCCCATCTCGACGAGATCGACAGCCTCTACGTCTGGGACGGCAAGCTCGCCGAGGACCGCGAGATACGCGTGATGCTGAAGGCCGCCGACGCCGCCTGGCCGAGGATCGAGGCGCTGATCCGGGCGATGCACAGCTACGAGGAGCCGGCGATCTACGTCTTCCCGATCACGGCCGGCAGTGCCTCCTACCTTTCCTGGATCGAGGCCCGATCGGCCGGGTAGCGCCGCCGTTGCTGCGGCACACCGCCGACGCAGGGCGACGAGACGCGTCAAAATGGAAAGGGCGGCCGATGGCCGCCCCCGAGGGTTTCTTACGCTTTTCTGTGAGGCTCAGCCGATGATCGCGTTCAGCGTCGCGCTCGGGCGCATCACGGCGACGACCTTGTCGGCCGGGGCGTGGTAGTAACCGCCGATGTCAGCCGGCTTGCCCTGCACCCCGTTCAGCTCGGCGACGATCTTTGCCTCGTTCGTCGTCAGGGCGTCGGCGATCGGCGTGAAATGCGCCTTCAGCGCCGCGTCCCTGTCCTGGGCGGCGAGCGCCTGTGCCCAGTACATCGCGAGGTAGAAGTGGCTGCCGCGGTTGTCGATCTGGCCGACCCGGCGCTGCGGCGACTTGTTCTCGTCGAGCAGTTTCTCGATCGCCTTGTCGAGCGTGTCGGCGAGCACCTGGGCCTTGGCGTTGCCCTTGGCGTTTGCCAGGTGCTCGAGCGAGGCGCCGAGCGCGCAGAACTCGCCGAGCGAATCCCAGCGCAGGTAGTTCTCCTCCACCAGCTGCTGCACGTGCTTGGGCGCCGAGCCGCCGGCGCCGGTCTCGAACAGGCCACCGCCGTTCATCAGCGGCACGATCGACAGCATCTTGGCCGAGGTGCCGACCTCCAGGATCGGGTAGAGGTCGGTCAGGTAGTCGCGCAACACGTTGCCGGTGATCGAGATGGTGTCGAGGCCCTTGGCGATGCGCTCGGTCGAGTAGCGCGCCGCGTCGGCGGGGGCCATGATCTTCAGGTCGAGGCCGGAGGTGTCGTGTTCCGGCAGGTAGGTTTCGACCTTCTTGATCAGTTCCGCATCGTGGGCCCGGTTCCTGTCCAGCCAGAACACGCCCGGCATGCCCGACAGGCGGGCGCGGCTGACGCCGAGCTTGACCCAGTCGCGGATCGGGGCATCCTTGGTAAGACAGGCGCGCCAGATGTCGCCGGCCTCGACGGCGTGCTCGATCAGGGTCCTGCCGGCCGCGTCGACGATGCGGATGGTGCCGTCGCTGGCCGCCTTGAAGGTCTGCGGATGCGAGCCGTATTCCTCGGCCTTCTGCGCCATCAGGCCGACGTTCGGCACGGTGCCCATCTTGGCCGGGTCGAGCGCGCCGTTCTTTTTGCAGAACTCGATGACCGCGTCATAGACGCCGGCGTAGGAGCTGTCCGGGATCACGCACTTGGCGTCGTGCTCCTTGCCGTCCGGGCCCCAGCCCTTGCCGCCGGCGCGGATCAGGGCCGGCATGGACGCGTCGATGATGACGTCGGAGGAGACGTGCAGGTTGGTGATGCCTTTGTCGGAGTTCACCATGTACATGGCCGGGCCGGCGTCGAGTGCGGCCTTGATGTCGGCTTCCACGTCGCCGCGCTTGGGCTGCGGCAGGGTGGCGACCTTGGCCTCCAGGTCGCCGAGGCCGAGGTCCGGGTTGACGCCGAGCGCGGCGAAGGTTTCGGCATGCGTGGCGAAGACGTCCTTCAGGAAGGCCGAGACCACGTGGCCGAAGATGATCGGGTCGGAGACCTTCATCATGGTCGCCTTCAGGTGCACCGAGAACAGCACGCCCTGCGCCTTGGCGTCGGCGATCTGCTCCACGAGGAACTTGGCCAGCGCCTTCGCGCTCATGAATGTGCCGTCGACGACGTCGCCGGCTTCCAGGGCGAAGTTGTCCTTCAGCACGGTCACCGTGCCGTCCTTGGCGACATGCTCGATGCGCGCCTTGCCGGCGGAGGCGGAGGGGACGGTCACGGACTTCTCGTTGGAGGCGAAGTCGTCATGCTCCATGGTCGCGACATGGGTCCTGGATGTCGGTGCCCAGGCGCCCATCGAATGCGGGTTCTTCTTGGCGTATTCCTTCACCGCCTTGGGCGCGCGGCGATCGGAATTGCCCTCGCGCAGCACCGGGTTGACGGCCGAGCCCTTGATGGCGTCGTAACGCGCCTTGACCGACTTCTCCTCCTCGGTCGCCGGCTCGGACGGATAGTCGGGCAGCTTGTAGCCCTGCGCCTGCAATTCCTTGATCGCCGCGTTCAGCTGTGGCTGCGAGGCCGAGATGTTGGGCAGCTTGATGACGTTGGCGTCCGGCTCGGTGACCAGCGTGCCGAGTTCGGCGAGGTCGTCCGGCTGCTTCTGCGCGTCGGCCAGGTAGTCGGGGAAGGCGGCCAGGATACGGCCGGCGAGCGAGATGTCCTTGATGCCGACGGTGATACCGGCCTGCTTGGTGAAGGCGCGAATGATCGGCAGCAGCGAGGCGCTCGCCAGTTCCGGGGCTTCGTCGACCTTGGTGTAGAGGATGTCTGGACGTCCGTTTTCGGCCATGGTGTCGTTCCTGAGGCTGGATGTGGGATCGGAAGGAAGCGGCAGGCGCGCCGGCATCCGCCCCGGCCGCGCCCGATCGACGAAATCAGCGGACCCTCGAGACGCCCTGCGGCCTCCCGCCGCTGGGTCCCGGTTGCGGTGGACCCTCCCGTTTCGCCGCAGTTTTAGTCGAACCGCCCCCCAGTCGCAACTTGCTCGCCATTCGCTCGCAACTCGGTTGCCGGACCCGCCGCGGCGGATCCGGTCAGATGTATACGCTTGCATTCAATCGAGCGCCAGTGGCCGCCGGTCATACTTTAAGCGACAGGGCGTGCGGCGAGCGCGATGGTGATGTAGCTCCAGCCGTTGAAGGCGACCGACAGGCCGGCGACCAGGCCGAGCGCCCAAGCAGCGGAGGAGGGGAACTCGAACCAGATCAGCACCCCGGCGGCGAGCGAGACGACGCCGGCCGCCGCGATCCAGCCCCAGCCGTCGTGCGGCCTGAGGCGGAAGGCGAAGACGAGTTGTCCCGCTCCTTGCGCGAGGAACACGGCGGCGACCACCAGCGTCAGCGCCAGCGTGCCGGCGAGCGGTTGGGTGTAGATCACGACGCCGCCGATCAGCGCGATCAGGCCGGTGATCAGGTCCCATAGGAAACCGGTCCAGCCCTGGCACCGGAAGGCGTGGTAGATCTGCACCGCGCCGCCGCCGACCAGCACCAGCGCGATCAGCAGGGTTATGGCGATCGACGAGGCGAGCGGCGCGGCGACGAGCACAAGGCCGCCGGCCACGAGCAGGATCCCGAGCAGCAGGAACCAGACCCAGCTTTCCCGCACCTTCTCGCTGTAGTCGGCGCTCTGCCGTGCGCTGTCTGCCATGGGGTTTCGCCTTTCGTCGCGTGTTTCGGTGCCGCCGAGGATAGGCCCGGCCTGCGTCATCGGGAAGACGGGGAGACGACGGGGGGACGATACGCACCGAGCCGCCTGCCTGCCGCCTGCGGCGCGTCAACCGCGCGCTGGCATTTCGCCGCGGCTTCCGCTACATCCCCGGCCCATGACACGCAACGCCAATATACGCGACGAGGCGCTGGCCGTGGATATCCGTCCGCCGGCGGTGATCCTGTGCGAGCCGCAACTCGGTGAGAACATCGGCACCGCCGCCCGCGCCATGGCCAATTTCGGCCTCGTCGACCTGCGCCTGGTCAACCCGCGCGACGGCTGGCCGAGCGACAAGGCGCGCGCGGCGGCGAGCCGCGCCGACCATGTCATCGATGCCGTGCAGGTGTTCGACAGCCTGGAGGCGGCGGTCGCCGACCTTTCCTTCGTCTTCGCCACCACGGCGCGGTCGCGCGAGGTCGCCAAGCCGGTGCGCGGCCCCGACGAGGCGGCGGCGACCGTGGTTGGCTACGGCGCCACGGGGCTCGCCACCGGCTACCTGTTCGGCCGCGAGCGCTGGGGCCTCAACAACGACGAGGTGGCGCTCGCCGACGAGATCGTCACCCTGCCGGTCGACCCGGCCTTCGCCTCGCTCAACATCGCCCAGGCGGTGCTGGTCTGCGCCTACGAGTGGCGCAAGACGGCGACGCGCGGCGCGCTGCCCTTTGCCCTCGACGAGGATGCCAATCCGCCGGCCGGCAAGGCCGACCTCCTGCGCTTCTTCGAGCATCTGGAAGGCGCGCTCGACGGCGCCGGCTTCCTGCGCCCGGTCGAGCGGCGCCCGCACATGGTGCGCAACATCCGCAACATCTTCCAGAAGGCGCGGCTGACCGACCAGGAAGTCAAGACCCTGCGCGGCATCGTAGCCGCCCTGGAGCGCCGGCCGAGCCGGCCGCGCAAGGACATGCCGCCTGAAGACGCCACCGACGAAGGCCTGCTCGGCGGCGAGGGGGGCGAGGCGGGCGAGGCGGGCGAGGGCAGCGCGTGAGCGGCCCCGTGCTCCTGTTCGACAGCGGCATCGGCGGCCTCACCGTGCTGCGCGAGGCCCGCGTGCTGATGCCGGAGCGCAGCTTCGTCTATGTCGCCGACGATGCCGCCTTTCCCTATGGCGGCTGGGACGAGGCGCCGTTGCGCGCCCGGCTGCTGGCGCTGTTCGCCGAACTGTTCGACCGCTTCGATCCGGTCGTTTCCATCGTCGCCTGCAACACCGCCTTCACGCTCGCCGGCGCCGATCTGCGCGCCGCCTTCCCCGACCGCACCTTTGTCGGCACCGTGCCGGCGATCAAGCCCGCGGCCGAGCGCACCCGCTCCGGCCTGGTTTCCGTGCTCGCCACGCCGGGCACGGTGAGGCGCGCCTACACGCGCGAACTGATCCAGTCTTTCGCCAGCCAGTGCCACGTGCGTCTGGTCGGCTCGCAGAACCTCGCGCCCATGGCCGAGGCCTATATCCGCGGCGAGCCGCTTTCCGACGAGGCGGTCGGCGCCGAGATCGCCGACTGCTTTCTGGAGAAGGACGGCGCGCGCACCGACATCGTGGTGCTCGCCTGCACCCATTACCCGTTCCTCGCCAACGTGTTCCGCCGGCTGTCGCCGTGGCCGGTCGACTGGCTCGACCCGGCCGAGGCGATCGCCCGCCAGGCCCGCCGCCTGGTGCCGGCGCTGGCGCATCTGAAGGACCGGACCCAGACCGACCACGCCGTCTTCACCTCCGGCAGCCCCGACTTCCCCACCCGCCGCCTGATGCAGGGCTTCGGCCTGACGGTGGCGGGCTAAGGGCGGGAGACGGTGCCGTGCTGGTCCGGAAGGGCGGGAGGCATGCGGCATTCTTGGCGATTACCGGCGGCAGGTATCCGGGGCACCGAGGAAAAGCCATCGTCCCCCGCGCTTTGCCCGCGTGGCCGTTTGACTTTTCGCCCCACCTCGGCTAGACACCCGCGATCCGCGCGGGGCAGGGCTCCGGGCGGACTACGCACCCGCGGGTTTCCGGCCGGCGCCGCTCAGCCGGGACCCTGTCGATCCGTCGGCCTTCGGGCCTGAGGATAAAGGAGGGCGCGTTTCCTTACAAAAACCACGACACGACAAGGAAACCGCGATGTCGAAGCGCCACAGCGTGAAGCACAAGATCGACCGCCGCATGGGCGAGAACATCTGGGGTCGCCCCAAGAGCCCGGTCAACAAGCGCGAATACGGCCCCGGCCAGCACGGCCAGCGCCGCAAGGGCAAGCTGTCCGACTTCGGCGTGCAGCTGCGCGCCAAGCAGAAGCTCAAGGGCTACTACGGCAACATTTCCGAAAAGCAGTTCCAGAAGGTCTATACCGAGGCCTCGCGCATGAAGGGCGACACCTCGGAGAACCTGATCGGCCTGCTCGAGCGTCGTCTCGACGCCATCGTCTACCGCGCCAAGTTTGTGCCGACCGTGTTCGCCGCGCGCCAGTTCGTCAGCCACGGCCACGTCAAGGTCAATGGCAAGCGCGTCACCATCGGCTCCTACCGCTGCCGTCCGGGCGACGTCATCGAGGTGCGCGAGCGCTCCAAGCAGATGGTCTTGGTGCTTGAGGCCGCGCAGTCGGGCGAGCGCGACGTGCCTGACTACATCGACGCCGACCATGGCAAGATGACCGCTACCTTTGCCCGGATCCCCAGCTTCTCCGAGGTTCCCTATCCGGTGCAGATGGAACCGAACTTGGTCGTCGAATTCTATTCGCGCTGACCGGTTCGCGATCGGAATGTCAAAGGGCTGCCCGTTCGGGCAGCCCTTTTTGCTTGTTTGGCAGCGTTTCGGCGGGTTTCCGGCGGGTCTCTAGCGGTGTTTGCGAGCGCCTAGAGGGGCGGTTCCGGCAGGCCCTTGACCAGGTCCTGCAGACCTGCGCTGTACTGCTCTCGCAACGCCTTCAGATAGTCGTTCTCGATGTTGAAGCAGTATTGCCGCGCGCTCGTGAAGCTGTCCCTGTCGTAGATCATCAGATCGAACGGCGGGCCGACCGACAGGTTGCTTCGCATGGTGGCGTCGAAGGACAGCAGCGTCAGCTTGGCCGCCTCGCTCGGGCTGGTGTCCGAGCCCAGCAGCCGGTCGAGGATAGGCTTGCCGTACTTGGTCTCGCCGATCTGAAGAAACGGTGTCCGCTCAGAGGCCTCCATGAAGTTTCCGGCAGAGTAGATCTGGAACAGGCGGGGATCCTCGCCGGCGATCTGGCCGCCGATGATGAAGGACGCGGACGGATCGCCGTGGGGTTGGACGAATTCGGCCTCGCGGGCGATTACATCGCGCAAGGTGTCGCCGACTTTCTGCGCCGCATCGAAGAGTGTCAGAGACAAGGTGAGATCTCGGCTCTGATCGCCACTGCCATAGCTTTGCTTCAGCCAGGCGATGACCGCCTGCGTCGTCGCCAGGTTGCCGGCCGACAGCACGGTTATCACCCGTTCGCCCGGCGTTTCGAACACCGTCAGCTTGGACACGGTGGCGATCTGGTCGATGCCGGCGTTGGTGCGCGAGTCGGAGGCCAGCAGCAGGCCGTCGCGCAACAGGATTCCAAGGCAGTAGGTCATGGGTCGGGCACCGGCTGGACGTTGGGACGGGACGGGTCGATGCGTATACGCGCGGCTGGCCCGCCGGTTCCTGTCTACAGCATTTCGGGGGATTGCCAAACTGCGGGCCGGGCCGGGCCGGGACGGGTCGGTCCGGCCGGCCGGCCAAGGCCTTGTGCGGCCTGTCGCGCTTCGACGGCACAATTGCGAGGCGGCGAGGCAGGGTATAAACATCGCGGCGAAGCAAGCGCACCACCGAAGGCAACGGGGGACAGGCAGTGACGGATGGCAATGCGACGACGGCCGAGACGGATCTCGACGGGGCGGGGGAAGACGGCGACTGCCCGGCGCTGTTCCGCTCCGCGCCGTCCTCGGTCGAGTTCAAGAAGCTGCGTAAGCGCCTGCTGCGCCAGGCCCGCCAGGCCATCGAGGACTACGCCATGCTGCCGGCCCGCGCGGACGGTTACCCCCCGAAATGGCTGGTCTGCCTGTCCGGCGGCAAGGACAGCTACACCCTGCTTGCCGTCCTCATGGACCTGAAATGGCGCGGATTACTGCCAGTAGATCTGATCGCCTGTAATCTGGATCAGGCTCAGCCGGGGTTTCCGGCCGATGTCCTGCCGGCCTTCTTCGAGAAGAACGCAATAAAGCACGTCATCGTGCGCGAGGACACCTATTCGATCGTCACCGACAAGATCCCTGCCCACAAGACCTATTGTTCACTGTGCTCACGGTTGCGTCGCGGAATCCTTTATCGCATCGCGAGAGAACAGGGGTGCGAGGCGATTGTACTCGGGCATCACCGCGAGGACATCCTCGAAACCTTCTTCATGAACCTGTTCCACGGCGGCAGGCTGGCATCGATGCCGCCGAAACTGCTTAACGACGACGGCGACCTGTTCGTTCTGCGTCCGCTATCCTATTGCTCCGAAAACGATATCGCCCGCTTCGCGCGTGCCATGGCGTTCCCGATCATCCCCTGCAACCTGTGCGGATCCCAGGACGGCCTGCAGCGCGAGGAGATCAAGCGCATGTTGCAGGCCTGGGAACAACAGGCGCCGGGCCGGCTCGGGGTCATGGCGCGCGCCCTCGCGCACACCCGCCCGTCGCATCTGCTCGATCGGTCCCTTTATGATTTCAATGGCTTGAGTCCAAGGGCTGATGCTGTCGAGGCAGCGTCCTCTAGTTCGGAGGAGCCTTGCGGCGCCAGCCTTGCGATGCTCGGTTCCCTGTTCGCCGCGCAGTAGAGGCAATGCCTGCCTCTGAACCTTGGTGGTGGGATCCGCTCAACGGATGTCGCCGAGTCCCTCGAACCCGCCCGCCGGGCGGTTGCGCACCAGAATGACCAGACCAGATTCGGACGGCGCGGCGCCCGCCTTGGCCAACCCGCCGTGGGCGCGACAGAGTTCCTCGTCCGTCAGCCGTTCGGCCGGAGCAAAAATCGTGAGGGTAGAGCACTCCACACGGCGCAGGTTCATCGCCCTGTCGTCCGCCTGCGGCGAGAGGGCATATCCCACCAGACCAATACCCAAAGTCGCGATCGAAAGCTTCAACATCGTCCCCGCTCCCTGATTGGCGGACCTGTCCAGGTCCTTGTCCGACAGGACGGAGAATGGCGGTACACGACTGTACTGACCCTTAATCCGGCATTCACCTGACGTTCATGCTAGGCGATTCGGCAAAAATTGCCGAGCGGGCACAAAACGACGGCCGCTCGCAGGAGCGGCCGTCCACAGCCGGAAGGCAAGACGCGATCAGGTCAGGCGCTCTGCTGGACCGCGATGCCCTTGTCGGTGAAGGCCGACTGCAGTTCCCGGTTCTGGAACATTTCGCGGATGATGTCGCACCCGCCGACGAACTCCCCCTTGATATAGAGCTGGGGAATGGTCGGCCAGTTGGAGAATTCCTTGATCCCCTGGCGGATCTCGTCGTCCTCGAGCACGTTGATGCCCTTGTAGTCGACGCCCAGGTAGTCGAGTATCTGCACGACCTGACCCGAGAATCCGCACTGCGGAAAGTTCGGCGTACCCTTCATGAACAGCACGACGTCGTTGCTGTCGACTTCGTTCTTGATCCAGTCCTGAATGCTCATGTGTCCGTCCTTGATGATAGGCCAGGCATCGAAGGCCTGGAGTTCGGTCGAATTGGGGTGGGCAGGTCCCGTCGTATGTCGGATCGGTTCGATCAGTCCGGCGCGCTGGTCTGCAGCGCCAGGGCGTGCAATGCGCCGCCCATGTTTCCCTTCAGCGCCTGATAGACCATCTGATGCTGCTGGACACGGCTTTTGCCCCGGAACGCCTCGGAGATCACGTTTGCAGCGTAATGATCGCCGTCGCCTGCCAGATCGCGGATCTCGACCTTTGCGTCAGGCAGGGCTGCCTTGATCAGGGTTTCGATCTCGTTTGCGTCCATCGGCATTTGGGCGGTCCTTGTCCTGGTCTTTTTCTGGAGGTCTTGCTGGCACTACTGCATCGCCATGTAGGCTGGGAACCAATTCTCGTGTGCCTCCCGCAGCTTTGCAACGGATATGGTGAGGATGCCCTCAACAGTCAAATCGGTGCCGCCGACCGTGCCGATCTGCTGTGCCTCGACACCAGCGTCAACAGCATCCTCCAGCAGGCTGTCGACATCGTCCGCTCGTGCGGTGATGACATAGCGGCCCTGATCCTCGCCGAAAAGGGCGGCATGGGCCAGCCCGGACAGCTTCACGGTGGCCCCCAGGTCGCTGGCCATGGCCATTTCCGCCAGGGTGACGCCGAGGCCGCCGGAGGACACGTCATGGACGGCAGTCACGCGGCGGGCGCCGATGAACTGGCGCACCAGCAACCCGTTTCGCCGCTCCGCCGCGAGGTCGACCGGTGGGGGTGTCCCCTCTTCGCGGCCGAGAATCTCCGCAAGGTACTGGGAGGCGCCGAGGTGGGATCCAATCCCGCCAACGATGATGATCGTATCGCCCTCGCCGGCAAAGGCCGACCCGGCGCGGACGGTGACGTCGGGCAGCAGGCCGACGCCTCCGATGGCCGGCGTCGGCAGGATCGCCTTGCCTTGGGTCTCGTTGTAGAGCGAGACGTTGCCCGAGACGATAGGGAACCTCAGTGCCAGGCAGGCCTCGCCGATGCCTTTGATGCAGCCGACGAACTGGCCCATGATCTCGGGGCGTTCCGGGTTGCCGAAGTTGAGGTTATCCGTCGCGGCCAGCGGTTCGGCGCCGACCGCCGTCAGGTTGCGCCAGACCTCGGCGACGGCCTGCTTGCCGCCTTCGAACGGGTCGGCTTCGCAATAGCGGGGCGTGACGTCGACCGTGAATGCAAGGCCCTTGCGGGTGCCTTCGACACGGACGACGCCGGCGTCGCCGCCGGGCCGAGCAGCCGTGTTGCCCTGGATCAGGGTGTCATACTGTTCGTAGACCCAGCGGCGCGAGGATCCGTTGGCGCCGCCGACGAGCTTCAGCAGGGTCTCGGCATAGTCGGCAGGTTCCGGGATGTCGGCTGCGTTCAGGATAGGGCGCTTCTGCCACTGGTCCCAAGGCCGGTCGTATTCGGGCGCCTCGTCGCCGAGGTCCTTGATCGGCAGGTCCGCGACCACATCGCCCTGGTGCTTGACGATGAAGCGCAGCGTGTCGGTGGTCTTGCCGACAATGGCGAAGTCGAGGCCCCATTTGCGGAAAATGGCTTCCGCCTCGGCTTCCTTCTCGGGCCGCAGGACCATGAGCATGCGCTCCTGGCTTTCCGACAGCATCATCTCGTAGGCCGACATGCGCTCTTCACGCACCGGCACCTTGTCGAGATCGAGTTCGATGCCGAGATCGCCCTTTGCGCCCATCTCGACTGCCGAGCAGGTCAGGCCCGCCGCCCCCATGTCCTGGATGGCGATGACGGCACCGGTCGCCATCAGTTCGAGGCAGGCCTCGAGCAGGCACTTCTCGGTGAACGGATCGCCGACCTGGACGGTCGGGCGCTTTTCCTCGATGGTGTCGTCGAATTCTGCCGAAGCCATGGTGGCGCCGCCGACGCCGTCGCGTCCGGTCTTGGCACCGAGGTAGACAACCGGCAGGCCGATACCTTCAGCCTTGGAAAGAAAGATAGAATCGGTGCGGGCAAGACCTGCAGCGAAGGCGTTGACGAGACAGTTGCCATTGTAGCGGGCATGGAATTCGACCTCGCCGCCGACCGTTGGCACGCCGAAGGAATTGCCGTAGCCGCCGACACCGGCGACGACGCCGGAGACGAGGTGCCGGGTGCGCGGATGGTCCGGTTCGCCGAAGCGCAGGGCGTTCATCGCCGCGATCGGGCGAGCACCCATGGTGAAGACGTCGCGCAGGATGCCGCCAACCCCGGTCGCCGCGCCCTGGTAGGGCTCGATGTAGGACGGATGATTGTGGCTTTCCATCTTGAAAACAACGGCCTGACCGTCGCCGATGTCGACCACGCCGGCATTCTCCCCCGGACCCTGGATGACCCGCGGACCGGTGGTCGGCAGGGTTTTCAGCCACTTCTTCGACGATTTGTAGGAGCAGTGCTCGTTCCACATGGCCGAGAAGATGCCGAGTTCGGTGAACGTCGGCTCGCGCCCGATCAGGTCCAGAATGCGTTGATATTCCTCGGGTTTCAGGCCGTGGGCGGCAACCAGGTCGGGCGTGATCTTGATGTCGTTGGGAATCATGGGCGTCCGGTGCGTTGGCGGATTCGGGGGCCGGGGGCGATTTTGACGGCCGGTTTACCAGATCGGGAGGCGGAATGGGAGAGAATAGCGGATCGCGGGCGCCGTTGACCAAGATCAACATGGGCCTGGCGACGGGTCTGTAGGATGGCTGCGGATATCGACAGGATGGAGGACAAGCCATGGTCAGCGCCTTGAAACGGTTTTTCGCTATCACCGGTCTGGCTGCGGCCGCAGCCCTGGCCGGTTCCGATGCCGGCCGGGCGCAGGGCGGACTGCTCGAGGTCTATGTCGCCTTCCTCGGGCCGGCCGACCATTACAATTCCCGCGGGGCAAGGCTGACCGAACCCTGGCAGATCATCCGCCAGGACCGGGCCAATTTCCACCGTTTCGGCATCCGCGATCCGGGCGATCAGGGCGACCGCTTCTTCGCCTCGGCCAACAACCGCGAGCGCATGGAGCGGATGATCCTGAACGGCTACATCGACCCGAGCGCGGCGTGGCGGATCGTCAACGAGAACGTCTGGATTCGGGTCGAGATCTACCCGAACTCGGTCAATGTGACTGTCAATTGAGACGTCTTTTCAATGTCTTGTCCCTGTGGTGCGGATTGGTCTGCGTCCTTGCGGGTCATGCCGCGCCGGCATGGGGACTGAGCCTCGACGACAAGCTCGCGCTACTGGTCGCCGCCTATCCGCAGAGCCTGTCGCATGTGGCGGACGGGCGACTGCACTTCCGCGACGGCGGCCCGCCGCTCGCCATCGACGACGGGCGGACGAAGACCCATGCGCAGGCGCTGGAAAGCGCGGACGTGGAGGACATGCTGTCGCAGCCCTATCCGATCGGGCCGTGCGAGACGCGGTCGGAGGTCGATATCGATCCGGGCCGCGTCCGCTCCGAGGCGTTGCTGAAGCGCCTCTATGGCGCCAGCCGGGAGGCGGTTATCCGACAGCTGACCACCATCGACTGGTTCGGCGCCCGGTTGAAAGTGACGACGGCCCAGGGCATGGACCGGGCGCTCCTGAAGGTTCGAGACGATCTTGCGAAGCTTCCGGAAACCGTCATGCAGCCCGCGTCAAAGAGTGCTGGAACCTTCAACTGGAGAGTCATAGCGGGAACAGACAGGCTGTCCGTTCACAGTTTCGGTGCAGCGATAGATCTCGATACAGCCTATGCCGATTACTGGCTATGGGCGGGAGGAAGGCCGGGAGACGTGCCATACTACAAGAACAGGGTGCCGATGGAGATCGTGGAGGTCTTCGAACGGCATGGGTTCATCTGGGGCGGACGCTGGTATCACTTCGACACGATGCATTTCGAATATCGTCCGGAACTCATCGCGATCGCCAGAACGGCCGGATTCGACGCCTGCGCCGCGCCCTGACGCGCGTCGAGGGTGGCGAGACTGCGTATAAATACGTATAATTCGACGTCCGAGAGACTCCGGAACGTGTCCTACTTCCCTCCTGAGACCCGCCGGAGAGTTGCCGGAGAACTGTTTGCATGCCGCCGGCCCGCTGCCGGACCGTGGCGCCCCGCCGGCCTAGCCGATTTCGTCGCGGGCGGTGGCGAGGACGCAGAGCAGTTCGAACATCATCGAGGCTCCGACCCAGGCGGTGCCGCCGGAGGGGTCGAAGGGCGGAGAGATCTCGACCAGATCGGCGCCGACCAGGTTGAGGCCGTTCAGCTTGCGCACCATGCGCTGGGCCTGGAAAGTGGTGAAGCCGCCGATCTCCGGCGTGCCGGTGCCCGGCGCATAGGCGGGGTCGATGCCGTCGATGTCGAAGCTGACATAGGTCGGCTCCTGGCCGACGCGCTCGCGTGCCTCGGCCATGACGTCGTCGAGGCCGCGCTCCATCAGTTCCTCGATCATGACGATGCGCACGCCCTGGGCCTGGCCCCACTCGATGTCCTCGCCGTCGTACATGGTGCCGCGGATGCCGATCTGGACGACGCGCTCCGGGTCGAGCAGGTCTTCCTCGATGGCACGGCGGAACGGGGTGCCGTGGGTGTAGCGGAAGCCGCCGAAATAGCCGTCGAACAGGTCGGTATGGGCATCGAAGTGGATCATGCCGAGCGGGCCGGAGCGGGCGAGGGCGCGCAGGATCGGCAGCGAGACGAGATGGTCGCCGCCGGCGGTGAGCGGCATGATGCCCCGGTCGACGACCGCGTCGTAGAAGCCGGTGATGCGGGCGAGCGCATCCTGCACGTCGGCCGGATTGACCGGCGCGTCGCCGAGGTCGGCGCAGCGGACCAGCCGGAACGGGCTGATGCCGGTGTGCGGATGGACGAATCGAATCATGGTCGAGGCGTCGCGCAACTGGCGCGGGCCGTGGCGGGCGCCGGGGCGGTTGGTGGTGCCGCCGTCCCAGGGCACGCCGATGAGGCCGATGTCGACCTGCGCCGCGCGCGGGTCGGTCAGCGGGACATGCGGCAGGCGCATGAAGGTCGGAATGCCGGCGAAGCGCGGCAGGTCGAAGCCGGACACCGGCTCGAACGAAAAGTCGTCACCCGTCATTTTCAGCCCCCGTTCTGCACCCAGCATGCACAACGGGCCGGGCAGCGACAAGAGGCGGGGCTCGATGCACGCAAGGGGGCGGCCGTCATTCCCCCCGGCCGCCGTCCCGCCAGCGGTCGCCCCGGGCGAGCAGCGCGAGGCCGGGGTTCCCTCGTTTGCAGAGCGGTGGTTGCATGGCTCTGCCCGCACCGCTGCGCTCCTGCGACCTTGCGGAGCGACGATGCGCGAGCGGGCTGCGGGTTTCCGCTGCGCTTGGCCGGGGATGCGGGGAGGGACGGTCAGCCGACCAGTTCGCCCATCAGGCTTTCGAACAGCAGTCGGCCGTCGGTGCCGCCCTGGAGCGGTTCGACCAGGTTCTCCGGGTGCGGCATCATGCCGAGCACGTTGCCCCTGGCGTTGACGATGCCGGCGATATCGTGGATCGAGCCGTTCGGGTTGCTGCCCTCCGCATAGCGGAAGACGACCTGGCCGTTGTCCTCGATGGCTTTCAGTGTCTCGGCGTCGGCGAAATAGTTGCCGTCATGGTGGGCGACCGGGCAGCGCCAGACCTGGCCGGCGTCGAAGCGGTTGGAGAAGGCGGTGCGGGTGTTGACCGTCTCCAGCTTCACCTCGCGGCAGACGAACTTCAGATGGGCGTTGCGCATCAGCGCGCCCGGCAGCAGGCCAGCCTCGGTGAGGATCTGGAAGCCGTTGCAGACGCCGAGGACATAGACGCCGCTGGCCGCCTTGTCGATCACCGCCCGAAGTACGGGAGAGCGTGCGGCGATGGCGCCGGCGCGCAGGTAGTCGCCGTAGGAGAAGCCGCCGGGCACGACGATGAGGTCGACGTCGGGGATCTTGGTCTCGGTGTGCCAGACCGTCACCGGCTTCACGCCGGTCACCAGTTCCAGCGCGTGGAGCATGTCGCGGTCGCGGTTGAGGCCGGGGCAGAGGATGACGGCGGATTTCATGGTCGCGGGTTCCCGGTGGTCAGGAGCGGTTACGGCAGGCGAATCACAGCAGCACGAGAACGGCGATCACGCTGACGACGGCCGGCAGAACGATGAAGACCGCCGCCTTGACGGCCAGGAAGCGGATCGCGCGGGCGGTATCGTCGTCCATGGCGTCGCCGGCCTGCGTGTCAGAGGATTTCGATCGAATAGTTCTCGATCACCGTGTTGGCGAGCAGCTTCTCGCACATGGCGGCGAGGTCGGTGCGGGCGGCGGCGGCGTCGCGGCCGTCGAGCTCGATGTCGAACACCTTGCCCTGGCGCACGCCGCCGATGCCGGAAAAGCCGAGCGCGCCGAGCGCGCCCTCGATCGCCTTGCCCTGGGGGTCGAGGACGCCGTTCTTCAAGGTGACGGTTACGCGTGCCTTCATGTGCCGGTGGCCTTCTTGCGAAGCGGTCTGTCGCCGCACGGTGCAGAAACGGACGGGCGCCGATGGCGCCCGCGGTCAGTCGCAGGGGGAACGCGGCGCCATCCTCACACGGAGGCGCCGCGTCGCCGGGTCACTTGACCAGGGTCGGGCCCGAACCCGTCGGGCGGTCGTTGTCGTTCAGGATGCCGAGCCGGCGCGCGACTTCCTGATAGGCCTCGAGCAGGCCGCCCATGTCGCGACGGAAGCGGTCCTTGTCCATCTTCTCGTTCGTGGCGATGTCCCACAGACGGCAGCTGTCCGGCGAGATCTCGTCGGCGACGACGATCCGCATCATGTCGCCTTCGAACAGGCGGCCGCACTCGATCTTGAAATCGACCAGGCGGATGCCGACGCCGAGGAACAGGCCGGACAGGAAGTCGTTGACGCGGATGGCGAGCGCCATAATGTCGTCGAGTTCCTGCGGGGTGGCCCAGCCGAAGGCGGTGATGTGCTCTTCGGACACCATCGGGTCGCCCAGTTCGTCGTTCTTGTAGTAGAACTCGATGATCGAGCGCGGCAGCTGGGTGCCTTCCTCGAGGCCGAGACGCTTGGACAGCGAGCCGGCCGCGACGTTGCGCACGACGACCTCGAGCGGGATGATCTCGACTTCGCGGATCAGCTGTTCGCGCATGTTCATCCGGCGAATGAAATGGGTCGGAATGCCCATGCCGTTCAGCTGGTTGAAGATGAACTCGGAGATGCGGTTGTTGAGGACACCCTTGCCGTCGACAATCTCGTGTTTCTTGGCGTTGAAGGCGGTTGCATCGTCCTTGAAGTGCTGGATCAGGGTTCCAGGCTCCGGGCCCTCGTAGAGGATCTTGCCCTTGCCTTCATAGATGCGCCGGCGGCGGTTCATAGGCACGTACCGTGTTCGTTTGAGGAAATCCATCGAGGCGGGTAACTCCTTTGTGTTCCGATGCCGGGTGGCGCAAGTGCTGACCAATCACCGATGCATCGACATCCAGTCCCGCATTAGCGGCGCGGAACTTACCCGATCGCCGGTCAAAGTACAACGTGAAGCTTTGCCGGTTTCCCGCAGGGCTCTCATGCTTATGGGGCATGGCGCGCATATCGCGTTGATTTGCGTCGGTGCCGAGGCTATGCAGAGGCTCAGACAGGGCCCATATGTGAGGGGCGCCGGACGCACTGTCCGCAGTTCAGGAGGCACCAGGATGAGCACGTTCAACAAGCGCGAGGAAGGTTTCGAGAACAAGTTCGCGCATGACGAGGAACTGAGGTTCAAGGCCAACGCCCGCCGGAACAAGCTGCTCGGCCTGTGGGCTGCGGAGAAGCTCGGCCTGTCGGGCGACAAGGCGGAAGACTATGCCAAGGAAGTGGTGCGGGCCGATTTCGAGGAGCCGGGCCACGAGGACGTGTTCCGCAAGATCCGCGGCGACTTCGATGCCGCCGGCGTCGACCAGTCCGACCACCAGATTCGCCGCACCATGGACGAACTGCTGCAGACCGCCGTCCAGCAGATCCAGACCGGGGGCTGACCGCCTTTCGCTGGCGCGCGGTTCGGACAAGCAAGGGCTCCCGCGGCGCGGGAGCCCTTTTTTGCTGCGTGGTTTCCGGTTCGCGCTTACCGATCAGGGCCGATCCGGGCCGATCCGGGCCGATCCGGGCGGCGGTGGCCCTTGCGGAGGCGGTGCGAAGCGGCTTTGATGCCCGTCCGTCCCGTCCTCCGGCCCAGGCCGACACGCGGACGCCGAAGGAGGAAACACGTCTACCATGACCCCCGCGCAGCCCATCCTCGCCAGCCGCCTGAAGGCGGACGAAGCCATCGTGACCGCCTGGTCGACCCTTGCCGTGCCGATCCTGGCCGAACTGTTCGGCCGCGCCGGCTATGCGGCGGTGACGCTGGACATGCAGCACGGCCTGCACGACCTTGCCAGCGTGCGCGAGGGCGTGGCGTCGATCGCGCTGGGCGGCGCGCACCGGATCGTGCGCATTCCGGTCGGCGAGACTGCCACGGCGAGCCGGCTGCTCGACATGGGGGCCGAGGCGGTGATCGCGCCGATGATCAATTCGGCGGCCGACGCGCGGGCCTTCGCCGAGGCGATGAAATATCCCCCGCTCGGGGCGCGCAGCTGGGGACCGCAGCGCGGCGCGCAATTGGCCGGCCTGAGCGTGCCGGACTATCTCGTCCGGGCCAACGACGAGACGCTGGCGCTGGCCATGATCGAGACGCCGGCGGCGATCGCCGCGCTGGACGAGATCCTCGCCGTGCCCGGCATCGACGGCGTGTTCGTCGGCCCGAGCGACCTGTCGCTGACACTGTCGGGCGGGGCAAAGCTCGATCCGGGCGGGGAGAAGACGCTGGCGGCGGCGGCCGAGATCGCGACGCGGGCGCGGGCGGCGGGCAAGATTGCCGGCATCTTCTGCCTGGAGCCGGAGACGGTCGGCAAGGCGAAGGCGATGGGCTACCGCCTGATGGCCTATGGCGGCGATATGTCGCTGTTCCTCGGCGCGGCGCAGCAGGCGGTCAAGGCGGCCGGTTGATCTGCCGCAAGGACGCAGGGCGGCAATGGCGCGAGGATTCCCGCCGTCCAAGGGCGGGTCTGAAGGGGGCGCGCGGCGCCCGGACGGCCGGGACCCGTCCGCCGTTGCAGATCCGACAGGAGCCTTGCCGCCATGTGGAAGCTCGCCGTCGTCTTTTTCATCGTCATCGGCCCGACCCTCGCCGGGATCGGCGCCCTGATCCCGCTCACCGTGTTCGGGGTCAATGCCTTCGACCCGCTGATCCTGGCCGGCTGCGCGGCCGCCGGCGCGATCGTCGCGCTGCCGGTCAGCTATCTGGTCGCTCGGCGCGTCAACGAGTTGATCCAGCCCAGGGGCCCGCGCACCGCCTGAGCGGGGCTATTTCAGCGCGGCCATGAAATGGGCGAAGCTCATCATGCCCTCCGGCCAGGGACCGTGGCCGGAGGCGGTGTTGATGTGGCCGGCCGCGCCGGCATCGAGCAGGGTCGTCTCCCACAGGCGCGACAGCTGGTCGGCGCGCTCGAAGGAGCAATAGGGATCGTCGCGGCTGGCGATCTGCCAGGCATGGATGCCGAGCGGGGCGGTCGGCAGCGGCGCGAAGGCCCGGCAGGGGGCGGGCACGCGGGCGCTGTCGTCGACATCGGGAGCAGCGACCAGGAAGGCGCCGCGCACCAGGGGGCGGACCTGCGGCAGGGCGTGGACCACGGCGGCGACGCCGAGGGAATGGGCGACCAGCACCACCGGCCGCGTGCAGGACCGGACCTCGTCGACGAGCTTGCCCGTCCAGTCGGCGAGGTTGGGCGTGTCCCAGTCGTCCTGCTCCACCCGGCGCGCGGTCGAGAAGCGCTCGATCCAGCGGCTCTGCCAGTGCTGCGGTCCCGAGCCGCCCCAGCCCGGCACGATGAGGATGTCCGCCTCGGCGATCTTCATGGACCCGTCTCCCGTCCTGTTCGGCGCGTGCGCCGTCTGTAGAGCGGGAGGCGGCGGGCGATCAAGGGCGACGACGCGAAAAAGGGGATGCCGGTGACGGCATCCCCCGAGGGTGTCGCGATGGGTCTGGCGATCGCTGCTCGGTCAGGGCCAGTAGGGAGACCGGCAGGCGCGGCGCGGGCCGTTGTAGGGCTGGAACGTGTTGTCGTAGGCCCGATAGGACTTGTAGCGCCGCTGGCACCAGTTGTAGTGGGCCGCCGGCAGGCCGCGCGGGGCGGGCTGGGCCATCCCCTGGCCGAGGAACAGGCCGAGAGCGAAGGCGGCGGGCGGGAACCACCAGCCGTTGTACTGGCGATAGCCGGGACGGTAGTCCCGGTAGCCGCGGTGGCCGTTGTAGTAGGGATGGCCGCGGTGGTGATAGTAGCCCTTGCCGTGCGGGTGCTGCGGCGGCTGGCGCTTCTGGACGAGGACGAGATTGTCGTCGACGACGGCGCCGGCAGCGGGGCCGGCCTTGGGCAGCGGCAGGGCCGTGGCGCCGGGGGCGATCGCCGCGACGCCGATGGCGGCGGCTGCCAGGGCTGCGATCAGTCTGTTCCTGCGGGTCATGGGGTTTCCTCGCTCGGTGGTCGCTTCGCGCTTCACCCGGACAACCGTTCAGGTCAAGAATGGTTCCCGGGGTCGACACCGCTCGCCGACCGATCCGGCGTGTAAAAACACGCCCGCCCGACGATGCCGTTTCAGTATGGCATCACCGGCGCCGGTTTTCATCGTGGCAACTACGGACCCGGGAGGGGCTCCCGACGGGCGCCGTCACGCCGCGCCGAACACCCGCCTGAAGATCACGTCGACGTTCTTGGTGTGGTAGCCGAGATCGAAGCGGTCCCTGATGTCCTCTTCCGAAAGATAGCGACGCACGTCGGCGTCGTTCAGCAGCTCGGTGAGGAAGTCGACGCCGGCGGCCCCGGAGACCTGGTAGCTTTCCCAGACCTTCATGGCGTTGCGCTGGACGAGGCGGTAGGCGTCCTCGCGCGAGCAGCCGGCCTGGGTCAGCGCCAGCAGGATGCGCTGGGAGTGCACCAGGCCGCCGAGCCGGTCCATGTTGCCGATCATGCGCTCCGGATAGACCAGGAGCTTGTCGATGACATTGGTCAGGCGCGCGAGGGCGAAGTCGAGGGTGACGGTCGCGTCCGGACCGATCATGCGCTCGACCGACGAGTGCGAGATGTCGCGCTCGTGCCACAGCGCCACATTCTCCATGGCCGGGATGGCGTAGCCGCGCACCAGTCGGGCCAGGCCGGTGAGGTTCTCGGTCAGCACCGGGTTGCGCTTGTGCGGCATGGCCGACGAGCCCTTCTGGCCGGGGGAGAAATATTCCTCGGCTTCCAGGACCTCGGTGCGCTGCAGGTGGCGGATCTCGGTGGCGACGCGCTCGATCGACGAGGCGATGACGCCGAGCGTGGCGAAATACATGGCGTGGCGGTCGCGCGGGATGACCTGGGTCGAGACCGGCTCGGCCTTCAGGCCCATAGCGCGGGCGACGTGCTCCTCGACGCGCGGATCGATGTTGGCGAAGGTGCCGACGGCGCCGGAGATGGCGCAGGTGGCGATTTCCTCGCGCGCGTTGACGAGGCGGGTGCGGCAGCGGTCGAACTCGGCGTAGGCTTCCGCCATTTTCAGGCCGAAGGTGACCGGCTCGGCGTGGATGCCGTGGGAGCGGCCGATGCAGACCGTGTCCTTGTGCTCGAAGGCGCGGCGCTTGAGGGCGGCCAGCAGCGCGTCCATGTCCTTCAGCAGCAGATCGGTGGCGCGCACCAGCTGCACGTTGAAGCAGGTGTCCAGCACGTCCGAGGACGTCATGCCCTGATGGACGAAACGGGCATCCGGGCCGACGATTTCGGCCAGATGGGTCAGGAAGGCGATGACGTCGTGCCTGGTCTCGCGCTCGATCTCGTCGATGCGATCGATGTCGAAGGTGGCCGCGCCGCCCTTGTCCCAGATGGTCCTGGCGGCCTCCTTCGGGATCACGCCCAACTCGGCCAGCGCGTCGCAGGCATGGGCCTCGATCTCGAACCAGATGCGGAACTTGGTTTCGGGCGACCAGATGGCGACCATGTCGGGTCGCGAATAGCGCGGGATCATCGCTGTCCTCGTTCTTGGCAGACGCGGGGGGTGGCGTCGCGAAGCGCAATAGCAGAGAGCGCGACGGGGCTCAATGCGACGGGCGGCGAATGCCCGGACCGGCTCGGGTCGGGAGCGCCTGGCGGCGGGTGAAGACGAGGGCGGCGAGAAGCAGCAGCGGCAGGCCCCAGGGCAGCAGGATACGCATGCCCTCGATGCCGAACAGATAGGCGGCCGTGGCGCCGGTCATCAGCGTCTCGACGATCCAGGCCTTCGAAAGGGTCGCGTCGTGCCACTGCGCGTAATAGGCGCGGAACTGGAGGAAGAACAGCAGGGCGGTCGTGGCGACCGTCCCGATGCCCAGCGACAGGACCATGGCGGCGAACCTGGCCGACGGGTGCCGGCGCAGGCAGGCGACCACCGCAGCGGCGATCCAGGCGACGAAGGAGCCCAGCAGGCCGCCGGCGGCGAACAGGAGGACGATCGCCAGGGTGCGGGCGGTGAGGCCCTGTTCGGCCCACCACAGGTGGCCCGCGGCGAGGCCGGCCATGGCGAGCGCCCACAGCGGCGCGAACAGGGCGGCATCGGGCAGGGCGACCCGCACCGTTGCCGCGATGGTCGGCCTTGCCGGCCAGATGTGTTGCCGTTCCGCACGCATGCTCGTCGTCTTCGCAGGATCTTCAGGTTATCGGAACAGTGTTGCCGGCAAAGCCTAACAAGCGATGGATAGCGGCGCGCGCGAGCGTCAGAATCGGCCCGTGACGGCCAGATAGCGGCCGTCCGGACCCTCGAAGCCGACCGTCTCCATGAGAAGCAGCACGGCGAAGACTGGATCCCCGTCCGCGGGATAGTGGGTAAGGATACGTTCGATCGAGTAGCCGAGCGGGCAGTTGCGGCTCGCCGGCAGGGTCCTGTCCTCGGCGAGCACGGTCGTGCGGGCGCTCCGGACGAGCGTCAGGCGGAAGCCGCGGGTCTCGGCGCCATAGTCGGCGCAGTGGCCGGCGGGCAGCGGAAACTCGGTAAGCGCGAACTCGAGCGGATCGTCGATCGGCGGCAGCACCCGGCGCGGCACGACCATCAGGTGATGGGGATCGGCGGACATTTCTGTCGGGGGATTGTGGCCGACGAGCGTGCCGAAGCCGGCGATGCCGGCACCGCGCAGGACCGGCACGGCTGCGGCGCGGTTGGCTTCGCGCGTCCTGGCGAGCGCTGCGTCGGGATCGTAGGGCGGTGCGTCGTCGATCTCGTCGCGGCGGCGGAGCGGGGAGCCGGGAACCCAGGCGTCGCGGGCGACGTCGATGACGTAGATGCTGGAATAGGGAAAGCCGGAGCCGTCCTGGAGGCCGAACTCCTCGAAGGCGAAATGACGGCCGTCGGCGGAAAAGCCGAGGATCTCGACCTCGGCGACATCGCCGGCGACGGCCGGGCCGTAACCGATGGCGACGGCGAGGAGTACGGCGGCGCTGAGGCCGCGGCGCAGTTTCATGGGGCGGGGCATGGCATCGGTTCTCCCTGGTCGGTTCTACTTTAGTCCGGCAGGACGGCCGAAACCGTGGCCTGCGTCACACCGGCGGCGCCGGGGCCGGCGCGGAACGGCCGGTGTAGCGGCGCGAGAAGGGGCGCAGGAACAGCGGCAGCATGTAGATCGGCAACTGGCCGAGGCCGAAGTAGAGCCAGGTGAGATCCGGCAGCGTGCCGCCGAGGGCGGCGACCATGAGCCCCATGTTGCGGTTGCCGACGGCATGGGCGATGACGAAGGCGTCGCCGCGTGCAGCGGGGGCGAAGACGAGGAGGGTCAGGCCGATCTGGGCGAGGGCGACGGCAAAGGTGAGCAGGGCGATGCCGGCCGACAGCAGCGGACGCGAAGAGAAGCTGGCGGCGACGCCATCCATGACGGCGACGGCGAAGAACAGCAGCAGCAGGACGTTGGCCCCGTCGATGTGGTCGTGGGCGGCGGCGATCCGCTCCAGCCCGACGAGCCGGCGCAGGAGCCAGGCGATCAGCATCGAGCCGGCGAGCAGCGAGATCAGCTTGACCGCAAGGGTCAGCCCGTCGACCGGCAGGACGTCGCCGAGCATCAGTTCGCCGATCAGCGGCGCCGACAGCGGCACGAGCAGGATCGAGGCGACCAGCACCGTCAGGCTGAGGGCGCCGTCGAGGCCGAGCAGATACATGAAGGCGGGGGCGGACATGATCGCGGGAGCTGCAGTGACGATGAACAGCGCGAGCATCAGGTCGGGCTGGAGATCGGCAAGGCCGGCCGCGCGCGCCGCGGTGCCGGCCACGAGGGGCACGGCGACCGTCATCCAAAGGGCGGCGAGCAGGACGAGACGCGGCCGGCGCAGGCGCACGCGGACGGCGGCCGGATCGACGCGCAGGAACGCGAACACCAGCAGCACGAAGATCGCTTCCGCGACCCAGGGGCGGGCGAGCGCGGACAACTGGGGGACCGCCATGCCGGCCAGCGCGCTGAGCGCGACGGCGCTCGTACCGCGCCGTCCGATCCACGCGAGCGCGGCCGTTGCCCCTCTGATCATTGCAGAAACACTCCTGTGCCGGGTTGGCGAAACACGGTATATGGCCAAGAATGCCCGGTGCAACATCCGGTTCGTGCGTTCGGGAAGGTGCATGGGGTGCAGACAGTTGACGTGATCGTGCTGGGGGCGGGCATCGTCGGGGCCTCGACGGCGCTGCAGCTCCAGCGCAAGGGACTGGAGGTCGCCCTCATCGACCGTCGGCAGCCCGGCGAGGAGACCTCGCACGGCAATGCCGGCATCATCGAGCGCAACGGCTTCGTCCCGGTCACGTTTCCCGACAAGCCGCGGCTGCTGCTCGAGATCGCGCTGAAACGATCGGTTGCGGTCAACTACGATCTCAAGGCGCTCGCCCGGCTGCTGCCCTGGCTGCAGGCGTTGCGCCGCCAGTCGAGCCGGGTGGCCCTGCAACGCTTCGCCCATGCGATCGACGCGCTGGAGCGCCATGCGGTCGGCGAACACAGGGCGCTGGCAGCGCTCGCCGACTGCGAGCGTTATTACCGGCGGACCGGCTGGATCCACCTGTTCCGCACCGAGGCAGCCTATGCCGCCGCGGAGACTGCACGGCACTATGCGCGCATCTTCGGAGCCGCATACCAGGAGCTCGGCGCGCTCGATCTCAACGAACTTGAACCGGGACTGACCGCAGACGACTGCCTCGGCGTGTTCTGGCCGGAAACCGAATCGGTGTCCAATCCCGGCGCCGTCACCAAGGCCTTCGCGCGCAAGGTCGGCGAGCTCGGCGGCCATCTCTACAACGGGGACGCGCGCCGCCTGACGCGCTCCAAGGGCGGCTGGGCAGCGATGAGCGACCGGGGACCGGTTTGGGGTCGCGCCGCGGTGGTCGCGCTCGGGCCGTGGGCGATGGACGTGCTCGGACCGCTCGGGCATCGGTTTCCCATGGCGGTCAAGCGCGGCTACCACATGCATTTTCGCGCGGTATCGGGGGTGTCGCTGACCCGACCGGTGGTCGACATGGAAAACGGCTATGTGCTGACGCCGATGGAAAAGGGCGTGCGGCTGACCACAGGCGTGGAATTCGCTGCGCGCGATGCGCCGCCAACACCGGTGCAGATCGATCGGGCGAAGGCCTGCGCGAAGGAGATCTTCCCGCTCGGCGCGCCGGCCGAGGCCGAGCCCTGGATGGGCAGCCGGCCGTGCCTGCCGGATTCGCTGCCGGTCGTCGGCGCCTCGCCGATCGCCCCGGGCCTGTGGCTCAATTTCGGCCATGGCCATGTCGGCTTCACGCTGGGGCCGGTGACCGGGCGGCTGATCGCCGAGATGATCGCCGGACAGGCGCCGTTCGTCGACCCCTCGGCCCTGTCGCCGCTGCGGTTCCTGTGAGCGGCGGCGGTTATCGCTCCCGCAGCGGCAGGGCGACGGTGTCCTTCACCGTGTTGACGACGATGCGCGACTGCACGTCCGAGACGAGCGTGTTGTCGAGCAGCTTCAGGCGCAGGAAGTTGTCATAGGCCTTGATGTCGTCGGCGACGACCTTGATCAGGTAGTCGACGGCGCCGGTGATGCGTTCGCAGGTGACCACCTCGGGCCAGGCGTGGACCAGACGGTCGAAGGTCTCCATGTTCTCCCGGCTCGGCACGGCCAGCTTGACGAAGGCATAGGAGACGAAGCCGAGGCCGACCGCCTCGCGGTCGACCACCGCCACGATCTGGCGAATCACCCCGTGTTCCTTGAGCTTCTTGATGCGGCGCCAGCAGGGCGTCTGGCTCATGCCCGCCTCGCGCGCGACGTCGGCGATCGACAGGGACGCGTCGCGCTGGAGGACGCGCAAGACGCGGATGTCGGATGGATCGAGGAGAAAATTTTCTGTCATGGCGGGATAGGCGGAATAATTCTCGTGGGCGCTCGCGATTATCTGGCACAATAGCACAGAAATCGTCATGAAAAAGGAGGATTATGGCGCCTCAGAGGCTGGTTTTTTCCGCCGCGCCGGTCCGCGCGGCAGGGACGAGCCGAGGAGGGGAAGACGATGAATGCCCATGCCGGCGTCGTCACGCTAGACGACAAGTATCTCGCCACCCAGGGTCAGGTCTACCTGACCGGCATCCAGGCGCTGGTGCGCCTGCCGCTCGACCGGGCGCGGCTCGACCGGGCGGGCGGGCTGAAGACCGGCGGTTTCATCTCCGGCTACCGCGGCTCGCCGCTGGCCGGCTACGACACGGAACTGGCGCGGGCCAAGCGCCATCTGGCCGGCCATGACGTCGTGTTCAGGCCGGGCGTCAACGAGGAACTGGGCGCGACCGCGGTGTGGGGCTCGCAGAAGGTGCGCCAGCACGGCAAGGGCTCGGACTACGACGGCGTGTTCGGCATCTGGTACGGCAAGGCGCCGGGCGTCGACCGGGCCGGCGACGTGCTCAAGCAGGCCAACGCCTCGGGCGTCGACGCCCACGGCGGCGTGCTGGCGCTGGCCGGCGACGACCATCTCGCCAAGTCGTCGATCCTGCCGGCGCAGAGCGAGTTCTTCTTCGAGCATGCGGAGATCCCTGTGCTCAATCCGGCCGACATCCAGGAGGTGCTCGACTACGGCCTGCACGGGCTGGAGCTGTCGCGTCACTGCGGGCTGTGGAGCGCGCTGATCTGCGTCGCCGACACGATGGATGCCTCGGCGACCATCTCGGTCGATGCGCAGCGGCTGGCCTTCGTGCGGCCCGAACAGGATCCGCGCGCGGAGCGCGACCTCAACCGCGTTCTGCTGCTCGGCAACCGGCTGGAGACCGAACGGCTGTTGCGCGACGTGCGCGTGCCGGCGGCGCAGGCCTATGTGCGCGCGAACCGGCTCGACCGGGTCGCCTTCGGCGCCAGCCGGCCGCGGCTCGGCATCGTGGCGACCGGCAAGGCGTACCGCGACCTGCGCCAGGCGCTGGACCTCCTCGGTATCGGCGAGGCGCGGGCGCGCGCGCTCGGTCTTGCGGTCTACAAGGTGGCGATGCCCTGGCCGCTGGAACCCACGGGCCTGGCCGAGTTCGGGCGCGGCCTGGCGCGCATGCTGGTGGTCGAGCACAAGCGTGCGTTCCTGGAATCGCAGATCAAGGAAATCTCCTATCACTGGCCGGAGACGAGCCGGCCGAGGATCTGGGGCAAGCGGACGCCTGACGGTGAGCCGTTCCTGTCCGACGTGCTGGAACTGAGCGTGGCGGAGATCGTCGAGGCGCTGCTGTCGTGGCTGCCGCAGGACGCGGTGAGCGAGGAGATGCAGGCGGTCAGCATGCGCATGACCGAGCAGGTGATGTGGGCGCAGGGCCATGCGGAGCGGGCCGCGCGCACGCCCTATTTCTGCTCCGGCTGCCCGCATTCGACCTCGACCAGGACGCCGGAGGGCTCCCGCTCGATGCCGGGCATCGGCTGCCATGCGATGACCGAGGTTGCCGGGCGGACCACGGACGGCCAGATCGCCATGGGCGGCGAGGGCGCGCTGTGGGTGGGCCAGAAGGATTTCGCCCGCGACGGCCACGTGTTCGCCAATCTCGGCGACGGCACCTATTTCCACTCCGGCATCCTGGCCATCCGCCAGGCGCTGTCTGCGGGCGTGCCGATCACCTACAAGATCCTCTACAACGACGCCGTCGCCATGACCGGGGGCCAGCGCCACGACGGCCAGCTGAGCGTGCCGCAGATCACGCGCCAGCTTGAGGCTGAGGGCGTGGAGAAGATCGCCGTCATCAGCGAGACGCCCGACGCCTATCTCGGCCGCAAGGACCTCGCGCCGGGAACCGCCGTGCATCATCGCGACGACCTGATGAGCGTCCAGGAGGCGTTCCAGGCCCATCCAGGCGTGTCGGTGATCGTCTACGACCAGACCTGCGCGGCGGAGAAGAGGCGCCGGCGCAAGAAGGGCACGTTCCCCGATCCGGATCGGCGGCTGTTCATCAACGACCGGGTGTGCGAGGGCTGCGGCGACTGCTCGGTGCAGTCGAACTGCCTGTCGGTGGAGCCGCTGAAGACACCATTCGGCGACAAACGGCAGATCAACCAGTCGAGCTGCAACAAGGACTTCACCTGCATCAAGGGCTTCTGCCCGTCCTTCGTCGAGATCGAGGGCGCATCCTTGCGCAAGGCGACGGCCAAGGGGCTTGACGTCGACGCGCTGGTTGCCGGCCTGCCGGCGGTGACGCAGCCGGGGCTGGAGCGCACGGTGAACCTGCTCGTCGCCGGCATCGGCGGCATGGGCGTCACGACGATCAGCGCCGTCCTGGCGATGGCCGCCCATCTGGACGGCAAGCAGGCCTCGACCCTCGACATGACGGGCCTTGCCCAGAAGGGCGGGCCGGTGACCTCGCACGTGCGCTTCGCCGCCGGAACGCGGAGCATCGAGGGCCCGCGGGTGCCGACGGCGAGCCTCGACGTGCTCATCGCCAGCGACATGGTGGTCGCGACCAACGCCGAACAGCTGGCACTCGCCAACCGCTCGGCGACGCAGGTGTTCGCCAACACGCGGGTGGCGCCGACGGCCGAGTTCGTGCTGCGCCAGACTCAGTCCTTCGACGAGGCGCGCATGCTGAAGGCGCTGCAGAGCGCGTCGGTCGCCTGCCACGCGGCGGACGTAGCCGGTATCGCCGAGGCGCTGCTGGGCGACGCGATCTACGCCAACATGATGCTGGTGGGCATGGCCTGGCAGGCGGGCGTGCTGCCGGTCTCGGCGGAGGCGATCGAGACGGCGCTGCACCTGAATGGGGCGTCGGTGGCCGCCAACGTCAAGGCGTTCCGCGCCGGCCGCGTGCTGCTGGCCGAGCCGGACAGAATCCTTTCAGCCCTGCCCAGCACGGACGAGCCGGCGGAGGAAACGCTCGAGGCGAAGATCGGCCGGCTGGCGGACGACCTGACCGCCTATCAGGACGCCGCCTATGCGGCGCGCTACGCCGCCCTGGTCGAGCGGGTGCGCGCGGCGGATGCCGCGTTCGGGCCGGGCACGATGCGGCTGACCGAGACGGTCGCCGACATGCTCTACAAGGTGATGGCCTACAAGGACGAGTACGAGGTCGCCCGGCTCCATGCCGATCCGGCCTTCAGGGCCAGGATCGCGGCGCGCTTCGACGATCCGCGCAAGATCAAGGTCTGGCTGGCGCCGCCGCTGCTCGCCCGGCGGCTCGACGAAAGGACCGGCCGGCCGGCGAAGATCGCCTTCGGACCGTGGATCTTCGGTGTCTTCGGGGTGCTGGCGAGGATGAGGCGGCTTCGCGGCACGGCTTTCGATCCGTTCGGCCGCACCGCCGAGCGCAAGGCGGAACGGGCGCTGATCGAGCAGTATGTCAGCGACGTCGAGACCGTCATCGGCCATCTCGGCTCGGCCGGCTACGGCCTGCTGGTCGAGATCGCCCGGGTGCCGGACCTCGTGCGCGGCTTCGGCCCGGTCAAGGAGGCCAACCTGGAAAAGGCCGCCGTGAAGCGGGCGCAGCTGCTCGACCGGCTGGAGCGCGAGCACGCCCGCGGCGCCTTCGCGGACGCGGCCGAATAGGGCTTTGCGGCCCTAGCCGAACCGGTCCTGCCAGGTCGGCACCGGGTCGCCCGGCGCCGGTCTCGCGTGGTAGACGCCGCGGGCGATGGCGCGGGCGAGGGTCGAGGCGGCGGCCGCGCCGATCTGCACCATGTCCTCGAGGGGGCACTCGAGTCGTCGTTGGCCGGTCGACACGGCAAAGACGAGATCGCCGTCGAGCGGGGTATGGGCCGGCCATAGCGCCTTGGCGAGCCCGTCATGGGCCATCACGGCGAGGCGCTTGGCTTCCGACTTGGTCAGCTTCGCATCGGTGGCGACGGCGGCGATGGTGGTGTTGGCGCCGGCATTCAGCCCGTCGAGCTTGGTTCTGACGCAGACCGCGTCGTCGGGCAGGGGCGAGGGCAAGCCGAAGCCGCCGAACTCGCCGTCGCGCTCGAAGGGGGCGGCCCAGAAGTGGCGCGTGTCGCCGACGGTCGCCCGGCCGAGCGCGTTGACGGCGACGATGGCGCCGACCGTGACGCCGTTGGGCAGCACGACGGAGGCGGAGCCGAGCCCGCCCTTGAGATTGGCGGTGGTGGCGCCGCAGCCGGCGCCGTAGGAGCCGAGGCGGAAGTCTTTGCCGGTGTTGTCGAGCGCTGCGCGGCCGAGGTCGCGATAGGGTGCGGTGGCGCCCCAGCCCTTGTTGCCGCCGTTGAGCAGGTCGAACAGGATCGCCGAGGGTACGATGGGAACGCGCACCGGACCGACCTGGAAGCCGCGGCCGAGTTCGGCCAGACGGCCCTGGACACCGGCGCCGGCATCGAGGCCGAAGGCCGAGCCGCCGGCGAGCACGATGGCGTCGACCGCCTCGACGGTCTGTTCCGGCTCCAGCAGCGCGATCTCGCGGGTGCCGGGCGCGCCGCCGTGGATGGCGACCGAGGCGACCGCCGGCTCGTCCGGCAGCACCACCGTGACGCCGGACTTCATGTGCGGATCCTCGGCACAGCCGACCGAAATTCCCGGGACGTCGGTGATCAGATTGCGCGGGCCGGTCATGCGGTCTTCCCCGTTCGCGATGGAACCAGGCCTGCAAGACTAGCGCCCGCAGGGACGGCCGTCGCGGATTTCTTTCGCGACAGGCAAACATCTGATTATCGCATGGGCCGAAGGTCGCGGCCGATCCGGGATTCGTCTGGCCAAGCGTCGCAGGGGTGCGATCAGAGCGCGCGGTAGGCGCGGTCCTTGTAGACCAGCGTTTCGCCGACGGCGCCGTAACGGACGCCCTGCAGGGCGCCGACGATGATCGAGTGGGTGCCCATCTCCATGGTGCGCAGGACCTTGCAGTCGGCATTGACGCTGGCCGTGGCGAGCGCCGGCGCACCGGTGGCGAGGGCGTCCCAGCGGGCGAGGGCGAAGCGTTCGTCCATGGCGATCTGGGTGCGTCCGGCGAAGGCGTCGGCCAGCGGCTCGGCGCCCGCCGGCAGGGTGCTCACACAGAAGACGCCGTTGGACAGGATGGCGGCATGGACGCGGCTGGTGCGGTTGAGGCAGACGAGAAGGCAGGGAGGAGTGTCGGTCACCGAGCACACGGCCGAGACGGTTGCCCCGAAACGTCCGGCTGCGCCGTCGGTCGTGACGATGTGGACGGCGGTCGCCATCCGGCTCATCGCATCGCGAAAGCTCGCAAGATCGACGGGCGAACTCTCGTCGCGGATGGTCGTCTTCGGTATCAGGGTTTTGATCCTCTTGCCTCGGGCGGGCCGACAGAGCCCATCGTCCGGCGCCCAGGTCCACCCGTGTCGTTCGGTCCCGTCATCGCGCGTGGCGGGACCGAGCCGTCCCGGTGCATATAGGGCACGGTTCCGGTTTTAGCACCGGCGCGTTAAAGAAGTCTTCGGAGAAGTCGCACCGCGGCGGGGTCGTCCCGGCGCTTCCGTGCTATGACACGGACAAGAGATGGAAAACCGAACCTTGCCCAGACGCGTCAGAACGATGGCAAAACTCCTTCCCGCCGGCGCCATCTTAGTCCTGCTGGCGCCGGCCGTCGCGGCGGCCGACATCGTGATCGGCGTGGCCGCCCCGATGAGCGGCCAGTTCGCGCCGTTCGGGGAGCAACTCGCCGCGGGCGCCGCGCAGGCAGTGGCCGACATCAATGCCTCCGGCGGACTGCGGGGCGAGACGCTGGTGCTGGAGATCGCCGACGACGGTTGCTCGGAAAGCCGGGCCGTGGCGGTCGCCAACCAGTTGGTCGGCAAGGGCGCGGTTCTGGTCGTCGGCCATGTCTGTTCCGGGCCCTCGCATGCGGCCAGTGCCGTCTATGCCGCCAACGGCATCGTACAGGTGTCGCCGGCCGCAACGGCGCCGAAGTTCACCGATGAGCGGGCAGGACCGGGCGTGTTCCGCCTCGCCCGGCGCGAGGACGCGCAGCCAGCGACGATCGCCCGCCTGCTGGCGGAGGAGTTCGGCGGCAAGGGGATCGCGATCCTCGACGACAGGACGGCCTACGGCAAGGGCCTGGCCGACGACGTGAAGGACCGGTTGCGCGCGACCGGGGTCCGCGAAGCGCTCAGCCTGTCCTACGACGGTGGGCAGAAGGAGTTCGGCGGGCTGGTGTCGACCCTGCGGTCGGAACGCATCGATGCCGTCTTCATCGGCGGCTATGCGCCGGAAGTCGGCGCCCTGCGCAGCCAGATGGCGGAGGCCGGACTGGACATCCCGCTGCTCGCCGGCGACGCAGTGCTGACCGAGGACTACGGGGCCTTCGCCGGGGCAGCCGCCGCGGGAACGCTGGTCGCCGCTGCGCCCGATCCGCGTCAGGCGCCGGAGGCACAGGTCACGGTCGCCGCGCTGGAAGAGACGGGCAAATCCGCCGACGGCTATGTGCTGCCAGCCTATGCCGCCGTTCAGGTCTATGCAGAGGCGGTCCGGACGGCCGAGAGCATCGACCTCGCCGCCGTCGCCGGCATTCTGCAGCAGGGCCGTTTCGACACCGTGCTCGGCCCAGTCGGCTTCGATGCCAAAGGCGACAGCACGCTGCCGGGCTTCGTCTGGTGGGTTTGGGCGGACAACCGGTTCGTCCAGCGCTAGGCTTGCGGTCCGACGCCGGTTTAACCCTGACTCGAAGTTGTCGCGCGGGGGGCATCGGCAGCGACGGCGCGCGTCATTAGAGTCCTGCTCGGATCGGCAACACCCGACGAGGTGGCTTTATGGGCAGAGTGTTCGGAAGGTTCCTGGCGCTGCTGGCAGTCGCCGGCAGCATGGGCTTCGGCGGGCCTCATGTGCAGGCCGCGCCCGATCTCGTCGCCTTCAAGGACCCGCGCTTCCGGCCCGGAACGGTGGTGATCAAGAATTCCGAGCGTCGGCTCTATCTGGTGCTCGGCCGCGGCCAGGCGTTGCGCTATCCGGTCGCCGTCGGCCAGCGCGGCAAGTCCTGGACCGGCCAGACCTACATCGACGGCAAATACGTCAAGCCGGCCTGGTCGCCGCCGGCCGTGGTGAAGCGGGACTTCCCCGACCTGCCGGACGTCATCGCAGGCGGCGCGCCGAACAACCCGATGGGCGTGGCGGCGCTGACCCTGGCGGGCGACGACTATGCGATCCACGGCACCAACCGGCCCGGATCGATCGGCCGGGCGGTGTCCTACGGCTGCATCCGGATGCGAAACGGCGACATCCTCGACCTGTTCAACCGCGTCGGCCTCAATACCCCGGTGGTCGCCGTGAACTGAGGCAGGCGCGCGGGTTGCGTAGTCGCCCTGATTTAATTCGAATTCATGAATGTATAAAATCTCCTCGAGACAACGTGAAGAGGAGGTTGAAATGGACGTCCTTTCCAGAAAGTCCTGGTCGCCCTACGTGGCCGGGATCGTGATCGGGCTGCTGCAGATCCCGGCGTTCCTGCTGGCGGGTACCGCTCTCGGCGCCTCGTCGTCCTTCGTCACCGCGGCGGCCTGGGTGGCCAGCATCTTCGATCCGGCCGCCGCGCAGATCGACTATTTCGCCAAGCACCTCGTTGGCGCCAAGAACTACTGGCAGGCGGCGATGGTGATCGGCATCGGCCTTGGCGCCTACCTGTCGGCACGCGCCAGCGGCACGCGGCGCGCGTCCTTCGCACCGTCCTGGACCGGCTACACCGGCATCCGCTCGTTGGCGGGGCGGCTGGCGATGGGCTTCGTCGGCGGCTTCGTCCTGCTCGTCGGGGCCCGCATCGCCGACGGCTGCACGTCCGGGCACGGCATTTCCGGCATGGCACAGCTCGCGGTCGGCTCGACCGTCGCGGTGGCAGCCATGTTTGTCGGCGGTATCGCCATCTCGATGCTGTTCCGCAAGGTCTGAGGAGGCCATGACATGACCCTGTTCTGGATGATCGTTCTCGGCCTCGCAATGGGGCTGGTGTTCGGGATCGCGCTGGAGAAGAGCCGCGTGATGGAGCCCGGCGTGCTCATCGGCCAGTTCCAGTTCCGCACCTTCATCATGCTAAAGATGTTCCTCGCCGCGACGACGACGGGCCTCGTCGTGCTGGCGGTCCTCAACGGCGGCTTCGGCGTGCCGCTCGGGCCGAAGGCGGCTGCCTGGGGGCCGGTGATCGTCGGGGGGCTAATCCTCGGTGCGGGCATCGCGCTCGCCGGCGCCTGCCCGGGCACCGCGCTCGCCCAGATCGGCGCGGGCTACAAGGACGCCTGGGCCGTGGTCGCCGGCGGTATCCTCGGCGCGATGTTCTACAGCTACAACATGGATTGGATCCACGCGGCACTCGACTGGGGCAGTGCGGGCAAGATGACCTTCGTCGACCTGATCCCGCTGCCGTTCTGGGTGCTTGCGCTGATCGCCGCGGCGCTGCTCGTCGTCCTGATGGTCGTGCTCGAGAAGATCTCGCCCTCGGCGATGGAAAAGGCCGGGGTCGACGTCGCCATGGACGACGGCAGCGACACGCAGGCGGGCAGCGCCCGGCTGCATCCGGCGGAATAGCCCCGGAAAACCAGGCCGACCTTCGGCCCGGCGTCGCCCGCGACCCGTCTCCTTGCGGGGCGCGGGCGACTTTTGTCCCATCGATCGCGGACTTGAATGCGCGGGGTCATGGCCGCAGTCTGGACGGCGCCCGATCGATGCCAAGCGGAGCCCGACCCTCGTGCTGTTCTTTCTCACCGTCATCTTCGCCTGCCAGCTCGCCGGCGAACTTCTCGTCGTCGCGCTGGGCCTGCCCGTGCCCGGCCCGGTTGCCGGCATGGTTCTGCTATTTGCCGGCCTCGTGATCCGGCGCGGCATTCCAGATGATCTCGCCCGGGTCGGCGACGGGCTGCTGTCGAACCTGTCGCTCCTGTTCGTGCCGGCCGGCGTCGGCGTCATGCTGCATATCGCGCTGATCGGCGAACAGGCGGTTGCGATCTCGGTCGCCCTCGTCGTCAGCACACTGGCGACCGTGGCGGTGACGGCACTGGCGATGCGCCTGCTCGGCCGCGGCAGCGGAGGCGGCGAGGGATGACGGCGGGCCTGCGCGACATCTGGGTCTATCTTTCGGCTAGCCCGCTGCTGGCGCTGACGATGACGCTGGCCGCCTACCAGGTCGGCCTCTGGATCCACCAGCGTGCCGGGCGCCATCCGCTGGCCAATCCGGTGCTGATCGCCGTCGTCGTGCTGGTCGCCCTGCTGCTCGGGACGGGCACCGACTACGCGACCTATTTCGAGGGCGCGCAGTTCGTGCATTTCCTGCTCGGCCCGGCGACCGTAGCGCTGGCGCTGCCGCTCTACCGGCAGATCGAGCGGGTGCGGCGGTCGCTGCTGGCGATCACCGTCAGCCTGCTGACCGGCAGCATGGTCGCGGCGGCCAGCGCGGTCGGCATCGGCGCCCTGCTCGGGGCGAGCCGGGAGACGCTCGCCTCGCTGGCGCCGAAGTCGGTGACCGCGCCGGTGGCGATGGGCATCAGCGAGCAGATCGGCGGCCTGCCGTCGCTGACCGCCGTGCTGGTGATCCTGACCGGGATCCTGGGGGCAGCACTCGGCCCGCTGCTGCTCAACCTGATGGGGATTCGGGACATGGCGGCGCGCGGGCTTGCCATCGGCACCGCCTCGCATGGCATCGGCACGGCGCGGGCGCTGCAGGTCAGCGACCTGGCCGGCGCCTTCGCCGGCCTCGCCATGGGCCTCAACGCGCTGGCGACGGCGATCCTGCTGCCGCTGGTCTGGCGGCTGGTGTTGTGAGGCGCGATCACGCGCTGCGGCGCAGCCAGGTGCGCGGATCGGTGTCGCCGGCCGTGGTGCCGCCGTCAGCGGACAGAGAGGCGATCAGGTCGGCGACCGCATCGAGCGAGTGGACGGCACGGAATTCGTCGACATGCGGCAGCATGGCGCGGATGCCCTTCGCCTTGGCCTCGAAGCCATCGAAGCGCAGCAACGGGTTGAGCCAGATCAGCCGCCGGCAGGAGCGGTGCAGGCGATCCATCTCGCGTTCAAGATCCTCGTCGGTGTCGCGTTCCAGGCCGTCGGTGATCAGCAGAACGGTCGGGCCGCCGGACAGCACGCGGCGCGACCAGGTGCGGTTGAAGGCGTGCAGGGCGGTGGCGATGCGGGTTCCGCCGGACCAGTCCTCGACGCCCGCGCTGCAGGCGGCGAGCGCCTCGTCGGGATCCTTCATGCGCAACTGACGGGTGACGTTGGTCAGCCGCGTGCCGAACAGGAAGGTGTGCACGTCGCGGCGCTGTTCGGTGAGCGCGTGCAGGAAATGCAGCAGCACCCGTGTGTATTGGCTCATCGAGCCGGAAATGTCGCACAGCGCGACGAGCGGCGGGCGCTTCTCCTGCGGCCGCCGGAACTTCAGGTCGATGATTGCGCCACCGGCGCGCAGTGACGCGCGCATGGAGCGGCGCGGATCGACGAGGCCGCGCGGGGCCGGCGACAGCCGGCGGCGGCGGACCTTGTCCATCGGCATGACCATCCGCCTCAGCGCCGCCTTGGCAGCCTCGATCTCGGCGGCGGTCATCTGGGCGAAATCCCTGGTCTGCAGCAGTTCGCGCCCCGAGACGGTGAACCGCGCATCGACCTCGACCTCGGGCTCGGTCTGCTCGGTCTTGCGCTCGCGGGCGGCCTTGAAGGCCTGGGAGACGCGGGTCTGGCCGGCCTTGGGCTTTTCCGGGGCGCCGCGCGGCGGGGCGACGGGCGACAGGATGGCCAGCATCTTCTCGATCAGACCGCGGCTCTGCCAGTAGATGCGGAAGGCCTCGTCGAACAGCACCCGGTGCTCGCGCTTGCGCACGAAGACGGCGTGCAGGGTCCAGTAGAGGTCGTCGCGGCTCTCTATGCCAGAGACCTCGACGGCCCGCACGGCGTCGACGACGCTGGCCGGCCCAGCCGGCAATCCGGCGCGGCGCAGCGTGCGCGCGAAATGCACGATGTTGTCGACGATGCGTCCGTGCGCGTCGGTGGCGGCGCCGGCCATCGCTCAAACCGCCGGCACGGCTGTCCGGGCCGGATCGCGCGGCAGGTCCTTGCGGATCTCCTCGACGATCTGGCGGGCCTTCGAGCCGCGGACGCGCTCGATGTCGTCCTGGTACTTGAGCAGCACGCCGAGGGTGTCGGAGGCCATGTCGGGATCGAGCGCCATCTCGTTGAGCTCGGTCAGCGCCGTCGCCCAGTCGAGGGTTTCGGCAACGCCCGGCTGCTTGAACAGGTCCTCGTCGGCGCGCAGCTTCTGGACGAAGGCGACCACCTCGGCGGCAAGGCGCTCGGAGGCGCCGGGCACCTTGCGGCGGACGATCTGAAGCTCGCGCTCCGCGTCCGGATAGTCGACCCAGTGATAGAGGCAGCGGCGCTTGAGCGCGTCGTGGATCTCGCGCGTGCGGTTGGTGGTGATGACGACGATCGGCGGTTCCTTCGCCTTGACGGTGCCGAGTTCGGGAATGGTGACCTGATAGTCGGCCAGCACCTCAAGCAGAAAGGCCTCGAACGCCTCGTCGGCCCGGTCCAACTCGTCGATCAGGAACACGGGCGCACCGGACAGAGACGGCTCGAGCGCCTTCAACACGGGACGCTTGATCAGGAATCGCTCGTCGAAGATCGTCTTGGACAGTTCGGCATGGTCGGTGTCGCCGGCGGCTTCCGAGACGCGGATCTCGACCATCTGGGCGGCGTAGTTCCACTCGTAGACCGCCGAGGCGATATCGAGGCCCTCGTAGCACTGCAGGCGGATGAGGTCGCGGCCGAGCGTGCTGGCCAGCACCTTGGCGATCTCGGTCTTGCCGACGCCGGCCTCGCCTTCGAGAAACAGTGGCCGGTTCATGCGTAGGGCGAGGTGCAGCACCGTGGCCAGAGCGCGATCCGCCACGTAGCCGCCCCTTTCCAGAAGGGCGAGGGTTTCGTCGATGGAGGCGGGCAGTGACGGCTGGCTCATAGGATGTTCCTGCACTGATCTGGTTCCGGTCCACCCGGACCGGCCTGTTGCTCAACCCAGCATATAAGGCGAGGCCCCCGTCTGGCACGCGGAAATCGGCTCGCGGGCAGGCGCTTGGTCAGGGATAGGGGAAACTGCGGAAGGCGGCCGGGCTTGCGTCCATGCTCCCGCTGCGACAGGATCGCGCGCAAAGGAGAGGGAATCGGATCATGGTGCGGATACTGGATCTGGCCGGGCTGACGGTCGCATTCGTCGTCGCGGTCGCCAGCGTGCGGGCGCAGACGGATCCGGCGGCGGGCGACCTTGCCGCCGTCGACCTGGGACGCGGCATCGCGGAGGTGAACTGCGGCGCCTGCCACGCGGTCGGACAGGACGACCCGAGCGGTATGGAAACGGCCCCTGCCTTCCGCGACCTCGGCACGCTCTATCCGGTCGAGACCCTGGCCGAAAGCCTGGCGGAAGGCATCGTAACCGGTCACGAGGGCATGCCGGAAATCGAACTGGAACCGGAGGAGATCGAGGCGTTCCTGGCCTATCTTGCCTCCCTGCGGCCGAAGCCTTGAGCCGGCGAAGCCGACGCGGCTTGGCAGCACTCGTGGCGATATGCTGCTAAGTCATTGATATAAAGGAATTTATTGCCAATTTGAAAGAACTTGTTAACCTCCTTGGGCCGACACTTTTCGTCGGTTCAGCCAAGCGAGGTGACCATGAGGACAAGCGAGGACTTCCGCAGACAGATCGACGGTTACGGCCTGCTGACCGCCGAGATTCTCTACCGCATGCCCGATCACCCGGGTTTGCTGCAAAGCTTCCTGTGGCAGACCCATGACCGGGCGCCGACTTTTCCGGAACTGCGCAAGTTCCTCGCCTACTGGCAGCGGGAAATCGAGGGCGTTCTGCATTCCGTGCGGTTGGCGCACCGCGACCTCATCGGGCCGGTCGACGTGCGCATCGCCAACGGCGAGATCCGTATCCACTGACACCCGCCCGCCCCGGACCCGCTGCCGCCGTTAGGTGCGGCCGCTCAGAGCGAGCCCTGCGCCATCGCGCATGACCGCACGGGCCTCGGCGGTGAAGTCGGAGCCATCGCCCTCGTGCAGGACGAAGCCGGGCATCAGGCGCAGGGGTGCCCGGCTTGCCCGCACCGCGCGCACCAGGATCCGCGTCGCCGCAGCGTCGGGGCGCGGGCGCAGCGGGATGACGTCGATCGCGCCAAACCTCCCGTCGAGGACGTCCAGAATCTCCCGCAGCCCATCGGCCCGGAAGATGACGGTGAGCGTGCCGCCCTCACGCACGATGTCGGTGGCCGTGCGGGCCCAGGGATCCAGGCCGTGCTCGCCAAGGACATGAGCGCCGGCGCGGGCGTCGGCCGGCGAGGCACGGAAACGGGCCCGGTCGTAATAGGGCGGGTTCATGATGGCGTGATCGGCAAGGCCAGGCGTGAGCCCGGCGGCGTGGCGCAATGATCCCCTTGCGGCGATGTCGACCTCCAGCACGGCGACCCGGTCCGCAAAGGCGGCGTTGAGCGGGTCGGCGAGGCTGCGGCGGGCCAGGTCGAGCACCACCGGATCGCGATCGACGAGTGTCACGGTGACCGACGGCAGTCGGGCCGCGACGCACATGCCGGCGGTGCCGACGCCGGCACCGAGATCGACCACATGGCCGCAGGTAGCATCGGGCAGGGCGGCGGCCAGATAAACCGCGTCGAGGCCGGCACGATGGCGACCCTTGCGTGGTTGCTCGACGATTACCATCCCGCCCAGGAAGGCGTCGCGGGTGGTCTCTTCGGCGGCGTCCCCGCCCGTCACCGGTCCGCCTCCGGCTTCAACTCATGACCGAGCCCGGCATCGCGCAGGAGGCGGCGGGCGGCGCCAATCGCCTCGCGCGCGATCAGGATTCGACGGGGGATCACGGCGATCGATCCTTCGAGGATGCTCATGTTGGCATCTGCGACAAAATGGTCGATGCCGGCCTCATCGAGCAGCGATTCGACGAAGGAGACAAGAACCGGATCGTTGGTGCTCAGTAGTTCTTCCATTTTCAGGGCATCCGATCGAACACGATACAGTCCTACACCAGGCCGGGGCGGTGCGGCCAGCGCAACGGAAACGATCAAACCGCCGGCATTCGACGCTTCGGCGACGGAATGCTCCCTTGCTCCGGCGAGGGTTGAACCCTATTGTCCGCGAAAACAAGCCGTCAGGAGAGTGTATTGGCACCCGTGGTCGCTTCCGTGCCCGAAAAGAACAAACCGCACAACGGGATTCAGTCGCTGGTCGATCTGGTCGCGCGCGACATGGAGGCGGTCAACCGGCTCATCCTGTCCAAGGCGGGTTCGAACGTCGATCTCATTCCGGAGATCGCAAAGCACCTGATCGATTCCGGCGGCAAGCGTCTGCGGCCGATGCTGACCCTGGCTCTGGCCGACATGTTCGGCTACCAGGGCTCCGGCCATGTCACGTTGTCGGCGAGCGTCGAATTCATGCACACGGCGACGTTGCTGCACGATGATGTGGTCGACGAGAGCGACATGCGGCGCGGCAAGCTGGCGGCGCGCAAACTATGGGGCAACCAGGCGAGCGTGCTGGTCGGCGACTATCTGCTCGGCCAGGCCTTCAAGATGATGGTCGACGTCGGATCGCTGGAGGCGCTGCGGGTTCTTGCCGAGGCCTCCGCCGTGATCGCCGAGGGCGAGGTGATGCAACTCGGCGCAGCGAAGAACCTCGCCACCTCCGAAGCGAGCTACATGAAGGTGATCGAGGCCAAGACCGCGGCGCTGTTCGCGGCGGCGGCGGAGGTCGGCCCGATCATCGCGGGCCAGAGCGCGGAGACCTGCGCAGCAGCCCGCCGCTACGGCATGGAACTCGGACTTGCCTTCCAACTCGTCGACGACGCGCTGGACTATGGGGGGTCGAGTGCCGATCTTGGCAAGCAGGTCGGCGACGATTTCCGCGAAGGCAAGATCACGCTACCCGTTGTGGTCGCGGTCGAGCGCGGCAGCGACGAGGATCGGGCCTTCTGGCGCCGCTGCCTGGAGACGGACGGGATCCGGGACGGCGATCTGGAGCATGCGATCGGGTTGCTGCGTCGCCATGGGGCGATCGAGGAAACCATCGCCCGGGCGCGCCACTACGGCGCCAGTGCGATCGAGGCGCTCGCAGCGCTGCCTGCCGGACGCCATCGTGATGCGCTGCACGAGGCGGTGGAATTCTGCATTTCGCGGGTGAACTGACCGCGACCGTTGGCGCTCAGCCGGACGCTCAGACGGTTCCGCAGGCGATCCACCAATCGGGATGATCGCGGGCGAGGCTTTCGTGCAAGGGGCCGGCGTCCGCCGGACGGCAGAGGGCGAAACAGGTCGCCCCCGACCCCGACATGCGCGCGAACAGCGTTTCCGGCCGTGCGTCCAAAGCGTCAAGGACCGTCCCGATCGCCGGGCAGATCGACATGGCCGCCGGCTGCAGGTCGTTGCGGGTCGCCCGCAGCCAGTCGAGCAGGACCTCCGGCGTGGCGAAACGCTCGGGAAAGGCGGGCAGGGGCGGATTGTCTCGGGTCTCTAGGGCACGAAAGACCGCCGGCGTCGACACGCCGACACCGGGATTGACGAGGACGATGGCGATCTCCGGCAACGGCGGTGCCGGGTCGAGCCGTTCGCCGATGCCGGACAGGCGGCAGGGGCGCTGGGCGAGACAGGCGGGCACGTCGGCACCAAGGGCGAGCGCGATCCCAACCAGGGCCGCGTCGGCCCGCCCGCGACCGTAGCGATCCGCCAGCAGACGCAGGCAGGCGGCGGCATCGGCCGAGCCGCCGCCGATGCCAGAGGCGACGGGAAGGTTCTTCTCAAGAGCGAAACGCAGCGGCGGCGCGACCTGTCTGCTGTGCTCGAAAAACAGTCGCCCGGCCTTGAGGACGAGATTGTCCGGATCGTCGGCCTCAAGGGCGTCGGCGAAGGGACCGGAGAGGACGAGGCTGGTGGCCTTTGCTGGCGATACCCGCAGGCGGTCGCCGATGTCGGGGAAGACGGCCAGACTGTCGAGAAGGTGATAGCCGTCGGCGCGCTGGCCGGTGACATGGAGGGCGAGATTGACCTTGGCCCGGGCGAACTCGGCGTCGGACGAAGTCCTGCGGGGTGTGCGGGACGTTGCCTCGGCGATGGCGGTCATGGCCGGCCGGTCAGCCGCCGTTGCGGGGCGCATCGGCGGTTGCCGCACCGGCGGCTGGCGCTTCCGTCAGGCCATTCTCGATCTTGTCGAGGATCTTGGGCAGCTCTTCGGGTTCGGGGCCGAGATCGCGGGCGTGATTCCACTGGAAGCGCGCTTCGAGTTTGCGTCCGACCTTCCAGTAGGCGTCGCCAAGATGATCGTTGATGACCGGATCGGCGGGGCGGAGTTCCACCGCGCGTTCGAGTTCCTTCACAGCCTCCTCGTAGCGGCCGAGGCGGTAGTAGACCCAGCCGAGGCTGTCGACGATGTAGCCGTCGTTGGGGCGCAGTTCCACGGCCCTTCTGATCATGTCGAGGGCCTCGTCGAGCTTCAGGCCCTGATCGACGAGGGAGTAGCCGAGGTAGTTGAGCACCAGCGGCTGGTCGGGAAAGAGCTCAAGGGATTTGCGGAAATCGGCCTCCGCGGCGGGCCACTGCTTCAGCCGTTCGCGGCAGATGCCGCGGTAGTAGAACAGCGCCCAGTGCTGGCGCTCGGGGCTGGCGACGGTGTCGAGACCCCTGGAGTAGACGGCTTCGGCTTCCTCAAACAGCTTGTGCGAGCGCAGCACGTTGCCGAGCGAAATCACGGCTTCGAGTTCGGCCGGATCCAGGGCGATCAGGGCGCTCAGGTGCTCGCGCGCCTTGTCGAGCTGATCGAGCGCGTTGTAGTTGAAGCCGATCTGGATCTCGGCGTTGCGCTTGAGGGGGGACTCGTTGGGGACGGTCTTGAGCACCTCGATGGCGCGTTGCGGATTGCCCATGCGCTCGAACAGGCTGCCAAGGGCGATGGCCGCGAATTCGGTCTTCGGATTGAGATAGAGCGCCAGCTGCAGATAGGCGGAGGCCAGTTCCTCGGCGCCGTCGCGGCCGATTGCGGAGCCGAGGCCGTTGAGCAGTTCGGCGATGCCCTGAGCCGGGTCGGAAACGAGCGGCAGGATCGGCGCCCCGCTTTCGATCAGCCGGCGGGTGTTCGTCAGCAGAGGATCGCCTGGCATCAGCCGATCGTATTCCGTCAGAACCTCCAGGGCTTCCTCCTTCTTGCCGGCGGCGGCCCGTATGCGGGCGAAGGCGTCGTTGACCCGCAAGGCGCCGCGGTCGGCGTTGTAGGCGGCCTCGATCTTTTCCAGCGCCAGGTCCTGGCGGCCGGCCTGCTCGGCGATCAGGGCGGCATGATTGGCCTTGAAGACGTCGAACCATTCCGGGCCCTCAAGCGCATCGATGGCGGCGAGCGCCTCGTCGGCATTGCCGGTACCGAGCAGAGCCCAGGCTCTGGTGATGCCCGAGGTCAGGTCCGCGAGGGGGCCGGCGCCAGCTGTCTCGAGCTCAGCGGCGGCGGAGCGGTAGTCGCCGTTGCGGACGTGTCCGACGGCGACGACCAGGCGGGCCAGGAAGTTGTCGATGCCGGCCGTCTCCATCTCCTCGGCATAGGCGAGGGCCTTGGCGATCTCGCCGTTGGCCGTCTTGAGGATGAAGGCGCGCTCGAGCAGGAAGGGGTTGTCCGGATCGGCTGCCAAGGTCTCCTCGAAGAAGGCCGACGCGGAGGCGAAATCGTTCTGCTGGCCAGCAAGCCGTCCGGCGAGATAGCTGCCGGACAGGGTGATCGGAAGATCCTGGGGCGTGCCGTAGGACTGGTCGGGCCTGACTTCGGCGTGCGCGCCGGCGCCCAGCACGAAGCACACCAGGGTGGCCAGGAGGAGTCTGTTCCTGGAGGGGCGCAGCCGGTGGCAGTCCTTGGTCCGGGCGCTGGTCAGGTCGTTCATTTCCCCTCGCATTGGCATTGGGCGCCGGGCGGAACGCTTCTGGAGCGATTCCGGAGCGGCAATCAGTTTCAGGTCAGGATGGCGTCTTTGTGGCGGGCGGGCAAGGCGTAGGAATGCCGACCGTAGGTCGGGGACATCCTTTGGCGTGCAAACCGGGTCCGGCCCGCGGCGAGAGACGCGGCGAGAGGCCATTTGCCGCGAAAAAAGGGCTTGTAACGTCCTGGCTGGCATAGCAGGAATGCGCCTGCGCAGGATCGTGACGCCTGCACGGATCGTTGGGCATCGTGAAGCCAACACGGAGACGATGAATGACCAAGTGGGTCTATGGGTTCGGCAACGGCACCGCCGAGGGATCGGCGGAGATGAGGAATCTGCTCGGCGGCAAGGGCGCCAACCTTGCCGAGATGAGCAATCTTGGACTGCCCGTGCCGCCCGGCTTCACGATCACTACCGAGGTTTGCACCTGGTATTACGAGCACGACAAGAGCTATCCGGGCGACCTGCGCGCGCAGGTCGACGCGGCGCTGGCCGAGGTCGGCAGGCTGACCGGCAGGGCCTTTGGCGATTCGGCCAATCCGCTTCTCGTCTCGGTGCGCTCCGGCGCCCGCGCCTCGATGCCCGGCATGATGGATACGGTGCTGAATCTCGGCCTCAACGACGTGACCGTGAAGGCGATCGGCGAGGGCGCCGAAGACATGCGCTTCGCCTATGACAGCTATCGCCGGTTCATCCAGATGTATTCGGACGTGGTGCTCGGCGTCGAGCATCACGCATTCGAGGAAATCCTGCAGGAGCACAAAGACAACAACGGCCACGTGCTGGACACGGACCTGAGCGCCGAGGAGCTTGCCGTCGTCATCGAGCAGTTCAAGGCACTCGTCGAGGAGGAACTCGGACGTCCGTTTCCGCAGGATCCGATGGAGCAACTGTGGGGCGCGATCGGCGCGGTGTTCGGGTCTTGGATGACGCCGCGCGCGCAGACCTATCGCCGGCTTCACGACATCCCCGCGACCTGGGGCACGGCGGTGAATGTCCAGGCCATGGTGTTCGGCAACATGGGCGAGACCTCCGCGACCGGCGTCGCCTTCACGCGCAACCCTTCGACCGGCGAAAAGGCGCTCTACGGCGAGTTCCTCGTCAACGCCCAGGGCGAGGACGTGGTTGCCGGCATCCGTACGCCGCAGGACCTGACGGAGAAGGCGCGCCTCGAGGCCGGCTCGGAGCGGCCGTCGCTGGAAAGCCTGATGCCTGAGGCGTTCCGCGAGTTCGTGACGATCTGCGACCGGCTCGAGGGCCATTACCGGGACATGCAGGACCTGGAGTTTACGATCGAGCGCGGCAAGCTGTGGATGCTGCAAACCCGGTCGGGCAAGCGCACTGCCAAGGCCGCGTTGAAGATCGCGGTCGATATGGTGTCCGAAGGACTGCTGAGCGAACGTCAGGCTGTTACGCGGGTCGAGCCGGCCGCGCTCGACCAGTTACTGCATCCGACCATCGATCCGAAGGCTGAGCGCGACATCTTCGCCACCGGCCTGCCGGCGTCACCGGGTGCGGCGAGCGGCGCGATCGTGTTCACCTCCGACGAGGCCGAACAGGAGAAGGCGGCCGGGCGCAAGGTGATCCTGGTGCGCGTCGAGACGAGCCCGGAAGACATTCACGGCATGCATGCCGCCGAAGGCATCCTGACCAGCCGTGGCGGCATGACCAGTCATGCGGCGGTGGTCGCGCGGGGCATGGGCAAGCCCTGCGTCTCAGGCGCCGGCCTGTTGCGCGTCGACTATCGCGCCGGCACGTTGAGCGCCGGCGGCCGAGTGCTCAAGAAGGGCGACACGATCACCATCGACGGTTCGACGGGCCAGGTGCTGCTCGGCGACGTGCCGATGCTGCAACCGTCGCTGTCGGGCGATTTCGCGACGCTGATGGGCTGGGCCGACGGCGTGCGCCGGATGCGTGTGCGCACTAATGCCGAAACGCCGGCGGATGCCCGCGTCGCGCGTGAGTTCGGTGCCGAGGGAATCGGCCTGTGCCGGACCGAGCACATGTTCTTCGAAGGCGAGCGTATCGTCGCCGTGCGCGAAATGATCCTGTCGGAGACCGAGGAGGGCCGGCGGGCTGCGCTGGCCAAGCTGTTGCCGATGCAGCGCAACGACTTCATCCAGCTGTTCGAGATCATGAAGGGCCTGCCGGTCACCATCCGCCTGCTGGATCCGCCGCTGCACGAGTTTCTGCCGAAGTCGGACGAGGAAATCGCTGAGGTTGCCGCAGCGATGGGGGTCGACGCGCAGAAGCTGCGTGAGCGTTCGCATGAGCTCGAGGAATTCAACCCGATGCTCGGCCATCGCGGCTGCCGTCTGCTGGTGTCCTATCCGGAAATCGCCGAAATGCAGGCGCGGGCGATCTTCGAGGCCGCCATCGAGGCGGGCCGCGCGACCGGAGCGCCGGTAGTACCGGAAATCATGGTGCCGCTCGTCGGCCTGAAGGCGGAGCTCGACCTCGTCCGCGACCGCATCGACGCGATGGCCAGGGCCGTGGCCGGGGAAACCGGCGCGCAACTCGCCTATCAGGTCGGCACGATGGTGGAACTGCCGCGGGCCGCCCTGCGGGCGGCGGAAATCGCCGCCTCGGCCGAATTCTTCTCGTTCGGCACCAACGACCTGACGCAGACCACCTTCGGCATCTCGCGCGACGACGCGGCGTCCTTCCTCGGCACCTACCAGCAGAAGGGGCTGCTCGAGCAGGATCCGTTCGTGTCGCTGGACAGGGACGGCGTCGGCGAACTGGTCAAGATCGGCGCAGAGCGGGGCCGGTCGGCCCGGCCCGAGATCAAGCTCGGCATCTGCGGCGAACATGGCGGCGATCCGGCCTCGATCGACTTCTGCGAGAGCGTCGGGCTCGACTATGTCTCCTGCTCGCCATTCCGCGTGCCAATTGCCCGCCTCGCTGCGGCGCAGGCGGCGCTGCGGCGCGCCTGACGCGCGCCGGGGCAGTCTGCGGCGATGGCGGCCGGTGCGGACGATGTTTCGAACAGCCTGAGAGGCGCCGGAAAGCTGGCGCTGTCGCGCGCCCTCTCGCGGGTCGAGGCCGAAGAAGGATCAGCGGAGCTGGCCGACTTTCTCGATGCGGCCTGCCGGGCGGACGGCAGCCATGTGCTCGGCCTGACGGGACCGCCGGGCGTCGGCAAGTCGACGCTGACCAACGCCCTGATACGGGCTTTCCGGGCGCGTGGCGAGACGGTCGGTGTCCTGGCGATCGATCCGTCGTCGCGGTTCTCCGGCGGCGCGCTGCTCGGTGATCGGACGCGGCTGTCGACCGATCCCGATGACCAGGGCGTTTTCGTGCGTTCGATGGCGGCACGCGACCGTCTGGGTGGCCTGTCCGACCATGCCATTGCGGGGATCGCCATCCTACGCGCTGCGATGGACCGGGTGATCGTCGAGTCGGTGGGCATCGGCCAGTCGGAGGCGGATGTCGCCTTTGCGGTCGATACCGTCGTCTTGTGCATCCAGCCCGGCTCCGGCGACAGCCTGCAGTTCATGAAGGCCGGCGTCATGGAACTGCCCGACATCGTGGCGGTCACCAAGGGCGATATGGGCCAGGCCGCGCGCCGTGCTGTCTCGGATGTCGAAGGCGCCCTGTCGCTGGGCAGGGTCGCGACCGGCGGCTGGCCGGTGCCGGTGCTGCAACTTTCCGCGCGCGACGGTGTCGGCATCGGCGACCTGATCGAGAAGGTCGACGCGCACCGTGACTTCCTCGGCGAGGTCGGACGCCTTGCGCGCAAGCGCGCGGCGCAGCAGGCGCAATGGCTGCGCGACATGGTCCGCGTGCAATTCGGCAAGGCCGGCCTGCGCCTCGCCGAGGAGGAAGGCCTGCTGGCGGGGGGCAGCACCCCGTTCACGGCGCTGCGCCAGGTCTCGGACGAATTGAACCGACGCCTCGGGCTGGTCTAGACTGGCCCCGCCTAGGTTCGGTCGGGGGCGAGGCGACGGAAGGTCTGCGATATGAACATCGGCGATGCGGCGCAGGAAACCGGCCTGCCGGCAAAGACGCTGCGCTACTACGAGGACATCGGGCTGGTCCGGCCCCTGCGCCAGGAGAATGGCTATCGGTACTACTCGGCCCGCGATGTCGACCGCCTGCGCTTCCTGAAGAGGGCGCGGGGGCTCGGGTTCTCGATCGAGGACTGCCGCAGCCTGCTGCAGTTCCAGGAGGATCCGACCCGGGCCAGTGCGGACGTCAAGCGGGTGGCGGAAGCCCATATTCGCACACTGGACAGCAAGATCGAGGAGCTGCTCGACCTGCGCCGGACGCTGGGTGACATGGTGGCCACCTGCCGGGGCGATGCCGATCCGGATTGCGCGATCCTGCAGGGGCTTGCCGCCGACGAATGAGGCTGGCCCAGTCCGTCAGCTCGCCAGCCGGCTTCCCAATGACGTCGGCACGTCGAGACCGCGACCAAGAATGATCGGCTCGATCTCCTCGCCGGAACCCGGCCGGGCGATGTAGTAGCCCTGAAGCCGATCGCAGCCGATCGCCATCAGGAAACGTTCCTGCTCGGCCGTCTCGATGCCTTCGGCAACGACGGTCATGCCGAGCGCACTGCCGAGATCGACGATCGTGCGCAGGATCGCCCGTGCCTGTTCGCACTCGCCGACGTTCGAGACGAAATCCCGATCGATCTTGAGGATGTCGAAGGGAAACCGGCGCAGATAGCTCAGGCTGGAATACCCGGAACCGAAGTCGTCGAGCGCAATCCGCACACCCAGTTCCTTGAGCTGTCGCATGGCTGTCAGGATGACCGAGTCCTTCCCGGCGAACACAGATTCCGTCACTTCGATCTCCAGCCGTGAGGGCGGCAGGTCGTAGGCTGCCAAGGTCGCGATGACGTGATCGACGAAACGGGGATGGCGAAACTGGGTCGGGGAAATGTTGACCGAGATCGCCACGTCCGGCCAACGATGGGCATCCTGGCAGGCGCGCCGCAGAACCCATAGCCCCAGATCGTTGATCAGGCCGGTCTCCTCTGCGATCGGCACGAAGCTGGCCGGGTTGATCGGTCCGCGCTCGGGATGGGCCCAGCGCACGAGCGTCTCGACCGCGACATACCGCCCGGTGATCCCGTCCACCTGAGGCTGATAGGCGACAGACAGGGCGTTCGTGTCGATTGCGTGCCGCAGTTCGCGGGCGATGTTGTCCCTCGTCCGGACGTCCTCCTCCATGACCGGATCGAAGAACGACCAGCGGCCTCGGCCGTTGGCCTTGGCGTCGTAGAGCGCGATGTCGGCCTTGCGCAGCAGTTCGCCGGATCCGAGCCCGTCCTGTGGGGCGACCGCCGCACCCATGGACATGCTGACGTAGAGCTCGGTCCCGGAGACCTTCACCGGGCGGACGAGTTCGTCCTGAATGCGGTCGAGCTGGCATTCGATCAGCTTGCGCGAGGCGCAGTCGCGCAGAATCAGGGCGAACTCGTCACCGGAAATGCGGGCGAGCATGCCGTTTGCGGGCACCACGCCACGCAGGCGCAGGGCGACGGCGCGGATCACCTCGTCGCCGGCGGCGTGACCGAGCGTGTCGTTGATGTCCTTGAAATGGTCGAGGTCGATGTAGACGGCGGCGATCAGGCCGCCTTGCTCCTTCCAGTCTGCGAGCGAGCGGGACAGCATGCGGGTGAAATAGACCCGGTTCGGCAGGCCGGACAGGCTGTCGTGCTGGGCCGCATGGACGGCCTTGGCCTCGCTCGCCGCCAGCTTCCGCGTGGCGCTGCGGGCGTAACCCATCACCAGCGCCGTCAGCGTGCCGATCGCCAGCGCCAGCAGGACCAGGACCGGCAAGACGCGCGACAGCATGTCCGAGCCGGGCTTGCTGGATTGCCACGACAGCGTGACCACCGGCTGCCGGTTTGGACTTTTCAAGATAATGGTCGACAAGTCGAGGGCGTCGTCATGCTGGCGGCTCGGATGCAGGCCACTCAACCCAGCCATCTCCGCGAGCCGGTGCAGGATCTGGCGGTCGATGGGCACGAAACTGACCAGAACCGCCGGCGGATGGCGCTGGATGCCGATCGTGTGCAGGTCGGGAGAGATGGCGGTGGCGCTGAAAAAGTACGGCGAGCCGTCGATCAGCACCGCGCCGGTTTCGAAGATCGACTGGTTGTAGTCATTGAAGACCGGTTGAAACCGGAAGATCCCGGACGCGGTCCGGGTGAAACTGGTGATGAAGCGGGCGCGGACCCGGGCGAGCGGCATCCTGAGGTCCGAGAGCACCGATTGGTCAAGCCAATCCGTCGCTCCTGAACGATCATGGCGGGCGATTACGGTGCGGTCTGGACCGAGGATGAAGCTCTTGGTGTGGCCGTAGCTCTGGTCAAGCCATTCCGCCACGTTGCGCTTAAGCCAGTCCGGATCCTGGGCAGTCGGGATGGTCCTGAAATAGGCCTCGTCCCAGACTGCAGCATCTTCCTGCTGCTTGGCGATCTGATCCAGCTTGAGATGAATCGCGCCCTCGATCAGGTTGCGCTCGCTCTGTTCGGCGGTGCGGTCGGTGAGACGCGACGACCAGAGCATGAGGGCGAACACGAACAAGATGGCGAACACCACAATGCCAGTCACCGGGATGATGATGGCATCGGCAATCTTCCCACCTGTCGAGGTTTTTTTTGTATTCATCAATACGCCGCCCGGATTCCCTTTCGGGCACTATCAAAGAAGATGTGTTAAAGAATGGCCGATGCGCTTAGTTAAAAATGAATTTATTCATTCTTGCGGTAGGGTCAGACTTTGCGGTCGATCCTCATGACTGTCCTCGCCTCCTTCTGGCGATTGCCTTGGGTTGCGCCTTCAGGCACTTGCCGCCATGCGATGGCTAGGAACATGGGGCGGCGCAAGGCAGGATGGTTCAGATCAGCTGCAGGCCGCGAAAGCTGACCTGACCTTCGCGTCCGACGATGATGTGGTCGTGGACCTCGATGCCGAGCGGTTTGGCGATATCGACGATCTGACGCGTCATCTGGATGTCGGCGCGCGAGGGCGTCGGGTCGCCGGAGGGGTGATTGTGCACCAGAATGACGGCGGTCGCGGAGAGTTCGAGCGCACGGCGGATCACCTCGCGCGGATAGACCGGCGTATGGTCGACCGTGCCGCGCTGCTGGACTTCGTCGGCGATCAGGCCGTTCCTCTTGTCGAGGAACAGGATCCGGAATTCCTCCCGCTCGGAATAGGCCATGGCCGCGTGAATATAGTCGTTGAGCTTCGACCATGAGGAGAGTTCGACGCGCTGCGGCACCTGGTTCCTGGCGAAGCGCTCGGCACAGGCCTGGGCGAGCTTGAGGTCGTCGGCCACCTGGTCGCCGATCCCCTTGACCTCCGCCAGCCGGGCGCGGGGAGCGGCGAGGACCTGGGCAAAGGATCCGAAGCGCGTGAGCAAGTCCTTGGCGATCGGCTTGGTGTCCTTGCGCGGGATCGAGCGGAAGAGGAGGAGTTCGAGCAGTTCGTAGTCGGCGAGGCCGTCGGCGCCGAGGGTGCGGAAGCGCTCGCGCAGGCGCTCGCGGTGCCCGTGGTAGTGCTTGAGGCCGGGTTTTTCCTTGAAGCCGTTTTCCTCGCTGCTCACAGGAAAGGCCTCCGACCGTCTTATTTTCCGTCGAAGCCGGGGCGATGCAGTCCGCCGGGCGACAGCGTAAAGATCTCGCAGCCATCTTCCGTTATGCCGACGGAATGTTCGAACTGGGCGGACAGGGAGCGGTCACGTGTGACCGCCGTCCAGCCGTCGCTGAGCACCTTCACCTGCGGCCGGCCGAGGTTCACCATCGGCTCGATGGTGAAGATCATGCCGGGTTTCAGCTCGACTCCCTCGCCGGGCCGGCCGTAGTGGAGGATGTTCGGGGTGTCGTGGAACAGTCTGCCGACGCCGTGGCCGCAGAAGTCGCGCACCACGGAGCAGCGCTCCCTCTCAACGAAGGTCTGGATGGCGGCGCCGATGTCGCCCGTCGTGTTCCCGGGCCTGGCGGCCGCGATGCCGAGCATGAGGGATTCGTAGGTGACCTCGAGCAGGCGCTCGGCGGCGCGCTTGATGGCGCCGACCGGATACATGCGGCTGGAATCGCCGTGCCAGCCGTCGACGATGAAGGTGACGTCGATGTTGACGATGTCGCCCTCGCGCAGCGGCTTGTCGTTGGGGATGCCGTGGCAGACGACGTGGTTGATCGACGTGCAACTGAACTTGGTGTAGCCGCGGTAATAGAGCGTCGCCGGCAGGGCGCCGTGGTCGAGGCAGAAACCGCGAACGAACTCGTCGATCTCCTGGGTCGTGACGCCCGGCCGCACGAGATCGACGAGGGCGTCCAGACAGACAGCCGTCAGTTGGCCGGCCCGCCGCATGCCGGCGAAATCCTCGGGCGTGTAAAGACGGATCTGTCCGGTGTTTTTCAGAGGCGCCGTCGCCGCGTCGATGTAGGTGACCATTCTGGACTTCGTTTCCGCTGCTTTTCGTGCCGTCGCGCGCGCCCTTTGCCGCGCCGCCATGATCGACGGGATCGTCGTTTGCCGCAATACCCTTGCGCCCGCCGGATTTCCAGAGGCGAAACGCATCCTCGGTTGCCTGTGACCGTCGCCGGTCGGTCCCGGCCATTATGGTGCGCAGCACACCGGATGGAAAGACGGACCGCGACCGGTCGGCAGAGAATGGCGGCGGGGTCTGCTTCCGCCCCGCGCAAGACGCTTGCGGTTCGCCACCGACGCCGCTAGGCAGGAAGCGCCTGCACGCGGACGTGGCGAAACTGGTAGACGCAAGGGACTTAAAATCCCTCGACTTCGGTCATGCGGGTTCGATCCCCGCCGTCCGCACCACATGTCCTAATGCCAGGAGCGGGGAGAGGCGGCGCCGGCGGACGGTTTACCGCCCAGGCGAAGTTCCGCCGCAATCCGCACTCGACAGGCGAGAGCGCCCGAGGCAATGTCCAGCGCTGGAAATGCCTCTGTCCGCCATGCCGGCGCGCAGCGGTTCGATTGTGGTGCGGGATACGGATCTTGATTTCATTACGCCCCGTCTTGAATGTGCTCGGGTTCCTGTATGTCGGCCTCGCCACCGCCATGCTGATTCCGGCCATCGTCGACGTCGCGGCCAAGAATCCCGACTGGCAGGCCTTCGTATTTTCCGCGCTGCTGACGGGCCTTGTCGGGATGCTGCTGTCGATCGCCGTCGGCGGCTCGCTGCACGAAGGACTGGACATGCGCCAGACCTTCATCCTGACGACCATGGCCTGGGTGACTCTGCCGGCGTTCGGCGCGCTGCCATTCCTGTGGCTCGGCGTCAGCTACGTGGATGCGGTGTTCGAAGCGGTGTCCGGCTTCACCACGACCGGGTCCACGATTCTGAGCGGACTTGATTCCCTGCCTCCCGGCCTGCTCGTCTGGCGCTCGCTCATGCAATGGGTCGGCGGTATCGGCATCGTCGTCATGGCCATCGTCCTTCTGCCCTTCCTGCGCATTGGCGGCATGCAGCTGTTCCAGACGGAAAGCTCCGATCGAAGCGAGAAGATCGTCGGTCGATCGGTCGAACTGATCCGGCTTCTCGGCCTTGTCTATCTGTTCCTGACCGCTCTGTGCGTCGTCGGGTTCCTTTTGAGCGGGATGGATCTGTTCGACGCTGTCAACCACGGGCTGACGACCATCGCCACGGGAGGCTATTCCACCCACGATGTCTCATTCGGCTTTTTCACCAATTCGGCGGCCGGCTGGGTCGCGGTTGTGTTCATGACTATCGGCGCACTGCCTTTCGTGCTTCTGATCCAGGCCTTGCGCGGCAAGCCGCTGCTTTTGTGGCGCGATCCCCAGGTGCGCACACTGCTCGCCTTTCTAGCGTTGGTCTCTCTCGGGCTGACCATCTATCTCGGGGTCAAGCTGGATTTTCCCCTCGACGAGGCCCTGCTGAAGGCAACGTTCAATGTTGTTTCCGTCGTCACGACGACGGGATTCGCCATGGGAGACTACAGCGAGTGGGGAGCTCCCGTTGTTGGCCTTGCGTTGCTGCTGACATTTGTCGGCGGCTGCACGGGGTCGACGTCGGGCGGCATCAAGGTTTTCCGGTTCCTGGTGTTCTTCGGAACCGTCCGGGCACACCTGCGGCGCATGGTGCGTCCGAACCGGGTGATGTCGGAAAAATACGGCGGTGCGCGTCTGACCCCGGAACTGTCGTTCTCGGTCCTCGCCTTCCTCGTCGTTTACCTGGGGTCGGTGGGCATCATCACGCTCCTGCTTTCGCTGTTCGACCTCGACCTCGTTACTGCGGTATCGGCGGCCGCGACGGCGGTCGGCAACGTCGGTCCGGGCCTTGGCCCGATCATCGGGCCTGCGGGCAACTTCGCGTCGCTGCCGGACGGGGCGAAGTGGATCCTGTCGGCGGCGATGCTGCTCGGGCGCCTGGAACTGTTCACCGTGCTGGTGCTGCTGGATCCCGATTTCTGGTCGAAATGAGCCGCCGATCCCTTGCGGCGTCCGAACGGCGTGCATAAACAAGGCGCATGGACTTCCCGGCTCCTCTCGTTTCCGCCCGCCTGGTCAGGCGCTACAAGCGGTTCCTCGCCGATGTCGTGCTCGACGCCACGGGCGAGGAGGTCACCGTCCATTGCGCCAATCCCGGTTCGATGCTGGGTCTGCAGACGCCGGGTGCGCGGGTCTTCCTGTCGCTGTCGGACAATCCCAGCCGCAAGCTGAAGTATTCCTGGGAACTGATCGAAGCGGACGGCGCGCTGGTCGGTATCAACACCGCTCATCCCAATCGCCTGGTCGAGGAGGCGCTGGTCGCAGGTCGCGTTCCCGCCCTCGGCGGCTTCGCGGCGCTAAGGCGAGAGGTGAAATACGGCAGGAACTCGCGCGTGGACCTGCTGCTGGAAGCGGCCGACGGCGCGAAGACCTACGTCGAGGTCAAGAATGTTCACCTGATGCGTCGGCCGGGACTGGCCGAGTTCCCCGATTCGGTGACCGCGCGCGGCGCGAAGCATCTGGCCGAACTCGCCGACATGGTGCGCGACGGCCATCGGGCCGCGATGGTGTTCCTGGTCCAGAGGCCCGATTGTACGCGCATGACCCTGGCCCGCGACATCGATGGGGCCTATGGCGCTGCCTTCGACGCCGCACGGGCCGGCGGCGTCGAGGCCTATGCGGTGGGTTGCAGCGTCACGCCCCAAGGCATTACCGTCGATCGCAGAGTCGACCTGATCGACTGATCCGGCTGACCTGCGATCTCAGATCCTGCGATCGCGGTCAGGCGGTTCAGGCCTGCAGCACGACGATCCGTGTGCCGTTGGGCACGCGGTCGTGGAGGTCGATGACGTCCTGGTGCAGCAGGCGGACGCAGCCGGACGATACCGCCTTGCCGATCGACCAGAACTCCGACGTTCCGTGCAAGCGGTAGAGCGTGTCGCGGTTGCCTTCGAAGATATAGAGGGCGCGGGCGCCGAGCGGGTTGTCGAGGCCGGGCGGCATGCCGTTCCGATAGGGTTCGAGTTCGGGCTGGCGCGCGATCATCTCGGTCGGCGGCGTCCAGACCGGCCATTCGCGTTTGTAGGCGATGCGGGCGGTTCCGCCCCAGGCGAAGCCGTCGCGGCCGATGCCGACCCCGTAGCGCAACGCCTGGCCGCCCTCCATAGTCAGATAGAGGAAGCGGTGCGGCGTGTCGACGATGATCGTGCCGGTCGGTTCGGCGCTGTAGTAGGGCACGATCTGACGATAGTAACGCGGATCGATCTTGCGGAGATCGACGGCCGGAACGGGGAAGCGCTCCTCCGGCATGGCGCGGTACATCTGCAGATACTCAGGAGCGATATGGAACCCGGCCGGCGAGCCGTAGTCGCTGCCCGGTCCTCTGGGCTGGGCGGGTGTGGGAATGGGTTGGTTGAAGCGCGAGGTGCAGCCTGCAGCGAGGGCAGCGGAGGCTGTGACCAGGAACTGGCGACGGGAGAGAGGCATCGATCGACCTTGATACGGATCCGGAGGGGGGTACCGGCGCCCGCCGGGACGGCTGCCGGTCAAACTAACGAGAGAACGCTTGTGCGGGGCCTACGTTCCGGCGCGGCGCGCACCGCCTGGCCCGATCGCGCGGGATCTAGGGGGTGGCGTTCGCAGATCGACGACCCGCTCGCAGGGGCACCGAGTTGCCTCGACGCTCCAGGTCATCCGGCGTTCCTCCGCCGATTTGCCGACCGGTACCGGCAGCATGGGCGTCGCCTCAGGGCATTTTCGCATCTGGCATCGCTTGCCGGCATTGCCCTTGGCGTCCACCTCCAGGATGGTGGACTGGAGCGCCAGCACGACCGCGGTATCGCCCAAGCGAGTCACAGGCGCCGCGGCCCGGGCAAAGATCGGTTCAGCCGTCATCGCGATGACGGCGAACACGGCCAGTCCGAGGGCAAGGTACTGCCGGAAGCTGGTGCGATTCAGTCGATACATGGCGCCGACATGCCGGGAGAATGTGGCGGCCGTGCGGTCGCCCGGATTTCACATCGACGTGAGCGCGACGCCCGGCTCAGCCGGCAGTAGTCTTGGCGAGCGGTGGCTGGAATTGCCAGCCCATGTCCCAGGGGAAGTAGATCCAGGTGTCCTGCGACACCTCGGTGACGAAGGTGTCGACCATCGGCCGTCCCATCGGCTTGGCGTAAATGGTGGCGAAATGGGCCTTGGGCAGCATCTCCCGGACGACGCGCGCCGTCTTGCCCGTATCGACGAGATCGTCGATCACCAGCACGCCGGCGCCCTGGCCGCCGTCGAGGCCGACCACCTTGGGGTCGACCGGCTTGATCACCTGCAGCGATCCCTGGTTCTCATAGTCGTGATAGGACGCGATGCAGACCGTCTCGATCATGCGGATGCCGAGCTCGCGCGCGACGATGGCCGCCGGCACCAGGCCACCGCGGGTGATGCAGACGATCGCCTGCCATTCGCCCTGGCCCGACAGACGCCAGGCGAGGGCCCGCGCATCGCGGTGGAACTGGTCCCAGGAGACGGGGAAAGCTTTGGGTTGTTCCGGATTTTCCATGATCTTGATCCTGTCTGTTCAATCAGGTCGCGGCGGCGGCGATGGCGTGCTCGACCGCTGCGGCTGCTGCGGCCAGAAGGTCTTCCTCGCGCGAACGGATGACCACCTGGGTGGTGAATCGGCCGTCGGTCGTACGCGGATAGGAGCCGATGAGGACGCCGGGCGAGGCCTTCTGGATTTCCCGCAGGGCCTCGGCGATGCGGCTTTCGGGCAGGTCGGCATCGACGGTGCGCGACAGCATGCGCCGTCCGGTGCGCAGCGTGGGGGCGATCGCATCGAGCATCGCCTGCATGATCGCAGGCACGCCGGCCATGACGTGGACGTTGCCGATACGGAAGCCCGGCGCCTTGGAGACGGGGTTCTCGATCAGGTCGGCGCCCGCCGGGATGCGCGCCATGCGCAGGCGTGCCGGGGTGAGCTGACCTTGCGGGTAGTGGCTTTCCAGAATCGCGACCGCGCGCGGATCGTGGTCGATGGCGACGCCGAAGGCTGCCGCGATGGCGTCGGCGGTGATGTCGTCGTGGGTGGGGCCGATGCCGCCGGAGGTGAAGACGTAGTCGTAGCGCTCGCGCAGGGCGTTAACCGCCTCGACGATCCGCTCGTGAATGTCCGGAACGACACGCACCTCCGAAAGGTCGATGCCCAGCAGGGTCAGGTAGTCGGCGAGGTAGCCGATGTTCTTGTCCTTGGTCCTGCCCGATAGGATCTCGTCGCCGATCACCAGAAACCCGGCAGTGACGACGTCTGCGGCTTGCGTCCGGTCCATAGCGCCTTCTCCCGGCCTCTTTGGAGGCAAGCCTTTAGCCCAGGTCTTCGGCCGGCTCAAGCGTTACCGAGACGGGGCGGGCGCCAGCCGTAGATCCAGTCGAAACGGGCGAGCAGGGCCTCGGGGGACTTGCGCTTCAGGACGGCGTCGCGGGCGAGGCAGACGGGCCAGCCGAGATGGTAGATGCGGGCATTTTCGGCGGCTGTCCGCTGGACCCTGGCAACCCGCGCCTGGCGCCGGGACTGGTAGGACAGGAGCGCGTCCGTGACCGATTTCCCTTTTTCCGCCAGACAGTTGGCGAGAACGGCGGCGTCCTCTATGGCCATCGCCGCGCCCTGTGCGGCGAAGGGCAGCATGGCGTGGGCGGCGTCTCCGAGCAGGGCGGTGCGGCCGGAGGCCCAGGGCGTGCCGGCATCGACCGCGCACAGCGCCCATTTGAGCCAATGGTCGGGGAGGTCCAGCAGTTCGCGGGCCTCGGACGGCCAGCCGGCGAAGCGCGCGAGGAGGTCCGGACGGGAGGCGGGAGCGGACCAGTCGTCCTCGTTCCAGTCTTCCTCGACCAGGGCTACGATGTTGAATTCCTTGCCGGATCGGACCGGATAGTGGACCAGATGGGCGTTGCGGCCGAGCCACAGGCCGGTCTCGCGCAGAAGTGCGCCGGGAACGAGGTCGGCGGGCACGGTGGCGCGATAGGCGGTGCGACCGGAGAAGCGCGCCGGCGGTCCGCCGAGCACGGACTGGCGGACGAAGGAGCGCACGCCGTCGGCGCCGATCAGTGCCGATCCGGTGCCGGAGACCTGCCGGAGACCTGCCGGAGACCTACCTGAGACCGAAGACTCACCGACGTCGACCTCGGTCAGGACCGTGCCCAACCGGAGATCGATGGCAGGGGTGGCGTGCACCGCGTCGGCAAGCACGCGCTGGAGGTCGCCGCGATGGACGACCAGGTAGGGCGCGCCGTGGCGAGCCTTGATGGTCGCGCCGAGCGGGACGCGGGCGAGGTCCGACCCGTCGCGGGCGGAGCGGATGCGGATCGCCTCCGGCTCGCAGGCGAGTGCCCGGACGGGCTCGAGCAGGCCGAGGTCGGCGAGGACGTGGGTGGCATTGGGCGACAGCTGGAGGCCCGCGCCGACCTCGGCCAGCTGGTCGGCGCGTTCCAGGACAACGACCCGGCACCGGGTACGGGCGAGGGCGAGGGCCGCGGTCAGGCCGCCGATGCCGGCGCCGCAGACAAGGACCGGCAGGTCCACCGGACCGCTCCCGGGCTCAGGCGGCGACGGGATGCCAGGCGCAATCGCCCGGCTCGGACTGGGTGGGCTTCAGCTTCGGGTTGAACTTGTAGAGGGTCGAGCAGTAGGGGCAGACGATCTGGTCGTCGTCGCCCATGTCCAGGAAGACATGCGGGTGATCGAACGGCGGGTTGGCGCCGATGCACATGAATTCGCGCGCGCCGATCTCGATGCAGTCGTGGCCGCTGCCGTTCTGGAAATGCGGGATGACATGATCCGCCATAGCACCTGTCCGAATTGGCTGTCCTGTGATGGGGGCGACCATACTGCCTCGACGCCGTCCTGGGTAGGGGGTGCGATGCGAGAATCGGCGCGGCGGAGTGCTGCGTGCGGACGGCAAAACGCTTCCCCTGACGATCCGATGCGCTTACAGTGGCGGAACGTCACTAATGACTTTTACGTAAACGTTAGGTGCATATGCCAAGTTTCCTGTCCGACGGCGTGGAGATCGCGTATCTCGACGAGGGCGAGGGCGCGCCGATCCTGCTGATCCACGGCTTCGCCTCGAACAAGATGGTCAACTGGGCCTATCCGGGCTGGGTGGAACTGCTGAAGAAAAGCGGCCGTCGGGTGATCGCGCTCGACAACCGCGGCCACGGCGAGAGCGGCAAGCTCTACGATCCGGCCGCCTACGGCGCGCCGGCGATGGCCGAGGACGCGCGGCGCCTGCTCGACCATCTCGACATCGGGCAGGCCGATGTGATGGGCTATTCCATGGGCGCCCGCATCACCGCGTTCCTGACGCTCAATCATCCCGACCGGGTCGGGCGGGCGATCTTCGGCGGGCTCGGCTACGGCATGATCACCGGCGTCGGCGATCCCGAGCCGATCGCCCGGGGCCTGGAGGCCGCCAGCCTGCAGGACGTGACCGACCGCACGGGCCGCGCCTTCCGCGCCTTCGCCGACCAGACCAAGTCGGACCGGCGGGCGCTGGCGGCCTGCATCCGCTCGTCGCGCCAGAAGATCACCGAGGAGGATGTCTCGAGGATCCGCCGGCCGGTCCTGGTCGCCGTCGGCACCAACGACGACATTGCCGGGTCTCCGGACGCCCTGGCCGACCTCATCGAGGGCGCGAAGGTGCTGGACATCACCGGACGGGACCACATGCTCGCGGTCGGCGACAAGATCTACAAGCAGGGCGTCCTGGAGTTCCTGGAGGACGGCCGATGAGGTCCGAGCGTATCGTTTTCAGGGGCTGCGAGGACAACGTCCTGGTCGCCAGCCGGTACGGCCGGGACGGCACGCCAGTGCTGCTCCTGCACGGCGGTGGCCAGACGCGCCACGCCTGGCGCGCGGCAGCCTCGCAGCTGTCGGAAGACGGCTTCGTCGCCTATGCGCTCGACCAGCGCGGGCACGGGGAGAGCGACTGGGTGCCGTCCGGGCGTTACGGCCTGAGCGAGTTCGGTGCGGATCTGGTCGCGACCGTGCAGGAGGTGACACGCCTGCACGGGGCACGGCCGGCGGTCGTGGGCGCCTCGCTCGGCGGGCTGTCGGGCCTCGTCGCCGAAGGACTGATCGCGCCGGGCCTGATGGCCGCCCTGGTCCTGGTCGACATCACGCCGCAGGTCGATCCCGACGGTGTCAGCAAGGTGCTGGGCTTCATGTCCGAGCGCGTCGAGCAGGGCTTCGGATCGGTCGAGGAGGCGGCGGAGGCGGTCGCCTCCTACCTGCCGCACCGCAAGCGGCCCAAGTCGCTTGAGGGGTTGAAGAAGAACCTGCGCCTGCACGACGACGGACGCTACCGCTGGCACTGGGATCCGCGCTTCATCGGCGAGCGCGACGAACACGGCCGGCCCAAGAACCGGATGCCGGAAGAGGACCTGGTGCGGGCGGCGGGGAGCCTCAGCCTTCCCGTGCTGCTGATCCGGGGCGGGCGGTCCGAACTGGTGACCAAGGTCCATGCCGAGCAGTTCCAGCGCGTCGTTCCACACGCTCAGGTCGTCGACGTGCAGCAGGCCGGTCACATGGTGGCGGGCGACCGCAACGACGTCTTCGCCGAGGCCCTGCGCAGCTTTCTCGGTCGGCTGTGCATGGCCTAGCCAGAGGTTTCTTATCGAATCATTCCAGAAGCTTGGGGCGGAATCGTCAGGTTCAGATTCCGATTCAAGGGGGCAGTCAGAGCGGCATTCAGACGAGCCTCCGGGAGGGCGCCTGGGCGGGGCGTCGGAGCATGGGCCGAGACCGGCTTGGCTTGGGCGATGCGCCATGGCGTTCACAGATCGATTCAAGACGGCGGTGCCGTGCCGGCCGGCGCTCGTCAGCCGGGTGCGGCCGTGGGCTGCCGCCGAGAAAACGATTCAACGCGTTCATGCGGTGAGTCATCGTGCGGGCGGTCCGAAAGGCGAGTCGTTTCAGGGGGCTGGCGTCGCGTCCTGCCGCGCCGATGCCCCTCGTTGGCGAACCGATTCATCTCGGTTCAGCGGCCCTTGAAGACCGGATCGCGCTTCTGCAGGAAGGCGTTGCGGCCCTCGGCAAAATCAGCACTGTCGAAACAGGCGTCCGTCAGCGCCTGCACGGCTGCCCAATCGGCCTGCTCCGGCGCGCCGGCAATTGCGGCGACCGCGCGTTTGCCGGCCTTCAGGGTCAGCGGCGCATTGGCGGCGAGGGTGGCGCACAGGGCGGCGATTTCGCTGTCGAGTGAATCCCTTGGCACCAGACGTTCAACCAGGCCGATCGCGGCCGCCTCGCGGGCGTCGACCCGACGTGCGGTGTAGAGAAGCTCGCGGGTGCGCGCCGGGCCGACCAGGTTGACGATGTCGCGGAGGGCGGAGGGGGGATAACCGACCCCGAGGCGGGCGGCGGGAATGCCGAACAGCGCACCCTCTTCCGCGATCCTGAGATCGCAGGCTGCGGCGAGCCCCAGTCCGCCGCCGAGGCAGAAGCCGCGGATCATCGCGAGCGTCGGCTTGACCGCGGCGCGCAGGGCGTCGAAGGCGGCGACGTTCTCGTCCTCGTAGCTGCGGGCGGAGGCGGCGTCGCCGCGCACGGTCTCGAACTCGGAGATGTCCGCGCCGGCAACGAAGGTCGTGCCGCCGGCGCCGCGCAGGACGATGACACGCACGGCCGGGTCGGCGTCGAGAGCGGCGACGGCGGGCGGGATCGCGCGCCACATGGCAAGCGTGACGGCGTTGCGGCGAGCCGCGTTGTCGACGACGAGCCAGCCGACGGCGTCGGTCACCTCGGTGTGAATGCGGGCGGTCAACTGCTCGTTCGAAACGGTCACGCGGCGGTCTCCCCGATGGCTGGCCCTGATCGGTCCTGATCGCTTCCTGGCTCCTTGCGGGCCGATCCGTCAGGATTCCGTTCACCGCCTTTTGCCGGTTGGTTTGGTCGGGAGCAATCCTATGTTAGGAGTTATCGATACATGACGGCTTGAAAAGGAGACAAGCCATGCCGAATTCCATCGTGCGCCAGAACGCGGGGACGGTCGCCCAGCACGATCCCGTGTGGCAGCAGCTTCGGGAGGAAGCCGAGGCGATGGTTGCGGGCGAGCCGGCGCTGTCGTCCTTCGTCTACGAGACCGTGCTCAATCATCGGCGCCTCGAGGATGCGGTCATCCACCGGCTCGGCGACCGACTGGGGCGCGACGTCGTCTCCGCGTCGCTGATCCGGCAGACCTATTCGGAAGCCCTGGCGGACGAGCCGGAACTCGGCGAGATCTTCCGCGTCGACATGGTGGCCGTCTACGACCGCGATCCGGCCTGCACGCGGCTGCTCGAGCCGGTGCTCTACTTCAAGGGCTTCCATGCGCTGCAGACCCACCGGCTGGCCAACTGGCTGTGGCGGCGCGGCCGGCTCGACTTCGCCCTCTACCTGCAGAGCCGGGCGTCCGAGGTGTTCCAGGTCGACATCCATCCGGCGGTGCCGGTCGGGCGCGGCATCTTCATCGACCACGCCACCGGCCTCGTCGTCGGCAGCACGGCGGTGATCGAGGACGACGTCTCCATCCTGCAGGGCGTGACGCTCGGCGGTACCGGCAAAGAACGCGGCGACCGGCATCCGAAGATCCGCCGCGGCGTGCTGATCGGGGCCGGGGCCAAAGTGCTCGGCAACCTGGAGATCGGCCATTGCTCGCGGATCGCCGCCGGATCGGTGGTGCTGGAGGCCGTGCCGCCCAATTCGACCGTGGCCGGCGTGCCGGCGCGCATCGTCGGCAAGGCAGGCTGCTCGGAGCCGGCGCGCTCGATGGATCAACTGCTGCCGGAGTGAGCCGGTGCGGGCAACGAGCACGGGAAAATCCTGCGTGCACGGTTGGCTTGCCGGCCCGATGGTGTAGGGTCCGCGTGACTCGCCATGAAGACAGCAGAAGGAGCTGCCCCTTGAAAGCCGACGAAATCGGGAAGATCGAGGCCTACCTGCGCAGGAAGTTCAGCCTGCCGACGATCAAGCTGCGCGCCCGGCCGCGCAAGGACGATTCGGCGGAGGTCTATATCGGCGACGAATTCATCGGCGTCGTGTTCCGCGACGACGAGGACGAGGACCTGAGCTGGAACTTCCAGATGGCGATCCTGGAGATCGATCTGGACGACGAGGACTGAAGTCCCGTCGGGAAGCGGCGGGCCGTTCCGCTCACGATGCGCGCAGGGAGTGCACGAGGTCGAGGATGCGGCGGTCCAGCCGGCCCCAGTTGTGCAGGGCAGCTCTCTTGAAGCGGTAGGTGAGCAGGAGATCTCTGCCCAGCCGGACTTCTCGGCTGCAGAACGCGGGCGCTGCTGCGTCGCGCGGGACCTGGCAGCGGGCGACGAAGCCGCCGTCGCGACCGGCCTCGAACACCACGTAATCCGTTCCGGCCTCACCCTCTCCGGCGAGGTCGAGCATGGTCAGGCCGGCCGGGCCCGGTGCTTCACCGCCCCGGGCGAGGCGCCTGTAGACCGTGTCCAGCCGCTCGCTCATGCCCTCCGCCTGCCGGGCGACGGCGATTTCCAGGGCGATCGTGCGCGACTCCGCGCCGGTGTCGCCGAAGGCATAGGCCATGTCCCGGGTGAAGCCCGAGAGAGACGGCCAGATCAGCTCCAGATAGACCAGATCATGACGCAGGCCCGGAATCCTCTGGTCCGGGCGGCGCAGCATGTTGGCCGGGATCGCGAAGGCGTGGCGGCCGATCGACAGGGAGACCGGCGCGACCTCCTCGGTGCGGGTCAGCAGGCGCTCGGTACCGGCGAACCAGCCGCCAACCATCTTGGCGACATAGGCCGCCGCGAGCAGGGCAAGCAGGACGGTGAGGGCGGTGAAATGGAGCGGGCGGATGCCGGTGGGGCCGGGCGGGGCGATCGGGATCATGGCCGGCGCACCGGTCGTCCGTCGGGAAGACGAATCGTCCCCTCCGCGCGATCCCGAGACAGGACAATTGTGTCAAAACGGGAGGCCGGCGGAGCGGGGCTGTTCATCATCCGTTAGGGTTTCTGGTTCGTGAGCGACACGATCAAACCGGCACGCCGATTGCACTTGACCCTTGAAGCATGCTGGAGCAGCTTCGGCCCTGAAAGGTTAACAAGGGGTTAATAATCGTGTATTTTGAGTTAATCCTGGCGATCTACATGGGGTGCGCGGGCTTCGTCGCGGCCGGCGTGATCGGCAGCCTGTACCAGCTGGTCACCAACACCCCGCCGCGCTTCCAGATCCAGGTGGAGAGCCTGCTGGGGACGCTGGCCTCGTTCGTCATGTGCGTCTTCGCCGGACCGTTCATCATCATGCGCAACGCCATCCGCGGGCGCCGGATCGAGGGCCGGCCGATCGGTTGGCTGCTCGCGTCCTCGACGATCGCCGGCATGTGGAGCGTGTGCTCCGGCCTGCTGATGATCCAGTTCGCGATCGGTCTGGCCGGAACCTTCTGAGACTTCGGAAGCAGGGGAGACAGGCCATGCCGCTGTTCGATCTCAATGGCGACGCGCCGGTCCTGCCGCTCGACGGCCGCTGCTGGATCGCGCCGACCGCCACGCTGATCGGTCGCGTCCAGATCGACGAGGACGCCAGCGTGTGGTTCGGCGCCGTGCTGCGCGGCGACAACGAGCTGATCCATGTCGGGGCGAGGTCGAACGTGCAGGACGGCTGCGTGTTCCACACCGACATGGGCTATCCGCTGACCATCGGCGCCGACTGCACGATCGGCCACCGGGCGATCCTGCACGGCTGCGCGATCGGGGCCAACACGCTGGTCGGCATGGGGGCGACGATCCTCAACGGCGCGCGGATCGGTTCCAACTGCATCATCGGCGCCAATGCTCTGGTCGCCGAGGGCAAGGAGATTCCGGACAATTCGCTGGTGGTCGGCGTGCCCGGCAAGGTCGTGCGCACGCTCGATGCGGCCGCCGCGGAGGGCATCCGGGCATCCGCCGCCGGCTACGTGCGCAACTGGCAACGCTACCGCGCCGAACTGGGCAAGCTTTAGCGGCGCCATCGCCGCGCCCGAAAAGGCGGGAGCCGGCCTGCGGGGGCGGGCCGGCTCCCACGACCCGGTCGTGGTAGGGATGGGGAGGGTGGGGACGCGACCGGGTCGGTTGGCGTCGGGAACTCCCGAAGGACGTGGACTACTTGCCGATGCTGGCCACCGTGGTGACGCGGGTATCGGAGATCGCCGTCCACCGGGCGGGTTGGGTCGTCGACTGCCGCTTCACGAAGCGGTAGGGGGTCGAGTACCAGGGCAGGACCGCCTCGATCTGGTTGTCGAGGACGATGTCTCCCTGATCGGTGCGCACGATCAGCACGGCGTGGCCCTCGTTCTTGAGGTCCTTGACCACCGCGAGCAGCAGCGCGCTCGCCGGCCAGCCGGCCCGGGCCAGGCGCCTCTGCTTCTCCAGCGCGAATTCCTCGCAGTCGCCGGCGCCGGCGTCCGGATAGGTCCAGTACTCGGCCACGCCGTAGAGTTCCTGGTCGGTCACCGGCCGGATCTCGGCGTTGACGGCGTCGTTGATCCGGATCAGGTCGTCCCAGCGCTCGCGGGTCAGCTTGACGACGACCGGACTGTCCGTGCCGCCGCGGCAGGCCTGCGGGTTCTCCGTGCAGAAGACCTTGTGGCCGACCGGGGCGCTGGCGCTGCCTGCCATCGCCATGAACCGGCCGGGTTCCGCCCGGGCTGCGCCGGCAATCGTTGCCACAGTCAAGGCAACCGTAAAGCAAAATCCGATCTTCGTCTTCGCATTCATCTTGTCGCCCTCCCCAAGGCTGACAACAAGATGACACGCTCTATTTTACTTCAGAATAAGTTCTGCCTATTAATTCGACGAATATTTGAGCATCATTTAAATTTAATCAGATGAATGTTTTAGTAAAACAAGCTGAAAACTCGAGGCGAATTTGTCTCGAATTTTAGCGATCGTCCTCAAGGTGCTGGAATCGCGCTAAAAGGCTCGCCGGCCCGGCGCGTAGGCGCGGCAGGCGGAACAGGCAGGCGAAGCCGTTCCGCAGGGCATTGCGGGCGGACGAAGGCGGTGAAGCGCGGTGTGACGGGGCGGGAAAAAGACCGCAGCGAGGTTAACAAACTGCCGCAGGGTGAGCCTGAAGGGGCCGGATCTGGTCAGATCGGGCCGTCAGGCGGGTTCGCGCGCCGGCGCGGGGTCAGGACAGGGCGCCGTCGCCGGAGATGTGCTGCTCGAGCAGGTCGCGGTTCTGGATCGCCGCGAACTCGACGGCGATGCCGTCTTCCGTATGGCGGACGATGCGTGCGCGCATCTTGCCGAGAGCGACCTCGGTGCCGAGCGGCGGGCGGGCGGTGCAGGCGAGGGCGGCGCCGGAGAGAGACACGTCGAGCAGCCGGCACATGAAGGAGGTGCCGTCAGGCAGCACCATCCGCGTCATCGGGTTCTTCGGCACGAAACGGTCGTGGCGACGGTCTTCGGGCAGGTTGAGCTCGTTGCGGTTGGCGAGCCAGGTCAGGATGTTGGCGAGCTTGTCGCGCTTGCGCTGGGTATTGTGCAGGGCGATGGCGAAGCCGCCCTCGATCTCGCGGGCAATGGTGCCCTCGACGCGGCCGATGTGGTCGAGATAGGCGACCACGCGCTCGCCGACCCGACCGCTGACCGGCGTGATCATGGCGACGCCGCCAGGCGACATGTTGATGACCTGGCAGGGGTACTCCTGGCGGTTCTCGAGCATGAAACGGCCGAGGACGTTGATGGCCACGCGCTGATGCCGGCGCCGGTCGATGCCCTTCGCCGTGATGTTGGTCGCCTGTTCTACAGCCTGCGCAGGGCCCATCGATCGCATACCCTTCCGGCAGTGCGCGCTGCGCACCGGTTGTGCAACCGAAAGACTAGGCGCGCAGGGTTAAGATAGTGTAAGGCGGCGGCTGCCGTGCGGTCACGCCTTGCCGCCGTCGTAGACGGTCAGATGGCGCACCTGGCGGCGAGCGGCGGCATCCGGCACGAGCGGCGGCTGGGCGGGCCGGAGACCCGGCCGGATCGCAGGTCGCGCGGACAGTTCGCCTTTCAGGAAATAGGGGCGTTCGTCCGGCCAGATCAGGCGCAGGCTGGAGATGGACTGGTGCAGGATCGGATGCATGCCGACCCAGTAGGGCCGCTCGAACGGCACCGAGGCGCCGAGGACCCGACTGCGGCCTTCGCCGGGCACCTCCAAGGGCAGCAGCAGCATTTCCATCTTGAGAACGTGATTGCGCTCCGTATGGCCGTCGATGCCGAGCACCGCCGCGGCGGCATCCTCGGTGATCGCCGCCAGCATGGTGGCCATGGCCATCCGATCCTCGTCGTTCCAGCCGCGCAGGAAGTTGCGGCCCTTCAACTCGCGGCAGTGGACCGAGCACAGGCGCGTGCCGGCGAGACGGTAGCGGTAGGTGTCCTTGTCGACGGACTCCAGGATGAATGTGTCGCCGAGCAGCGAACGGATCCGGCCCGGGTCGATCTCGGAGCGATTGGGGGCCGGCCGCGCGCCGCGCAATTCGTCCCAATACCGGTAGAGCGTCCGATTGACACCGTTCTTCATTGACCCGTTCCCTTGTCGCTCTCACGTCGTTCGGCCTGCACGGGGACGGAGCTGTCCGGATCTGGAACACGCCCCGCCGTCGCCGCGCCGTTTTCCGTTAACGAAGCATTCGCCATGCCAGTGCGGGTGCCGGCAGCGGAAAGGTTTCGTTAGGGTTAACGAAACCTTTCGATTGCCATCTCGGACGCGACCGACAAATGTGGGGCACGCGATCCGGACAAGCACCAAGACAAGACGTGCGCCGGGCCGCCGTGGAATTCTGGGGGAGCGTGGGGACGCGACAGGAGCAGCGCCCGTTGCCGGCACCGGCAACGGGCGTTCGCTTGATGACACGGGTGGCTTTACTCCGATGTCCTTCCGGCGAAGGGGGCGTGCTACGAGCCGGAACCCGCCCAGGTACTGATTTTCTGCGCCCGGAAAGTCCCAAGCCATCCCTTTCAACGAGACGAACACGGCGACGCCTCGGCTCACCGGTCCCGCATCTCCGCTTCGCTGCGTGCGGGATGACGAAAACGAAGATGTGCCAGAGGCAACGGGCGTTCGCTTGTTCGCTGGACCGTGCGGACGAGGCGATGCCGGCGCGATACAACGGCGGCTTGCTGTGCGTGCCGGAGGGCCTTAAGTCAGTGGGGTTCCTCCAGCACGGGCACGCAATGACCGATCCGTCTCCCTTCGATCTCCCCGAGCGGCGCGAGCCCGCGTTCAACGTGCCGGCGGTCGTCGTCGCGCTGGGCGCCGTGCTGATCGCCATCCATCTGGTCCGCTATCACGTTCTCAGCGTTCCGGCGGACAACGAGGTGCTGGTGCTGTTCGCGTTCTGGCCGGTCCGCTACGTGCCGGAGGTGCTGGCCAGCGGCAGCGCGCCGGGCGGGCTTGCGGCCGATGCCTGGGGCTTCCTCAGCTACGCCTTCCTGCATGGCGGCACGGCCCATGTGCTGTTCAACCTTTTGTGGATGGCGACCTTCGGCAGTGCGCTCGCACGCCGGTTCGGTACCGCGCGGTTCCTCGCCTTCAGCGCCCTGTGCGCGATCGGCGGGGCGGCGGCGCATCTGGCGACCCATTTCGGCGAGGCGGTGCCGATGATCGGGGCCTCAGCAGCTGTCTCGGGACAGATGGCCGGCGCCTTGCGGTTCGTGTTCGAACTCGGCGGGCCGCTCGGCGCGATCCGCCGGACGGACCCGGGCGCCTACCGGATTCCGGCGGTGCCGCTGCTCCGTTCCCTGACGAATCCGCAGGTGTTCGGCTTCATGGCGGTCTGGTTCGGCATCAACCTGCTGTTCGGCCTGTGGAGCGCGCCGCTGACCGGAGAGGATGCCAGCATCGCCTGGCAGGCCCATATTGGCGGCTTCCTGGCGGGACTGGCGCTGTTCCCGCTGTTCGACCCCGTCCGGCGCTGGTGACGCAAGCTCCTCGCAGGCCGGCGGCGGATTGCGTCCGGGATGCGGCGCAGCGCCGGCCGCCTGCCGAAACCCGGCACGGGCGATGCGCCGGCCCCTGCCACCCGCATCGGGATAAGCCTTTGGTGCCGAAGCGTTGATTGCGTGTTTGCGCAGCATCGGGTTTTCTTGCCATGATGACGAATGTCGCAACGCAGGCAATCCGGCGATGGCCGGTGTCGGCCACGCGCGAATCCGGGAGGACCAAGAATGTCTGTTGCCTCAATCCTCAATCACAAAGGGCGGGACGTCGTCACCGCGCGCTCGAGCGCAACGCTCGGGGAGATCTGCAAGATGCTGGCCGAGAAGGGGATAGGCGCCATCGTGGTGACCGACGACAAGGGACATATCGAGGGCATCGTGTCCGAGCGCGACATCGTGCGCATGATCGGCCGCTCCGGGGCCGGCATCCTCGACCTGCCGGTCGGCGACGGCATGACGCGGGCGGTGGTCACCTGCCGCGAGGAGGATTCGATCAACGCCGTCATGGCCCGGATGAGTTCGGGACGGTTCCGCCATATCCCGGTCGTCGCCGAGGGCAAGCTGGCGGGCCTGATCTCGATCGGCGACGTGGTCAAGCACCGCATCGCGCAGGTCGAGCAGGAAGCCGAGCAGATGCGCAGCTACATCGCCATGGCATGAGAGGCAGCGCCGCCGGCCCGGCGGCGCCTGGCCCGTTCAGCCCTGGTCCCTGCCGTAGACCTCGCCGGGATCGTAGACCTTTTCCGGCTCGACCAGGGCGAGCGTGACGCCGCCGTCGTCGTTGCGCCGGACGGCGCGATAGAAGCAGGAACGATAGCCGACGTGGCAGGTGGCGCCGTTGCCCGCGACATCGACCTTCAACCAGATGGCATCCTGGTCGCAGTCGGTGCGGATCTCGCGGACGGTCTGGACCTGGCCCGAGGTGCCGCCTTTCTTCCAGTACTCGCCGCGCGAGCGGCTCCAGTACCACGCCTCGCCGGTCTCGACCGTCCGGCGCAGCGCTTCCTCGTTCATGTAGCCGACCATCAGCAACTCGCCGCTGCCCGCATCGGTGACCACGGCCGGAATCAGGCCGTTCTCGTCGAACTTCGGCTGAAAGGCGGTGCCGGACTCGATTTCCTGCTTCGAGCCGCGCGGCGAGAATGAAGACGTCGTCAAGTCTGCCCTCCGTCCCTGCGACGGGGCTACCTGCTGCCGCCGCGTACCAAGGTTATGAAGCGCACCTGTTCGCTGGGGTCGTCCTGGAACACGCCGGTGAACTGGGTCGTGATCGTCGATACGCCCTGTTTCTGGACCCCACGCATGGTCATGCACTGGTGTTCGGCTTCCAGCATCACGGCCAGGCCGCGCGGTGCAAGGTGACTGTCAATGGCCGACACGATCTGAGCCGTCAAGTGCTCCTGGGTCTGGAGACGGCGAGCGTAGATGTCGACGACGCGGGCGAGCTTCGACAGGCCGACGACACCGCCGGAGGGATAATAGGCAATGTGGGCGGTGCCGATGAACGGCAACATGTGGTGTTCGCAGAAGGAGTGGAAGGGAATGTCGCGCACCATGATGAGTTCATCATAGCCGCCGACATCCTCGAAGGTGCGCTGGAGATGCTCCTCCGGATCCTCGAAATAGCCGCCGAGGACCTCGGTGTAAGCCTTCACCACGCGCTTGGGCGTGTCGAGCAGACCCTCGCGCTCGGGATCGTCGCCGATCCAGGCCAGAAGGGTGCGCACGGCGGCTTCCGCTTCCTCGCGACTCGGCCGCGCGACCTCGTGCGGGGCCTTGCGTACGGCCTTGTTCCCGACCGGCTTCAAGATGGCGTCCATTGCAAATCCTCGCCTGATGGTCTCATCATGGGTCACTACGAAGCCTGCCGCAATCCGGATCATCGCCACGGACCGCGCTGACGTGATCGCCATGCCGCGCCCCCTGGGATCGAGGCGGGGACCGGAGAGCGGCCGTCAGACTCTTGGCCGCCGTCGCGGTGCAATCGCATATCGAACGCCAAAGCCTTGCGAAACCGTCCCCGCGCCTGATCTATATAGGAACCGACGTGCCGGTGAAAAGCCGTCCGACGCGATCAAGAGGCGAGAATGCTCGACGACATCTACAACTCCAAGATCCTGGAATTCGCGGGAAACATCCCGCACCTCGGCCGGCTGGAGCATCCGCAGGCAAGCGCGAAGGCGCATTCCAAGCTGTGCGGATCGACGGTGACGGTGGATCTCGTGCTGGACGGCGATGTGGTGACGCAGTTCGCCCACGACGTGAAGGCCTGTGCGCTGGGCCAGGCGAGCTCGTCGATCATGGCGCGCCACATCATCGGGGCGAGCGCGCAGGAATTGCGCGATCTGCGCCGGCAGATGATCGCCATGCTGAAGGAGGGCGGTCCTCCGCCGGAGGGGCGCTTCGCCGACCTGAAATTCCTGGAACCGGTGCGCGACTACAAGGCGCGTCACGCCTCGACCCTGCTGACCTTCGATGCGGTCGTCGCCGCCCTCGACCAGATCGAGGCGCTGCGGGCGGAAACGATCAAGGCCGGCGGCGCGGCGGTCTGACCGCGGCCCGGCCGGGGCGCAAAGGACCTCTCATGTGCACGAAGCCTCCGTCCGCGACGTCCGAGGGCAGGCCGATCTCGCTGCCCGCCCGCCTCGGACTGGCGCTGATCTGGATCTACCGGCATTCGCTGTCGCTGGTGATGGGGCGCGCTTGCCGCTATGCGCCGACCTGCTCGCACTACACGGAGGAGGCGATCCTCCGCTACGGGCTGTGGGCCGGCGGCTGGATGGGGCTGGCGCGCATCCTGCGCTGCAATCCGTTCGGCGCGTCCGGCTACGATCCGATCCCCGAGGCGCTGCCGCCGCAGGCGCGCTGGTACGCACCGTGGCGCTATGGCCGCTGGACCGGCCGCCACATCCGGCCCGAGCACAGGCTGGACTGACGCAGAGGACGCGACGACGCCGGCGGGAAACACATGCCGCCGGTCCGGTCGTTGCGCCGTGTATCGCCCTGTTGACCTTGCAGCGGGCGGATGCAACCCTTGCGTCAAGGGAGAGCATCCGCCATGGCAGACAACGATTTTCATTTCGTGATGATCAAGCCGACGCATTACGATGACGATGGCTACCCGATCCAGTGGCTGCGGTCCGCGATTCCGTCCAACACGCTGGCCTGCCTGAACGGCCTGGCGGAAGCTGCCCACGAGAGGCAGGCGCTGGGCGCGGACGTACGGATCCATCTGCACACCTTCGACGAGACCAACACGCGTGTGAAGCCGGAGAAGATCATCGGCATGATCAAGCGCTCCGGCGGCAAGGCGTTGATCGGCCTGGTCGGGGTGCAGTCGAACCAATTCCCGCGCGCCGTCGACCTGGCGCGCCGGTTCCTTGCCGCGGACCTGCCGGTTGCCATCGGCGGTTTCCACGTCTCCGGCTGCATGTCGATGTTGAAGGAAATGCCGCCGGAGATGGTCGATGCGCAGAAGCTCGGCATTTCCTTCTTCGCCGGCGAGGCGGAGGAGTTGCGGCTGGACGACGTCTTCCGCGATGCCTATGCGGGCGCGCTGAAGCCGATCTATAATTTCATGAAGGATCTGCCGTCGCTCGAGGGCGAGCCGACGCCGATCCTGCCGTCGAAGCACATCCAGTTCACCGCCGGTTCCCATTCCAGCTTCGATCTGGGCCGCGGCTGTCCGTTCCAGTGCTCGTTCTGCACCATTATCAACGTGCAGGGCCGCAAGAGCCGGTTCCGCTCGCCCGACGACCTGGAGCGGATCATCCGGGACAACTACGCCCAGAAGATCAACCGCTTCTTCATCACCGACGACAATTTCGCCCGCAACAGGCAGTGGGAGGAATTCTTCGACCGGTTGATCAAGCTGCGCGAGGACGACGGCTTCGACATCAAGTTCATCATCCAGGTCGACACGCTGTGCCACCGGATCGAGAACTTCATCGAGAAGGCGACAAGGGCCGGGGTCAACCGGGTGTTCATCGGGCTGGAGAACATCAACCCGGACAACCTGATGGCCGCCAAGAAGCGGCAGAACAAGATCACCGAATACCGCGAGATGCTGCAGGCCTGGCGCGCCCATGGCGCGACCACCTATGCCGGCTACATCATCGGCTTCCCGGGCGACACGAAGGAGTCGGTGCTGCGCGACGTGGAGATCATCAAGCGCGAGCTGCCGCTCGACCTGCTGGAGTTCTTCTTCCTGACGCCGCTGCCGGGTTCGGAGGACCACAAGGTGCTGCTGGACAAGGGCATCTGGATGGATCCGGACCTGAACAAGTATGACCTCAACCACCGAGTCAGTCATCACCCGAAGATGTCGGATGAGGAATGGGAGGAGGCCTACCGGGCGGCCTGGGACAGCTACTACAGCGAGGAGCATGTCGCGACCGTGCTGCGCCGCGCGGCGGCGAGCCCGCGCGGCCGGCCGGGCAACAAGCTGTTCCTGATGATGTGGTTCTACCTGATGGTCCGCTACGAGGGCGTGCATCCGCTGGAAGGCGGCTATTTCCGCATCAAGACCCGCACCGACCGCCGGTCGGGGCTGCCGATCGAGAGCCCGTTCAGCTTCTATCCGCGCTACATCGCCGAGATCGTGAGGAAACACTGGGCGATCGTCAGCACGGTCGCGCGCTTCTACCTGATCTACCGCGGCATAAAGCGGTCGCCTGACCGCAAGTCCTACACCGACCTGGCACTGACGCCGGTGGATCAGGACTCCGAGGCGCAGCTGTCGCTGGTGACCGAGACCCGCGGCGGGCAGGAGGCGGTGGAGAAGCAGAAGCGCGACGAGACGATCCGTGCGGCGGCCCGCGAGCGAGCGAAGGCCGCCGTCTGAGCGGTACCGTCGCCAGGGCCGCCGCCTGGGGATCGCCGCGATTTGCACGCGACAGTTCGGCGCAGCGGATGTAATCGATAGGAAGCCGGGGAAGGTGGGCGACCCGCGGGGGGGCGAGGCGGCGCGTCCGGATCCGCCCTGCCGCTTCGTCCCGCCGACCCGCCCCGATGCCCTGATCCCAGTCCAGCCGGTTGCTTGCCGTGTCGTTCGTCCCTGACCTGATCCAAGACGTCACCGTCCGCACTGCCCGACCGCAGGATGTCGGCGCGCTGGTTCCGTTGGAAAACCGCTGCTTCACCACCGACCGGATGTCGCGGCGCAGCTTTCGCAGGTTCCTCGACAGCCCGACGGCGCGCCTGCTGGTGGCCGAGGCGGACGACCGGATCGCCGGCTATGCGCTGATCCTGCTGCGCCGGGGCACTGCGCTGGCGCGGCTTTACTCGCTGGCGGTGGATCCGGAGGCCCGCGGCACCGGTATGGCGGCGCGTCTGCTGAAGGCGTGCGAGCAGGCGGCCTTCGACGACGACCGGATCGTGCTGCGCCTGGAGGTGCGCGAGGACAACGCCGCCGCGCTGCGGCTCTATGCGCGGTCCGGCTATCGCCGCTGCGGCGTCGTGCCGGACTACTACGAGGACGGCTGCACGGCGATCCGGATGGAAAAACTGCTGCATGGCCCAAGTCTTGCCGCAGGTCAGGCGCCTTATTACGCGCAAACGACCGAATTCACCTGCGGACCCGCCTGCGCCATGATGGCCCTGAAGCATTTCGACACCAGCTTCGAGACCGATACCCTGACTGAACTGACGCTGTGGCGCGAGGCGACGACGATCTACCTCGCCTCCGGTCACGGCGGCTGCGGTCCGTTCGGGCTGGCGACGGCGGCGGCGCGGCGAGGTCTGCAGGCGGAGGTGCGGCTGTCGCCCGACGAACCGCTGTTCCTCAATTCGGTCCGCGATCCGGAAAAGCAGGAGGTCATGCGGGTGGTGCAGGAGGGCTATCGCCGGGACGCGCAGGTGCTCGGCGTGACGTCGGGGGCGCCGCCGTTGTCGGCGCGCGAACTGGCGGGGGAAATCGAGGACGGGGCCCTCGCTCTGGTGCTGGTTTCCGGCTATCGCATGTTTGGCCGGCGCGAGCCGCACTGGGTGCTCGTCCACGACAAGGACGACCGGCACCTGATCATTCACGACCCCTGGCTGGAGCACGAGCGGCACGAGAGCCCGGCGGACGCGGCGAACCTGCCGATTCCGGACGCGGAGTTCGACCGTATGGCGAAATGGGGCCGCACCGGCGTGCGCGCCCAGGTCCTGTTGAGAAAGGCGCAGCACTGATGGCGACCTGGGTCCTGATCGTCGACAGCCTGAAGGACGTCTCCAACGCCGACACGCCGCACAAGGTGATGACGGTGCGCGACTACCTGATGCGGCCGAAGCTGTTCACCGGCGTCAATCCGAACATCATCAACCTGTCGCGCTCCTACACCTACCAGGGCGCCGGCTACTATGCCTCGCTGCTGGCCGAGGCGCGCCAGCACCGGGTGCTGCCGAGCGTGGAGACGATGATCGAGCTGTCGCGCAAGGAGCTCTACCGGCATGCGCTGCCGGAACTCGACGACAGCCTGAACCAGTGCCTGCGCCGGATGGGGACGACCGGCCTGCCGCTCAGCCGCATCCTGGTCTGTCTCGGCCAGACCGAGAGCCCGTTGCTGGAACCCTTCGGGCGGTTGCTGTTCGACTGGTATCGCGCGCCGATCCTGGAGGTTGCCGTCGAGCCGGGCGAGTGGTGGCGAATCCGCAAGATCAAGCCGGTGGCGATCTCCGAGCTGGAAGCGAAGGCGCGGGCCTTCCTCATGACCTCGCTGGAGCGCTACACGCACAGGCCGTGGCGAGCGCCCAAGCAGCGGGCGGTGATGAAATACTCGTTGGCGGTGCTGCAGGACCCGAAGGAGGAATTGCCGCCATCGAGCATCGCCTCGCTCAAGTACATGGCCAAGGTGGCGGCGCGCCACGGCATCGAGCTGGTGCCGATCGGCAAGGGCGACCTCGACCGGCTGGCGCAGTACGATGCACTGTTCATCCGCGAGACGACCAACATCGACAACCATACCTATCGCTTCGCACGCCGCGCCGTGCAGGAACGCATGCCGGTCATCGACGATCCGGTGTCGATGATCCGCTGCACCAACAAGGTCTATCTGGCCGAGCTGCTGGAGGCGAACGGCGTGCCGACGCCGAAGACCGTCATCCTGTCCTCGCTCAAGGAAGCGGAGGGGCTGGAGGAGCGGCTCGGATCGCCGGTGGTGCTGAAGATCCCCGACGGCTCGTTCAGCCGCGGCGTGTTCAAGGTCAGCGGCGACGAGCAAATCCGCGAGAAGCTCAAGGTCCTGTTCCAGGACAGCGACATCATCCTGGCGCAGGAATACTGTCCGACCGAGTTCGACTGGCGCATCGGCGTGCTCGACGGCGAGCCCCTGTTCGCCGTCCAGTACCTGATGGCCAAGAAGCACTGGCAGATCGTCAAGCACGAGGACGGCAAGAACTCGCAAGAGGGCAGCTTCCGCTCGGTGTCGCTGTCGGAGGCGCCGCCGGCGGTGGTCGAGATCGCCGTGCGCGCGGCGCGGCTGATCGGCAACGGCCTTTACGGCGTCGACCTCAAGTCGGTCGGCGACCGGGTCGTCGTCATCGAGGTCAACGACAATCCCAACCTCGACCACGGCGTCGAGGACTCGGCGGAAAAGGACGCGGTCTGGGACCAACTGATCCGCTGGTTCGTCAGGAGGCTGGAGAGCCGGTAGAAGAGCCGCAGGTCATGGGGATCCGGGCGGCGGCGCCTTTGCCATCCGGTTCGGCGCGTAGGCGACAAGGCCGGGATCCAGTAACCGTCGACGTCGGTGATTCAGTCTGAACGGTGCCCCGATGCCTGGATCCCAGCCCTCCCCGGCATGACAAGGTGCATAGAGGCGCTCCGCGCAGGAAGGTTGCCGCGGCGGTGCAAATCGCCTATGTCAGGCGCGGTTCAAACACCCTAGACGCTTACCTGCCTCGTCTGCAGGAGTGAGCCGGAGAGACGCGATGATCCATCTGACCTTTCCCGACAATTCCGTGCGCGAATACGCTCCCGGCATCACCGGTGCCGAGATCGCCGAGGGCATTTCCAAGTCGCTGGCCAAGAAGGCCGTGGCGATGGCGCTCGACGGCGAACTGAAGGATCTCGCCGATCCGATCGCGCGCGACGCCCGCATCGAGATCGTCACCCGTGACGACCCGCGCGCGCTCGAACTGATCCGCCACGACGCCGCCCATGTGATGGCGGAAGCCGTACAGGAACTGTGGCCGGGCACCCAGGTGACCATCGGCCCGGTGATCGAGAACGGCTTTTACTACGACTTCAAGCGCGACGAGCCGTTCACGCCCGAGGACCTGCCGGTCATCGAGAAGAAGATGCGCGAGATCATCGCCCGCGGCGCCGCCTTCACCAAGGAAGTGTGGTCGCGCGAGGAAGCGAAGAGGCATTTCCTGACCAAGGGCGAGACCTACAAGGTCGAGCTGGTCGACGCGATCCCCGAGGATCAGGAACTCAAGATCTACAAGCAGGGCACCTGGCTCGACCTGTGCCGCGGCCCGCACATGACGTCGACGCGCCAGATCGGCGACGCCTTCAAGCTGATGAAGGTGGCAGGCGCCTACTGGCGCGGCGACAGCAACAACGAGATGCTGACCCGCATCTACGGCACCGCCTGGGCGAACGAGGCGGAACTGAAGGCCTATCTGCACATGCTGGAGGAGGCCGAGAAGCGCGACCACCGCAAGCTCGGCCGCGAGATGGACCTGTTCCATTTCCAGGAGGAGGGCCCGGGCGTCGTGTTCTGGCATGCCAAGGGCTGGAGCCTGTTCCAGAGCCTGGTCGCCTACATGCGCCGGCGCCTGGCCGCCGACTACGACGAGGTCAACGCGCCGCAGATCCTCGACACCTCGCTGTGGGAGACCTCCGGCCACTGGGGCTGGTACAAGGAGAACATGTTCGCGGTCCAGTGCGCCGATACCGAGGCGGAGGACACGCGCCTGTTCGCGCTCAAGCCGATGAACTGCCCTGGGCACGTGCAGATCTTCAAGCACGGATTGAAGAGCTACCGCGACCTGCCGCTGCGCATGGCCGAATTCGGCGTCGTGCACCGCTACGAGCCATCGGGAGCCATGCACGGGCTGATGCGCGTGCGCGGCTTCACCCAGGACGACGCGCACATCTTCTGCACCGAGGAGCAGCTGGCGGCGGAGTGCCTGAAGATCAACGACCTGATCCTGTCGGTCTACCAGGATTTCGGCTTCGAGGAGATCGTGGTCAAGCTGTCGACCCGGCCGGAGAAGCGCGTCGGCTCCGACGCGCTATGGGATCACGCCGAAGAGGTGATGACCCGGGTTCTCAAGCAGATCGAGGACCAGTCGGGTGGGCGCATCAAGACCGGCATCCTGCCGGGCGAGGGCGCCTTCTACGGGCCGAAGTTCGAATACACCCTGCGCGACGCCATCGGCCGCGAATGGCAGTGCGGTACGACCCAGGTCGACTTCAACCTGCCGGAACGGTTCGGCGCCTTCTACGTCGACAAGGACGGCGAGAAGAAAACGCCGGTCATGGTCCACCGGGCGATCTGTGGCTCGATGGAGCGCTTCCTCGGCATCCTGATCGAGAACTTCGCCGGCCACTTCCCGCTGTGGCTGGCGCCGCGCCAGGTCGTCGTGGCGACCATCACCTCGGAGGCGGACGACTACGCCAAAGAGGTACATGCCGCGCTGACCAAGGCGGGCCTGAGGGCCGATCTCGACCTCCGGAACGAGAAGATCAACTACAAGGTCCGCGAGCACTCGCTGGCCAAGACCCCGGTGATCCTGGTCTGCGGCAAGCGCGAGGCGGAGGAACGGACTGTCAACGTCCGCCGGCTGGGCAAGGCCGACCAGGTGGCGATGGGTCTGGAGGAGGCGATCGCCGCCTTCGCCGAGGAAGCCGTGCCGCCGGACGTCAAGCGGGCGAGGGGTGCATAGGCCGATCCCCTGCGGCTAACAGGACGAGGCGCGCCCTGGGCGCGCCTCCGGGTGGCGGCAGCGTCTGCCTTTTCTCCCGATGTCGTCCCGGGCGAGCAACGCGAGACCCGGATCGGGGAGCCCGAAGCTCATCCGTCTCGACATGATGACAATGGCGACGCTGCGTCTCAGAAATCCCGCATCGTCGCTTCGCTGCGTGCGGGATGACAAAGCTGGAGGGTTCCCATCAGCCTGAACGTGCGGGCGGTCGCGCTACGCTGCTGGCGGACCTAGTCGTGGAGCCGGGCGGCGCGCCGATGCTGTCAGGACCGCTGTTCAGTTGGCGACGACGGAGGAGGTCAGCACCTCGACCTCGCGATCCTCGCCGGAGACGACCGTGAAGCTGCGGCTGTAGTTGACGCCGTTGTTGCGGGCGATCACCTCGTATTCTCCGGCGGCCAGAACGAAGTCGGGGAAGGCGCCGCTGGCCTCAACGACGATGTCGCCGCCGGGGGTGAGCACCGACCAGGAGGTGTTGGCGATGGCCTCGCCGCCGGGTTCGTTGACCAGCTTGAGAGTGATGTCGGCCGCCTGATGGTAGACGGTGGCGCCGGTCAACTTGCCGGGTTCGACGCGGATGTCGGCGCGGACCACGGCATTGACGTCGCCGTACCTGCTGACGACGTGATAGGTGCCGGCGTTCAGCCGCACGATCGTTTCCGGACCGACGTTGGTGGTGATCAGCTGGCGTTCGCCCTGCTCGTTGTAGTCCATGCCGAAGATGTCGAAGCGGGCCACTTCGGCGCCGAGGTGCCTGTTGTCGCCGAGTGCGGCATCGAGCCGGACGCCGCCGGCATTGAGAACCACGGTCTTGGAATAGACGCCGCGGCCGACGACCAGGCGGTTGGTCGCGCCGGCGTGGCCGTAGGCGGTGTGGATGAGATAGGCGCCCGGGTCGAGCCGGAACTCCGCGTCGCCGCCCATGGAGGTGGCGACCAGTTCCAGGTTTCCGTTGCTGTTGGGCGTCTCGCTGTAGATGCGCCAGATGACACCGTCCGACAGGGTCGGGCCGCCGTCGGACAGGCGGGCGACGAGATAGAGCGCGCCCTTGTCCATCTCGCCCGGCTGTCCGGTAAGGGACGTCGCGGAGGGAGCATAGGGGACCAATGTGTCGCTGAAACGGGAGACCGGTTCTCCGTCGAGCAGGTTCTCGATCGGCGTTTCAAGCGACGCCGGCGCGTTCGGATCCGGTTTGGTCTCGGGGACGGGTGGCGTTTCGGGAATGGTCTGGGCGGCCGGGGCAACGACCAGCGCTATCAGCAGGACAAGACCGGACAGGCATGAGGCCGAAAGGCGGAACACTGCGGAGCATCTCATGGTCGAGTCGTCGTCCCCCGTCGATGGCTGTCACGCGCCAAACCCGGCCTCTTCGCGCAATCGATGTTGCGCGGTCGGTTGTCAAACCGTCTTGTGACCTTGAAAATCTGGCAATTTCAAGTCCTTTTGCAGAGCCGGTTGACAAGTGACGGGGGAGGCATACGTCATTGCGCACAGCCCGCCGCCGTTTCAAACGTTCTCATCCCATCCGAAGGCCCGCCATGTCCCCATTCTCGCCTGCCCGCCCGGACGTCGTCGACTTCCTGCTGACGCGCCGCTCGCATCCCTCGACCACGCTGTCGGACCCCGGACCGGACGAGGCGACGCTGCACCGGATCCTGACAGCGGCGGCGCGGGTGCCCGATCATGGCAAGCTGGCGCCATGGCGCTTCGTCGTCTATCGCGGTGCGGCGCGCGAACGCATCGGCCAACGGCTGCTGGAAATCGCCGAGGCGCGCGAGGGACCGCTGGACGAGATGCGGCGGACGCAGGAACTGACGCGCTTCACCCGCGCGCCGGTGGTCGTCGGCGTGCTCAGCCGCGCCGCCGCCCATCCGAAGATCCCGGTGTGGGAACAGGAGCTTTCGGCCGGCGCCGCGTGCATGACGCTGCTGACCGCGGCGAGCGCGAGCGGCTTCGGCGCGCAGTGGCTGAGCGAATGGTGCTGCTTCGACGAGACGGCGAGCGCCTTCCTCGGCCGCCGCGACGGCGAGCGCTTCGCCGGCTTCATCCATATCGGGACGCCGACACAGGCGCCGTTCGAACGGTCGCGCCCGGATCTCGACTCGGTGGCGTCGGTCTGGGAAGAGGGCTGAAACGGTGTTCTATCAGACGGCCAGGAACGACCACGGCCTGCGCCACGATCCGTTCAAGGCGCTGGTCGCGCCGCGGCCGATCGGCTGGATCTCGACGCTCGACCGCGAGGGGCGGGCCAATCTGGCGCCCTACAGCTTCTTCAACGCGGTCTGCGACGCGCCGCCGATGGTGATGTTCTCCTCGCTCGGCTGGAAGGACAGCGTGGCCAACATCGAGGCGACCGGCGAGTTCGTCTGCAACCTGGCGAGCCTGGACCTGAAGGACGAGATGAACGCCTCGTCCGCTGCCGTGGCGCCCGGGCAATCGGAGTTCGAGCTGGCGGGTCTGGCGCCGGCGCGGTCGGTCTGCGTGCGCGCGCCGCGGGTCGCTCGGGCCAAGGCGGCGCTCGAATGCCGGCACCTGCAGACGATCCGGCTGACGGACCTCGACGGGGCGCAGACCGGATCCTGGCTGGTCATCGGCCAGGTCCTCGGCATCCACATCGCCGACGAGGTGCTGTCCGGCGGGCGAGTCGACATCGGTCGTCTGAAGCCGCTGGCCCGCCTCGGTTACAAGGACTACTGCGCCGTCACGGAGGGTTTCGCGATGGAGCGGCCGGTCGTCTGACCGATGGCATCGGCACTTCTTGCGAGCCCAGGCGCGCCGCGACGGGAAAAGCGGTCGCCGCATGGCAAATGTTAACGGCTGTTAACCATTTGTTAACCGGCTCGGGAAGAAGTTAATGTGTCGGTAACCATTCCATCGAGGAGACGGACTCATGCGCGTCGCTGATTCCACCTCGATCGCGTCACGGATCGAGCAGGCATTCCAGACGGCCAGTAGCACGACGGGAACGTCGTTCGACTACCTCATGAAGACGGCCGCCCGGGAATCCTCGTTCGACACGACGGCGAAAGCGCGCACGTCGAGCGCGACCGGCCTGTTCCAGTTTATCGAATCGACCTGGCTCGAGACCCTCAAGGAAGCCGGTCCGCGGCACGGTCTATCCAAATATGCCGACCAGATCGAGAGAACCCGCGGCGGCACGTACCGGGTGCGGGATCCGCAGATGCGCCAGGAGATCCTCGACCTGCGCAAGGATCCGGACATCGCGTCGCTGATGGCCGGTGCGCTGACCCAGAAGAACGGCGCGTACCTATCTCAGAAACTTGGCCGGGACGCGTCGCAGGGCGAACTCTACATCGCCCATTTCCTCGGCGCCAACGGTGCGGGCCGGCTGATCGACGCGGCGCAGACGACGCCGGACGCGCGCGCCGACCGGCTGTTTCCGGCGCAGGCGAAGGCCAACAAGGCGATCTTCTACACCACCGCGGGGGCACCGCGCAGTCTTGCGGACGTCTACGACGTGCTGGTGCGCAAGCATGACGGCATCACCATGATCGCCTCGGCACGCGGCGAAGCGCCGGCGGCGCCGGCGGCGATCGGGAACGGCCAGGACGAAGCCGATCTGCCCGATCTCGACCCGGCGCTACAGCGGGTGCTCAGCGCTTGGCAGGCGACGGAAACGGCGGCGCCGTTCGAGGCGCTGTTTCGCACCGGGGCAGGCTCGGTGTCCGGCACCCTGGGGGCGAGTTTCCTGTCGTCCTACACGGCTGCGTCCGGCGCGCAACCGTTCACACGGGGGTCGGGAGCCTCCGTGGTCGCGGCGCAACTGGCGGCCGGCGCCGAGCAGGCGCCGCTCGACCTGACCCGCTTCCTGTCCTATCGAGATCGGGAAGAACCGCGGGAACTCATGCCGCCGGTCTAGGTCGGTCCGGTGTCCGGCACGAGCGCAGAAACATGGTGAACCGAACGTTAAGCCTTTGCATGGCAAGCTGATGTCCTCTTGTCAGTCGAAGGCTTTCTGGTTCGGTTCAGGCCATGATCATTCGGGATTTCCTGCGTTGGATCGAGACGGCGCCCGCACAGTTACGGGCCGAGGCAACAAGCGCGCTGGCGCGTGCCTGGCTGTTTTCCCAGATGACGGGGGAGGACCGCGAGGCCGCCGAGGCGGCGCTCACTTTCCTGCTCGACGATCCCGCCTCCGAGGTGCGGCTGGCGATCGCCCATGCCTTCGCGCGCCAGCCGAACGTTCCCGAACACATCATCGCCTCGCTCGCCCAGGACAGGTGCGAGATCGCCTGCGTGGTGCTCGAGCATTCGCCGCTGATCGGCGAGGCGGACCTCGTCGACCTGGCCGCCGAGGGCGACGAGGCGGTGCAATGCGCGATCGCGCGGCGGATCGACCTTGGTGCGGCAGCCGCCGCCGCGTTGGCCGAGGTGGCTCCGGCTCGGGCCTGCGAAGCGTTACTCGCCAACGAAACGGCCGAGATCGTGCCGTTCAGCCTGACGCGCATGGCCGAGCGCTTCGCGGAGGACGGGAAGATCCGCGCGCTGCTGCTCAGCCGCGAGCATCTGCCGCTGACGGTCCGGCACATGCTGCTGAAGGCACTCGCCGACGGGCTGCGCAGCCGCGCGATGACCCTGTTCGAGGGACCGGAGCACCGCGCCGAGGCCTTCCTGGTCGACGCCGAGGAAAAGGTGACGCTGTCCCTGGTGCGCGACGTCGCGGAACGGCAGGTGCTGGACCTGGTCGAGCATTTGCGTGCCACCGGACAACTGACCACGCGCCTGCTGCTGCGCGCCGCAGGAACCGGCAACCTGAAGCTTTTCGTCGCGGCGATCGCGGTGCTTTCCGGGCTGCCGGCCGGGCGGGCGCGGACGCTGCTCGAGGCGGGGCGGCCGGCGGCTATCCGCGCGCTGCTGCGCAAGGCCGGCCTGCCGCCGCGCAGCCTCGCCGCCTTCGGAGCCTGCATCGACCTCTACCGCGTCGAGGATCCCGACTTCGACCGCAACCGGACGGCCGCCGAGGTGCGGGCGGCGATGGAGCAGGCGGTGCGACGGCTGCGGGGCGAGGCGGGCGAGGAGGCTGCAGACATCGTCGGCCTGCTGCGCCAGTTTGCGCTGGAGGCGGCGCGCGAGGAGGCGCGGGTTTTCGTGTCGCGAGCGCTGGCCGCCGCCTGAACGCGGCGTGCGCCGCAGCGGCTCCGGACCGATCAGGACTGCGTCGGGGCGGTCCGGGCGGCGTATTTCTCGAGATAGTCTTCGGTGACGTCCTTCAGGCGAGCGAGCAACGCGACGCCGGTCCGGTTGGCATCGTCGCGGGCGTTCTCGGCGACCATCGCGCGGATGGCCTCGACGTGCTGGCCGACGAGCGGCAGGGGCAGGTCCTGCGAGTCGGCGATGCTTTCGATGAGGTGGCAGAAATTCGCCGCGACCGAGCCCACCAGCGGATAGCCGAGCGTCTGGGCCTGGCCCTTGATGTTGTGGGCGGCCTGATACAGCGTCTGCAGGTGGGCCTTGTCCATGCCGTCCGCCTGGATCGCGCTCCAGGCGGAGAACAGGTCGTCGACCTCCTTGCCCATCCAGGAGTCGAAATGCGAGGACAAGCACTCCAGCGCCGCCTCGGCCGCCTTCACCGGATCGAACTTCGCCGCCTCGCGGGGGCTGAGCACGCGGACCTTCTTGCGCAGGTCGGTCGGGGGCGTGACGATCTCATAGGCCTCGGTGTCGAAATCCTCGTTGGCGCTCATCGCCGCTCACCCTCCATAACCCTCACGCGGACCGACGCTTGCCGGCCGGCGGGTCGGTCCCTTGCCGGCATCGTGCCGGCGGGCCTGTCCGTTGTCGGCATCGTGTCGGCACAGCCTTACCCCAGCCTGACGTCCAGTGTGATCGCCGGGGTTTAATTTTGGGTTTCGCTCCGCCGGGTCAGTAGCGGAACATCTCGGTCAGGATGCGCTCGTCCCAGCCGTGCTCGGCGTCGAACATGATCAGGCATTCCGACCTCGTGTCCTCGCGCACCGTGACCGAGGCGATGTTTCGGATCTCTGTGTGGTCGGCCGCGGCGCTGACCGGGCGCTTGGCCGCCTCGAGCACCTCGATCTGCACGACCGCGCGGTTCGGCAGCAGGGCGCCGCGCCAGCGTCGAGGCCGGAAGGCGCTGATCGGCGTCAGCGCCAGCATCGGCGCAAAGATGGGCAGGATCGGGCCGTGGGCGGACAGGTTGTAGGCGGTGCTGCCGGCCGGGGTGGACACCAGACAGCCATCGCAAACGAGTTCCTCGAGCCGGACGCGGCCGTCGATGGAGATGCGCAGCTTGGCGGCCTGATAGGTCTGTCGCAGCAGCGAGACCTCGTTGACAGCGCGGGCGTTGTGGCGGTGTCCCGACTGGTCGACGGCCTCCATGAGCAGCGGGTGAATGGTGGTGACGTCGGCCGCGGACAGGCGGTCGAGCAGGTCGTCCTCGCGATATTCGTTCATCAGGAAGCCGACCGAGCCTCGGTTCATGCCGTAGATCGGCGTGCCGGTGTTCATGAAGCGGTGCAGCGTCTGCAGCATCAGACCGTCGCCGCCGAGCGCGACGATGACGTCGGCATCCTCGGGCGGGCACATGCCATAGCGATCGACCAGGACCGTGAGCGAGTCCCGGGCCTCCTCGGTGTCGCTGGAGACGAAGGCGATGTGGTTCGAACGGATGGTCTTGTTGATCATGCGAGGGCCGGGCGCGCGGTGCGACGAAGCAGGGCGACCAATAAACCGCATCAGGCCGGAGAAAGCCAACAGGCAATGTGTAACGCGCAAGTACGGATGGCAGGGGTGGGGAGAGGCGGGGAGATCCGTGATCTCGGGGAATTTGGCGGAATTCGGCCGTTTGCCGGTGGGGCGCGGTGGGGAGTGCTGGAAAGTGGCGCGCAAGTTCGGATGGCAGAAACGGCCGGAGCGGCGATGCGCCGCTCTTATGCCATCTGAAAAAGCGTAGAGAAATCAACAGGCGCGCAAGTTCAAGGTGGGAACTGAAAAGGTCAGTCATGTTGACCAGTTCCCACCTTGCAAAAACGGCGGAATTGCGGGCTTTCCGGTGAGACGCGATCGAGAGTAACGGCCGCAAGGTGGGAACTCGCCAACCGGCCGATCAGCGATGGCGATCAGCGCAACTGAGACGCGTTGCCGAGCGCCTCGGCGACGGCGCGGAGATTGTCGCGCATGGCCTGACCGGCGGCCTCGGCCAGCGCCCTGGAGCCGCCCTCGCAGGCAAAGCCCGCCTCGCCATCGGCTTCCGCGTCGCCGTCGACGGTGACGCCGAGCAGGCGGCCCCTGCGGCCGTCGACCGTGACGGCGGTGGCCAGCTCGACGCGGGTGCGCATGGCAGAGGTGAAGAAGCCGGGGATGACATCGAGCCGGCCGCGAATGTCCTCACCGCGAATGGAGATCATGCCGCGCGCACCACGCGCGGCCAGCTGGTCGGCGGGCACGGGCTTCTCGACGACCTCCAGATCCTGGAAGACGTTTTCCAGCGTCTGGCGCACCGAGGTCTCAAAGCTGCCCTTGAGGTCGAGCGGGTAGTTATGGGCGGCGCACTGCATGCCCGAGGAGCGGACCACGGTCGAGAAGCGGTCCGTGTCGACGGCCAGAAGCCACTTGCCGCCGATCTTGGCGGTGTAGGACAAGGGCACGTTATAGGCGGGTGTGGATATGGTCTCCGCCTTGTAGGCACAGGCGGCGAGCGCCAGGCAGGCGGCGGCGGTGGCCGCAATGGATATGGAACGCAATTTTACCCCCCCTTAAAACAATCGAACAACGGCCGTTTAAATGGACCGGCGCCTTATCAATGCACAGATTGCGGCCGGATGGAATACAACCTGTCGTCGCCTGGAGAACGTGCTTCAGGCGTCTCGGCAGGCGGACCGTATTGATCTCAGCAGATCGCCGAGGTCTTGCTCGGAAAGGCCGTAGCCAAAAGACAGAGCCTTAAGCGTTTCCGTGAGGCCGAGCGGTGGCTCCCACTCAACCTTATGCAGCGCGGTTTGAAGACGAGCGTTGGCCGCCTCCCACCGCTTGATAAAGGAATTCTGGCGGAATTTCTGCCGTTCCGCCGCCGCGGCGTCACCAAAGGCCAGGCGCAGATGGAGATCGGCCCGTGCCCTGGCGCGGTCATCGTCCGTTTCCGTGACGATTTTCTGGAGCGCTTGATACAGAGCCTCCGCCTCCGGCGGCATTGCGGCGGGATTGATGGGAAAGGTGTCAAAGGCGTTCAGTCCCGCCTCGATCCGGGCCAGTTCATCCTCATAGCCGGTCGGTTGGCCGGCGGCGTGCATGCCGGCGAACATCTCGCCCTCTCCGGCGATCAGCCAGTTTAGATTTACAGAAAACCTCTGTTTATACATCGCCAGAAAATCGAGATCCGGCGATGTATCGCCGCGTTCATAGCCGCCGAGTGTTTCTGAGTTCATGTTTAGATGTTCGGCGAATGCTGAGCGCGCCGAATAACCAAGCTCCATTCGGACGGCCGTGAGCCTTTCCGCAAACGGCGTTTTTGTCACTGATTTTCTTGCCATTTTTGATCGCAGAAAAACTCTGTTTACAAAACAGAGAAATTCTGCATACTCCTACCTATTCCGCCTGATTTGCAGCGCGGACATTGCACACACAAAGCCAACAAAAAGCGGATGTTGCAGCATCCGCTTCCTGAAGGAGAAGCCGATGACCAAGCCCCAGTGGGACCGTCATACCATCCTCGCCGAGCTGCGCCGCCGGGGCATGACCCTTTCGGGCCTTGCCGAGATCTACGGACTGTCGCGCGGCGGAACCGGAAACATCTGGACCCGCGCGAACGAACCGACCGAACGGGCGATCGCTGATTTCCTGGGCGAGCCTGTCGAGGCTCTGTTTCCCGACCGCTATCCGAAGCGGCGCAACAAGATCCTTTCTAGCAAATACGAAGGCAGGAAGGCCAGTCAGAAAGACACGGCCGCGCCGGACAGGAGGGCCGCGTGATGAGGCTCGCCTGTCAGACCGCCGAGACCGCGCGGATGTTTGGCGCGGCGGAGCCTGTCGGCTACGTGCTGACCAAGGTCAGCGCCTCGGGCCGGCGGTACTGGTTCACCGGCGTGCTGGAGGCGGTCGACGTCGCCGGCGGCCCCAGCCGGCTCATCGGCAAGAGCGGGCTGCTGGCGGGCGACGCCCATGTGTTCGCGTTCGAGGGGCTGCCGTCGTCGCTGGCGAGGTTCCTGAACAGCTGGGGCATCGGCGGCGCGAGCTGGCAGGTCGAGCCGCTGATCGCCGATGTCCCCGAAGGCGCCGCGTGATGTGCCCGCTCGTTGCCCTGAGCGGGATCATCGGCGGACTGGCCGCCCTGATCGTGCTCGGCCTCGGCCTGTACATCTTCCTCTATCCACGCGCGGCCGAACAGGCAGAGGAGGACGCGCTGTGCGATCCGTATCTCGCCGCCCAGGCCAAGGCCGCCCGGCGCGGCCAATCCCCCTCCAGTCACCCGGGAAAGGGACCTTCGGAGTGACCGGAGCAAGGCGCCCCATCGGCCCTTCCTCCCAGCCTTAGCCGGGCGGCAGCAGGTGCCGCAGAGCATCGCCGCCCGGTTCCTTTCACCCGGTTTCATTCGACAGGGCAAGAGTTCAAGAGATCATGCAGGTTCAATCGATCAAGATCGCCGACATCACGGTCCCGGAGGGACGGCTCAGGGACATCGATCCGGAGTGGGCGCAGGCGCTCGCCGGCATGTTCGCCGAGGTTGGGCACAAGACGCCGATCGACGTAGCGGCCACGGAGACGGGCTTCGAGCTGGTCGCGGGCGGGCACCGGCTGGCGGCGGCCAGGCTGTGCAAGTGGAAGACGATCGAGGCGCGGGTGCTGGAGCCCACGGGCGCGCACCGGGCCGAGGAGCTTCGGCTGCACGAGGTTCTGGAGAACCTGGCGCGCAAGGACTTCACCGCGCTGGAGCGGTGCGAGGCGCTGGCCGAGCTGAAGCGTATCTACGAGGCGCTGCACCCGGAAACGAAGCACGGCGGCGACCGCAAGAGTCAAGCCACGAAAAACAAAGCAGAAAATCAAGAGCCAATTTTTGGCTTTTGCCAGAATGCAGCACAGAGCACTGGCCTATCACTCAGCGCCGTAAAGCTCGCCGTGCAGATCTTCGAGGGCCTGTCGCGCGAGAGCCGCGAGCGGCTGAAGGGCACGGCGTTGGCGCAGAAGCAGAGCGAGCTGAAGGCGCTGGCCGCGCTGGACGCGGGGCTGCAGAAGACGGTCCTGGACCTGATTTTCGTCGAGCCGCCGCAGGCGGGCTCGACCGCCGAGGCGCTGATGCTGATCGACGGCAAGCGCCCGCCATCACCCACCGACCGGCTGTTCCGGACCGTGTCCGACAGCCTGATCAAACTGCCCAGGGCGTCCCGGTCGGCGGTGTTCCGCCAGCACAAGGCGGAGATCCTCGCCCTGGCCAAGAGGGAGAACTGGTTCGATGCGTAACCCTCGCGACCCATACACCTACGATCTGTTCAAGGACTATCAGCCGCCGCGCGTCAGCGTCGGCTACGAGCCCGGCGCCATCAAGGGCACGCGGCTTGCGTCGCGGATCAGCCGCGCCGTGGCCAGGGCGATGAAGGAAAGCGGCAAGGACCGCACCACGATCGCCGGGCTGATGAGCGAGAAGCTCGGCCGTCGCGTCACGGTGACGACGCTGGAGGCGGACGCCTCGGAAGCCAAGACGGGCAACCAAATCACCCTGGAGCGCTTCATCGCGCTGATCCAGGCGACCGGCCGGACGGAGCTGCTCGGCTTCGTCGCCGAGCCGTTCGACCTGGTGGTGATCCCCAAGCGCTACGAGAACGTGATCGAGCTGGCCCTGATCGAGGACCAGCAGAAGATGATCGAGAGCCGGCGCCGGCTGCTGCAGGCGCAACTGAGGAGGGGGGCATGAAACACGTCGATATTCACCCGTGCTTTTCCTGCAAGCTGCCGGATTGCGATGACCAGTCATCGGATTGCGGACTGCGCCGGGCCTGCAACGCCTACCGCAGGTGCATCAAGAAAGGCGAAGAGATCTCCCAGGAAATGAGGGCAAAGTACAACATTGCCTACAAGGAGATCTATGCCGATCGCCGGAACGCAACGCGGCGGGGGGAACCGGCATGAGGCTCTGGATGACGGCCCAGGAACTGGCGGACCTCCGGCTCGACGGCTTTCCCTCGACCAAGCGCGGGGTGCAGAAGCTGATCGACCGGGACGGCTGGGCCGCGTCCGGCCTGGCGCGCCGGCGCGAGGGCCGGGAGGGCGGCGGCGGGCTCGAATACCATATCGACCTGCTGCCGCTCGCCCAGCGGCTCGCCTATGCCGGCACGTTCGTGCGGATCGAGCGCGAGGACTTCGTTACGGAAACGGACGTCAGCCTGTCGCCGGTCGAGCGCAGCGCCCGCGACGCGCGGCTGATCGTGCTCAAGGTGGCCGAACGGTTCCGCGCGCAAAGCGGCATGGGTGCGACCTCGGCCGATCACCTGTTTTCGCAACTCTACGAGGCCGGCCAGGTGCCCGTGCCGGAGTGGGTCAAGGAGCAGGTGAAGCGGGTGTCGCTGCGCACGCTGGCGCGCTGGCGCCAGGAGATGCGCAGAGACATCAACCGGCTCGCCTTCGATCCGTCGAACGCGCGCAAGGGCACCGGCGTGCTCGACCGGGCGGAGGGCGGGCGGCTGCGGTCCTACTGCCTGGCGCTCTACGCGTCCAACCAGTTCCTCAGCGCCAAGCATATCAGGAACGCCGCGCTCGCCGAGTTCGGGCAGAGTGTCCTGGTCGACGGCGCCAGGGGACAGGCACGGGTGCCGATGCCGCCTTTAAGGACGTTTCAAAACGCCCTTAAAGGCTGGAAGGACAGCCACCGCAACGAGCTGATGCGGCTGACCGATCCGGACGCCTACAAGTCGAAGGTCCGCTTCTCGGCAACGGGGGCGACCCGCGCCGAGCGGTTCAACGAGCTATGGCAGATCGACGCCTCGCCCTCCGACGTGATGACCAAGGAAGGCCGGCGCAATCTCTACATGCTGACCGAAATCTATTCGCGCAGCGTGCTGCTGTTCTTCACCGAGACGCCGCGCGCGGCGGCGGTCGGGATGATGGTGCGCAAGGGGATCCTGACCTGGGGCGTGCCGGAGACGATCAAGACGGACAACGGCTCGGACTTCAAGGCGACCGCCACCCGGAGGCTGATGGACGCGCTCGGGATCGTCCAGGACTTTTCCGCCGCCTATTCGCCCGAACAGAAGGGCGCGGTGGAACGGGTGATCGGCACGTTCCAGCGCGACTGCGCGGCGACCCTGCCGGGCTTCATCGGCCACTCCGTCGCCGACCGCAAGGTGATCGAGGCACGCAAGGCGTTCTCGGCGCGGCTCGGCACCGACGACGACGTGCTGTTCCAGGTCGATCTGACCGGCGCCGAGCTGCAGGCCGAGGCCGACCGCTGGGCGGCGCTGCAATACGCGCACACGCCTCACGAGGCGCTGAAGCGCAAGACGCCGTTCCAGGTCGCGAGCGCCTGGCAGGGCAGCATCCGGGCGATCAGCGATCCGGCGAGCCTGGACGTGCTGCTGGCGCCGGTGGCCGGCAAGGACGGTCTGCGCCGGGTGACCAAGCAGGGCGTGAAGGTGGACCGCGATTACTACGTGCCGTTCGGCGTGCTGCCGGGCCGCGAGGTGTTCTGCCGCCGCGACCCGGAGGATCTCGGCCGGTTGTGGCTGTTCGAGCCGGACGGGGAAACCTACCTGGGCGAGGCCATCTGCCCGTCGCTGTCCGGTGCCGATCCGGTCGAGACCATCGCCAGGGCCCGCGCCATGCAGAAGGCGCTGGAGGAAGCGGCGCTCGCCGACATTCGCCGCGAGAAGCGCAAGATCACGCCGCGCACCGTCATGGACGCGCAGCGCGCCGCCTACCAGCACAACGCCAGCGTGCTCGCCTTCCCGCAGACGCGGGAAAGCCACGCCACTGCGAAGATCGAAGCCGCCGCCGCCGTCCGCAAGAAGGCCACCGGTCCCAAGCCGCTCTCCGACCGGGAGGCGGCGGTGATGGAAAGCCTGAAGGCCGCGCCGGCGCCGCAGCCGGCGCAGGTGCACCAGATCTCCGACCTGGAAACCCCGGACGCGCGCTATCGCCGCGCGCTGCAGTTCGAACAGCGGATCGCCTCCGGCGTCGCCTTGCCGGAGCGCGACGCGCTGTGGCTGACGAGCTACCAGGCCGGACCGGAATACCGGGCCCACAAGCTGCTGTCGCAGCACGGGGCCTCCAGGAAACGCGTGCCGCCCGCGTCGTGATGGGCAAGAAAACGGCCCCGAAGGAGGCAACCTCCGGGGCCGGCAATCGACAACTCCAAGAGGATGGAAGCATGACCAAGCTTGACACGCCTGTCAAGAACGCCGCCGGCGGACTGGCCGCCCTGAAGAACGTCGCCCGGTTCATGACGCTGGTGGAGACGCTGCGCGGCCGCAGCGCGCACCTGCCCGGCATCGGCGTCTTCAACGGCCCGTCCGGCTACGGCAAGAGCTATTCGGCGATCTACGCGCAGAACCTGACCGGGGCGCTCCGCGTCGAGGTGGGCGACAGCTGGACGCGCAAGAAGTTCCTGCAGTCGATCGTGCGGGAAGCCGGCCACGAGCCGGGGCGGGCGACCATCGCCGACCTGACGGAACAGGCGATCCTGGTGCTCGGCGACGACTGGGACCGGCCGCTGATCATCGACGAGGCCGACAAGCTCGCGGACAAGGGCATGCTGGAGCTGGTGCGCGAGATCCAGGAGCACTCCCAGGTGCCGATGCTGCTGATCGGCGAGGAGCTGCTGCCGGCCAAGCTGCAGCAGGTCGAGCGGGTGCACAACCGGGTGCTGGAGTGGGTGCCGGCCGAGCCGTGCGACATCGACGACACCCATGCGCTGGCCGATCTGTTCTGCCCGGAGCTGACCCTGTCCGACAGCCTGCTGGAACGGCTGCTGGAGCGCTCCGGCGGCCGGGCGCGGCGGATCGTGGTCAACCTCAACAAGCTCAAGGAACACGCGCGCAACCGGCAGCTTTCGAAACTGTCGGCGGAGGCCTTCGCCGACGACTGGTTCTACACCGGCGAGCCGCCGCGCCGCCTGTCGAGGAGGGTCGCCTGATGCCGATCCAGCTTGAACTGAAGGTGACCGCCGGCACGCCGGTCTATCGCGGCCACGACCATTACTGGAGCGTGATCCGGGACCTCGGCGCAGGCGGCGGCCTGTTCACCCGCGACGAGGTGTGCAAGCGCTGCAACGATCCGACCGACAGGTGCATCGACGACTTCCTCGGCCGCCTGAAGAAGGCCGGCTACCTGAAGGTGGTGCGCAGCGAGTTTGGGCCGACGGCGCGCGGCGGCAAGGCGCGCGCCGACGTCTACGAGCTGCTGAAGCGGCCGGCGCAGACCCCGATCGTCAACCGCGACGGCTCGATCGGCACGCAGGGGCTCGGCCAGGCGCAAATGTGGACGGCGATGCGGTCGTTGCCGCATTTCACCAAGCACGAGCTGGCGATCGTCGCCTCGACCGAACTGGTGCGGGTCGCGGTCGAGGCGGCCTCGCGCTACGCCCGGCTGCTGGAAAAGGCGGGCTACCTGCAGGTGGTGCGCGGCGGCAGGCCGGGCACGCCGCGCGTCTGGCGGCTGAAGCCGTCGATGAACACGGGGCCGCAAGCGCCGAAGATCCTGACCGGCAAGGTCGTGTGGGACGCCAACCGACAGCAGGTGATGGGCACCATGGACGCGGTCGAGGTGGCTGCATGATCACCATGACCGAAAAGGCCAGGGCCGCCTGGGGACCGGCGCTGCCGGACTGGGTGCGCGAGCTCGCGGAGCTGGCGACCCGCAGCGGCCTCAACGCCTGCGCCCGCCGCCTCGGCTACTCGTCGACCACGATCAGCCAGGTGATCTCGGCGAAGTATCCGGGCGATCTCGAAAGACTTGAGGAGACCGTGCGCGGCGCGCTGATGGGCAAGACCGTCGGCTGTCCGGTGCTCGGCGAGATCGGCCTGGACGCGTGCCTGGCCTGGCAGGCCAAGCCGCGCGCCGTCACCAACGCCATCCGCAGCCGCGTCTATCGCGCCTGCCGTTCCAACTGCCCGCACTCGCGCCTGAAAGGACACTCGCATGTTGAGCGATGACATCACAAATCTGTGCCGCAACCTGTTCGTCAAGTCGGCCGAGCTCGGCCGCGACGATCCGATGCACGGCTACCTGATGAAGGTGGCCGGCCGGCTGCAGGCGCTGCGCGACCAGGCGTTCGAGCTGGAGCGCGCGCGGATCGCGCCGCAGTTTCGCGGTCCCGTGCTGATCGACCTCAGCAACGACAAGGTGATCCCGCTCGCCCGCTTCAAGCGTCCCGTGAGGCCGCAGGCCGGCGACGGGGGAGGTGCGGCATGAGCGAGGCCCTGCACGATTTGGTCGACGAGATACTGGCCGCGGTCTTCGACGGCCGCGGCCCGGACACGCCCGCCTCGATCGCGGCCGCCGAGGTGGCCGCCCGGCTGCTCAGCGGCGGCACGAGCCGCGCCGACCTCGTCCAGTCCATCAGCCGACTGATCGTCGCCGTCGATCAGGAGTTGCGCCAGCGCGAGATGCTGCGTCGGGAAGCGGCCGAGCGGCGGCTCGTGCCGGCCCCGACCGGCCGGCGCTGGCGGGTCAACCCGCTGCTCGACACGATGCTCCCCGACCTGAGGCGCGACGGCCAAGCCGATCCGACCCCGACCCTCATGGGCGACCCGGCGCCGGGCCGCTCCGCCCTCGACCAACGCAATGGAGGTATTCAGTGACCGACATCCCCGCAACCGACCCCGCAACCGACGACGGCGTCATCGACATCGCCGGCAAACCCTACATGGCCGACGCGAAAGGCTCCCTCGTGCCGCTCGAAATGGTCAAGCCGATGGACAAGCTGCAGGACGAGCTGGTCCGCAAGGTGTTGGGCTTTGCCCGCGACCTGAGCGCCCAGATCGGCCGGTTTCGCGGGCACACATTCGAGGACATCGGATCTCTCGAAGCGCTGCTCGCCCAGGAGTACGACGCCACGATCGGCGGGCGGAAAGGCAACAAGACGCTGCTCAGCTTCGACAGCCGGATGAAAATCGAGGTGAAGGTCTCGGATTTCATCGACTTCGGCCCGGAGCTCCAGATCGCCAAGACGCTCATTGACGAGTGCCTCAACGAGTGGTCGGCCGAAAGCCGGCCGGAGATCCGCGCCATCGTGACCCGCGCCTTCAACACGGACAAGGCCGGCTGCATCAACAAATCGGAAATCTTCATGCTGCTCCGGCTCGATATCGAGGACGAGCGGTGGCGTCGCGCCATGGACGCGATCCGCGAGGCGATGCGCGTCGTCGGGTCCAAGACCTACCTGCGCTTCTACGAGCGCGCCTCGGCCGACGCGGCCTGGGAACCCGTCACCATCGATCTGGCGAGGGCGTCGTGATGGCGAACGAGAAGTCCGCCGACGAACGCAAGCTGCGCCGGCTGACCGATTTGCTCGATCGCGCGCTTTTCGAGCTGCGCGGCGAGCTCGTGTCGATGGTCGAAACCGCGTGCGAGCTCGCCTGGGACGGCATGGATCATGTCCCGGTGCCTGGCACGGCCTGCCCGGTATCGGTGCCCGGCATCGCCGCGCGCGCGCTGCTCATCATCGAGATCGAGGCGGAGATCGGCAGGCCGGCCGAGCATCCGGAGCCGCAGTGGCTGGACGATCTGCTCGATGGCAAGTGGGGGCTGATAACATGATCTACGCCGTAGGACACCGTGACACCTATGAGACGGCGCTTGACCGGTCCCAGGTGATGAAGATGGGCAAGCGCGAGGTCTTTAAAGGTGTGCCCTACGCCGGCTGCGCCGTCTGGAGGACCGCGGCAGAGGCGCGTGAGTATCTGCTTCGGACCGGGTACGACACCTATGAGGTCTACGGCGTCGTTGCATCGTGGGAGCTCCACACCGAGCAGATTGATGGCGAGCCATTCCGCCGACTGCTCCATGACTGCCTCCTCCTGCGGATCGGGAGCGAGCGGTCATGAAACCCGCCGCTGTCCTGCGAGTTTCCTTTGAAGATTGCGGCCAGGATTTCCTGTGGTGGGAGATCGACACCGCGACCGGCCGCATCGTCGGGTGCAGTCCCCTTCAAGGTGGTCTGTGGGCGAGCGGCGACTATCGTGTCGATCTTGACACGATCTCGGTCGCGCGGCGCCCGCGCGTTTATCACCGACATCGGGCTAGGTCCCGCACATTAAATCATTTGATCGTCGCCATCGGCCCGGCGCCTCAGGGGGGGGGTATTCGATGCCTTTGATCCACGAGTTGATCCGCGAGGCGCCCTGTAAGGAGGGAGGACTTTGACATGTCCATCCGCGGCCACGATCCCGGCCACGATCCCGGTGCCCGCCGCCAGGAGCTGCTCGGCGAAGCCCGGCGCCACCGCTACAGGCTGCACCGATTGCCAGGGCTGACCGCCGAGCTCCGGGCGGTCACCAACGAGCTCTTGCGACAGGAGCTCTCGACGGCCGCTCGCGCGGCCACGGCGTCAACCGAGGGTCCGGACGAGGAGCGTCCGGACCGATTGAGATGGTGGGACAGATGACAGCACACGCACTCATCCACGTGGGGCTCAAGCAGCTCGGCATCGCCGGCGACGACGCCCGCGACCTCTACGAGCGGGTGACAGGCGCGCGCAGCCTGCGCGCCATGACGCCGCCGCAGCACCAGGCGGTGGTGGACGAGCTGCATCGCCTCGGCTTCAAACGGTCTTCGAGGTCCGGGTCGGCCAAGCGCGCCACCGGACCCTACGCCGGCAAGCTGCAGGCTCTGTGGATCGCGGGCTACAATCTGGGCGTCGTGCGGGACAAGACCGACGCGGCGATGATCGCCTTCTTGAAGCGCCAGACCGACCTCGACCATCACCGCTTCCTGCGCGAGGCTGCCGACGCCAACAGGGCGATCGACGCGCTCAAGCTCTGGATCCGGCGCGCCACGGGCAACGACGGACTGTTCCGCAAGGATCGCAGTCTGCCGGATCTCTACAACGACTTCCGCTTTCAGATCGTGCTGCACATCTGGTCGGAGCTGATCAAGAGAAACGCCGCGCCGGCCGGCACGCTGACTGCCTGGCTGATCCAGACCATCGGCAACATGCCAACGGAGCTGACGGCCAAACAATGGATCGCCGCGCAGAACCGGCTCGGCAAGCTGCTGCGGGAGGTGAAAAAGTGACGGCCAAGCTGCCCGAACCGCCCGCCAACGTCGCGCCCTTCGTCGAGGCGCTCGGGGTCGACGACGCGGTCGCGCTGTTCCTGAACCTGGGCGGGACCGAGGTCTACCTGCCGGCCCAGTCGTCCAGGCGGTCCATGGCCGCGCGCACCATCGGCGCCGACAAGGTCGACGCCCTTGCGCGCGTGCTCGGTCACGGCTATTACAGGGTGCCGGTGGCGAACACCTGGATCGCCCAGGTGATGCGCGCCCGTGGCGCGACCAACGCGGAAATCGCCCGCACGCTGCGGGTGGACGTTTCGACCGTGCGCAAGTGGCTGCCCGCCCAGGACGGCCCGTCGCGGCAACTGGATTTCTTCTCCAGGACCGGCTGACGGCCGGTCCTGTGGCCCTCAGGCACACTCCCGGATTTAGACCCGCATGAGCGCCACCCGCGCCGCCGCGCGGGTGATAGTCCTTTCCCGATCATGACAGATTGACCGTGAAGCGTTCTTGAGGCGCGCCATCACGGTGCGCCTTGCGCGATGCGAGGCCCGTCATGACCGACCCCTTCTACATTTACCGCCCCCTGCTCGACCTGATCGGCCGGTCCGAGGGCACCGACCGTGGGCGCGGCTACAACGAGACGCTCGGCTACGGCGCCTTCAGCGGCGGCGACCACGACCTGGTCGCCATGACGCTCGACCAGATCGACGAGCTGCAGACGGCGATGCTGGCCCATCCGAAAAACTCCCTCAATTCCTCCGCGCTCGGCCGCTACCAGATCGTGCGCACCACGCTGCGCAAGATCCGCAAGCAGCTGAAGCTGTCCGGCCTGGAGCTCTATTCGGCGGAGATGCAGGACCGGCTGGGCTGCTACCTGCTCGGCGTGCGCGGGATCGACCGCTGGCTTGGCGGCGTGATCAGCCGCGACGCGCTGATGGACGCGCTCGCCAAGGAGTGGGCCTCGCTGCCCACCTCCAAGGGGGTCGGCCATTACTCGGGCCAGCGCGCCAGCGTCAGCACGGCGGCGGTTTTCCTGGCGCTGGAAGAGGTGCAGCGGCGGCGCGGCCTGCATACCGGCGCGCCCGTGACGGCAAAGCCGCCTCAATCCGCCTCCGGCAAGGATGCGGCGGCGGCGGGAGCGGCCGCAGCGGCGGGCACCTGCGCGGCCGCCGTCACCGAGACCGACAACACCCTGGTGCTGCTGCTCGCCGGAACGCTCGCCATGGCCGGCGTGCTTGCCGTCTATCTGGCCTGGCGCCATCGCACCGTCATCCGCGCCTTCCTCAAATCCATGGGAGACAAGCTATGAGCCCGCTTCTGGCCATCGCGCTCGACATCGGCGCGAACGTGCTCGCCAAGGTCCTGCGCCAGCACGGCGGCGCGCCCGGCGGGATCGCCGCCGACGTCGCCGAGACGGCGGTGCGCTCGATCGCCAATCAGCTGGGCGTCGAGCCGAGCGAGCAGGCGATCGCGGAGCGCTACGCGCAAGACCCGCAAGCGGTCCGCCAGGCGGTGACGGCGGTGGACGCGGACCTGGGCGCGGTGGCTCAGGCGGCCAGCGAGGCGGTGCGCTCCTATCACGGTGTGCTGCTCGCGGACGCCAAATCCGACAGGCTGCTGAACCGGATCTGGCGGCCGCTGAACGGCATCCTGTTCGCGCTGGCGTGTTTCGCCCTGGTCGGCTCGTTCTGCCGGCTGATGTACATCGGCGACACGGCGACCATCGCCAATGCCTCGGTCGCCTACGGCTTCCTGGGCACGGTGCTGGGCACCTGGGCGGGCGTCGTCGGGGTCTATGTCTGGCGGCGCTCGGACGAAAAGTGCCGGGGCCACGCGTGAGCCAGGCGAGCAACTTCGACGTCGAGCTGGCCGAGGCGCGGGTCGAGAGGGAGCGGGAGGCCGGGGTCAACGCGGTGCGCGCCCGGCTTCAGGGGGCGGGCGCGGCCGACTGCGTCGATTGCGGCGAGGAGATCCCGCCGGCGCGCCGCCGGGCGATGCCCTCGGCGCGGCGCTGCGCGGGGTGCCAGACCAGGATCGAGGGGAGGCACCGGTGATGCAGGAGATCAAGGAGTGGCTGGGCGCGGTGGCGACGGCGTTGTCGATCGGAGCGATCGTCTACACCTGGCTGACGGCGCGCTCGCGCGCCAACAGCGACACGATCAACAGCCACGAGCGCAAGCTGCGCGAACACGACCGGCGGCTCCAGAAGGTGGAGAACGAGGTGGACCACCTGCCGACCAAGGACGACTTCAACGAGTTGTCCCTGAAGCTTGAGCGCTCCAACGGGCTGCTGGGCAAGATCGAGGCCGAATACAAGGGCCTGCACGAGGCGGTGAGAAGGATCGAAAAGTATCTGCTAAGCGGGAAGGGACAGACATGACCGGCGGCAAATACGACGATTACCTGGAACAGCGGGGCCGGCTGATCATCCTCCAGCAGCTGGCCTGCGAGTTCAACGGACACATGCACGAGGAGCGGATCCAGGGGATCCTGGATCGCTACCTGATCTCGCGCTCGATCGAGTGGGTGCGCACCCAGCTGCGCAAGCTGTCCGAGCTCGGCGCGGTCAAGCTGCAGCAGGACGGCGGCAAGCTGATCGCCGGCCTGACCCGCGTCGGGCGCGACCACATCGAGCGCCGCTCGCCGCTCGACGGCGTCGCCTGGCCGGACGACGAGGCGTGAGGGGGCGGCGATGAACACCGAGGGCCGGGGCCGGCTGTCGAGCCTGGAGATGCTTCCCGAGGAAGCGGACGCGGATCTGCTGTGGCTCAACGACGAACTGCGCGCCGCCAAGCGGCCGCAGACGGCGATCCTCGCCGACTTCAACGCGCGGCTCGCCGATCGCGGCATCGCGCCGATCTCCAAGGGCGCGTTTTCGCGCTATTCGGTGAAGAAGGCCCGCCAGTGGCGCGACTACGACGAGCGGCTGCGCCTGTCGCGGGATCTTGTTGAAAGCATGGGCGCGGACGGCGCCGACAAGATGACGGTGGCCGTGGCCGAGCGGCTCAAGATGGCGGTGGACGGACTGCTGGCCGAGGGCAACCTGTCGCCAAAGGAGGTCGCCCAGCTCGCCAACGCCAACCGGGCGGCGGTGACGGCGCAGCGCCACGCCATGGAGATCCGCCGCTCTCTGGAGGAGGAACAGCGCCAGAAGCTCGCCGAGGTCGCCCGCGAGGTCGCCGAGGTCGGCAGGCAGGCCGGGATCTCGGCCGAGACCATGGCGGAGATCAACCGCCGGATCACCGGAGGGGTGTGAATGGGCCGCGCGCTTGTCATCCCGACGAACCAGGAGGCGATCTTCCTTCCCTACCAGGCGCGCTGGGTCTACGACATGTCGCGGCTGAAGCTGATGGAAAAGGGCCGGCAGATCGGCCTGTCCTGGTCGACCGCCTATGCCTGCGTGTCGCGGACCGCGCTCGCCGGCGCGCGCCATGACCAGTGGGTGTCGTCGCGCGACGACATCCAGGCGCGGCTGTTCCTGGAGGACTGCAAGCTGTGGGCGTCCGGCATCGATCTCGCCGCGCGCGACCTCGGCGAACAGGCGATCGACGAGGACGGCAAGCACAGCGCCTATGTGCTGCGGTTTTCCAACGGCCGCCGCATCCATTCGATGAGCTCCAACCCGGACGCCCAGGCGGGCAAGCGCGGCGGGCGCGTGCTCGACGAGTTCGCGCTGCATCCCGATCCGCGCAAGCTCTGGTCGATCGCCTATCCCGGCATCACCTGGGGCGGCAACATGGAGGTGATCTCCACCCACCGCGGCTCGGGGAACTTCTTCAACCAGCTGGTGCGCGAGGCGCGCGAGAGCGGCAATCCGAAGAAGATCAGCCTGCACCGGGTGACGCTGCAGGACGCGCTCGACGACGGCTTCCTGTGGAAGCTGCAGCAGTCGCTGCCCGAGGACGACGAGCGGCAGGAGATGACGGAGGCCGATTACTATGACTGGGTCAAGGCCGGCTGCGCCGACGAGGAAAGCTTCCTGCAGGAGTACATGTGCCAGCCGGCCGACGACGACGCGGCGTTCCTGGAATACGACCTGATCGCGGCGTGTGAGTATCCCGGCGACAGTCCCTGGCGCACCATGGAGGGCGGCCGGCTGTTCGCCGGCATCGATATCGGCCGCAAGAGGGACCTGACCGTCCTTTGGGTGGTCGAGCAGCTCGGCGACGTGTTCTACACGCGCCACATCGAGGCGCTGCAGGCCATGACCAAGTCGGAGCAGGAAAAGATCCTGTGGCCCTGGCTGGCGCGCTGCGAGCGGGTGGCGATCGACAGCACCGGCCTCGGCATCGGCTGGGCGGACGACGCCCAGGACAAGTTCGGCAAGTACCGGGTCGAGGCGGTCAATTTTTCAGGAGCCATCAAGGAGGCGCTCGCCTATCCGGTGCGCGGCCGCATGGAGGACCGGCGGCTACGCATCCCCTACGACCCGACGATCCGGGCGGACCTGCGCTCGGTGACCAAGCAGGTAACGGCGGCGGGCAACATCCGCTTCACCGCCGAGCGCACGCCCGACGGCCACGCCGACCGCTTCTGGGCGCTGGCGCTGGCGCTGCACGCCGCCGACGGCCAGCCGGCCGGAAGCTGGCGGCCGATGTCGGCCGCGCCGACCCACGGCGCGCACCAGGCACAGACCCCGGACGAGAACTGGATCCCAGCCGATGCTTAAAACCGTTTCAAAGGCCGTTTCAAAGGCCCTTACGGCCATGCGCCACGGCACCGGCCTGCCGTTCTGGGCCGGCCTGCTGAAGCGCACCAGCTACAACTACGCCCGGGAGGTCGGCGACGGGCTGGACAGCTCTGTGGTGACCGCGCCAATCCAGTGGATCCAGCGCGCCATGCCGGAGGCCACCTTGACGGTGCGCCGGCGCAAGGCGGACGGCAGCCACGAGGAACTGCCGGGGCACAAGATGCTGGAGCTGATCGACCGGCCCAATGCCTACTATGGCGACCTGACGCTGTGGGCCGGCACGCTGCTTTCCTATCTTTTCGACGGCAACGGCTACTGGGTGAAGGTGCGCAACGGCGTCGGCCGGCCGGTCGAGCTGTGGTACGTGCCGCACTGGACAATGGAGCCCAAGCCGTCGCGCGACGGCTCGGTGTTCCTGTCGCACTACACCTATTCGCCCGGCGGCGGCGTGCCGCCGATCGACCTGTCGCCCGACGACGTGGTGCACTTCCGCCACGGGATCGACCCGCGCAACCCGCGCAAGGGCCTCAGCCCGCTCGCCGGCACGCTGCGCGAGATCTTCATGGACCTGGAGAGCTCGAATTTCGTGGCGTCGCTGTTGCGCAACATGGGCGTGCCGGGCGTGGTGATCAGCCCCAAGGCGGGCGGCACGGTGGCGCCGGAGGACGTGGCGGCCACCAAGGCGTGGTTCAACCAGGCGTTCACCGGCGACCGGCGCGGCGGCGCCCTGGTGATGGGCGCGCCGACCGACGTGTCGCCCTACGGCTTCAACCCGCAACAGATGAACATGTCGGAAAGCCGGGACGTCGCCGAGGAACGGATCTGCGCGTGTCTCGGCATTCCGGCCGCCGTGGTCGGCTTCGGCGCCGGCCTGCAGACCTCCAAGGTCGGGGCGACCATGGGCGAGCTGGTCAAGCTCGCCTGGCGCAACGGCATGCTGCCGGTGCTGCGCGTGCTCGCCGACGAGCTCGACCGCTCGCTGCTGCCCGACTTCGGCGAAGCCACCGGGCTGAAGTGCCACTTCGACACGTCGGAGGTGCTGGCGCTGCAGGACGAACTGGACAAGGCGGCGACCCGCTGGAACACGATGGTGCAGGGCGGCTGGGTCGAGATCGCGGAGGCGCGCGAGGCCATGGGGCTCGACGTCGACGACAGCCACCGGATCTACCTGCGGCCGGCGATGGCGCTGGAGACGCCGGCGGGCGGCGCGCCGCAGCCGCAGCCGGCACCGAAGGAGCCGGAGCCGAAGGAACAGAAGGCCCGGGCGAGCAGGAGCGCGATCAGAACCGGTGCCGCCTACCTGGACACGCTGCGCCGCCAGGAAGGGCCGCTGCAAAAGACACTCGAACGCCGCCTGAAGGGGTTCTTCGGCGATCTTGGCAAGGCCGCGAAGGACGCGGCCTTGCCGCTACTGGAAATACAGGATCTCTCGCCGAAATCAGGCAAGGAAGAAGAACAGAAATCCGACGACCTTCTGGTCGCGCAGATCCTGGATCAGCTCGGCATCGAGGCGCACCGCACCACCTTCGCCAAGATCTACGAGGCGCAGTACCTGGAGACGGCCAGGAAGGTCAGCGAGGCCGCCGAGCTGGCCGGGATCTCCGGCAGCCTGCCCGATCCGGTGGCGCGCGCCGTCGCCGGCGCCGGCGGCCGCCGCTCGGGCCTGGTCGACCTATCCGCGCAGACGCGCAAGGCGCTGTTCGACGCGATCGCCGAAGGCCGCGCAGAGGGTGAGGGCGCGCCGCAGCTTGCCGCCCGGATCGCGGATTACGTGGAGGGTGGCCCCTACAAGGAAGTGTCGACGCGGGCGCGCATCATCGCGCGCACCGAGACCAAGTACGCGCAAAACATCTCGACGATCGAGCGGGCCCGCGCCGCCAATGTGGAACAGTTCATCGTGTTCGACGGACGGCTCGGGCCGGACCGGTCCGACCCCGACCACATCGCGCGCAACGGCTCGATCGTCTCGGCCGCCGAGGCGAGCCAGATGGCGGCGGACGAACATCCCAACGGGACGCTGTCCTTCGCGCCCTATTTCGCAGACGAGGAGGACTGACATGAGCTGTCCGCATTGCAACGACACCGGATCCGTCGAGGCCAACGGCCAGAAGCGGCCCTGCGCGGCCTGCCGGCCGGTTGAGACCGACGCCACGCCACCCACCGGAAAGGGACGGACGATGAAGAACGAGACCAAGGCCATCACGGTCGAAAAGATGGACGGCGCGGGCAAGGGCCTGGCGCGCATCGCCACCCTGTCGGCGATCGACAGCGACGGCGACACCTATGTCCCGGGCGCCTTTTCGTGGAAGGAGGGCGGCGAGCAGTGGGTGCCGATCCTGCCGGCGCACCAGCGCACCGCCATGCCGCTCGGCAAGGCCCGCATCTACGAGGACGGCGACGCGGCCCTGGCCGAGCTGCACCTGAACCTCGACACGCAGGTGGGCCGCGACTGGCACAAGACGCTGAAGTTCGACCTGGAGCACGGCGCGAGCGTCCAGGAGTACTCCTACGGCTTCGGCACGCTCGACCATGTGATCGAGAACCGCGACGGCGAGCGGGTGCGCGTCCTGAAGCGGCTCGACGTGCACGAGATCTCGCCGGTGGTGCGCGGCGCGGGCGTCGGCACGGGGACGCTGGCGCTGAAGTCGCACGGCAGTTTCGCCGACCAGATCGAGGCGGTGATCCTGGAGATCGGCGACATCGTGGCGCGCGCCGGATCGGTCAAGGCGCTGCGCGAGGCGCAGGGCCGGGAGATGAGCGCAGAGCGGATGGAGCAGCTCGACCGGCTGAAGCAGCGCCTGGACGCGCTGCTCAAGGGCGCACCGGACCCGGACGCTGAAGCGGCCCCGGCCGGCGACGAGGCCAAGGCGCGCGCGGAGGCCGAGCGGCTGGCGGCCGACTGGCTCACCCGCGACGCCCGCCGGCGCACCGGCCGGTAGACGACCGGATCCAAATAAACGGCCGCTGAGCGCGTTCGTCCCCTCGGCGGTCCCTCGGGTCGTTTTCGACCCGCGCCCTGTTTAAATTCCGGTTTAATCGGGGTTGCAGGCGATCTTCAGCCGCCTCGGGGCGATTTGACAGGTCATGACCGGTGCCGTCTTGCCAAAAGGCGGGGCGGCACATTAAAAGAGCCTGTCTCCCCATTCCCGTCTTCCCGCCGCCACCCGCGCCGCCGCGCGGGTGTTTTCGTTCGCGCCCGCTTTTTAGTTTCGATCCATGCCGGCGCCGGACGCCGGCCGAACCCTTGAGGTCAGCGCGCGGACGTGAGGACCGGTTGAAAATTCAGATCATGGAGATGTGGGATGACCACCGCAAAGCAGGTCCGCGAGAAGCTCGCGGCAAGGCAGGATGAGCTCGGCAAGGTGTTCGCCGAGGCCAAGACCGACGACGGGTCTTACGACTTCAACCGGGTGAAGTGCCTGGGCGAGGACGTCAAGGGCTCGATCGCGGTCGCCGAGAAGGTCAAGGCGATGAACGCCGAGCTCGACGAGCTGGCGCAGCAGGCCGAGGCGCTGGAAGCGGCCGAGAAGGCCGCCGACGATCACGCCCGGCGCGAGAAGGCCGTGGGCTTCCGGCCGGGGTTCCCAGAGGGCGGCAGCGCCCGGGCGCAAGCGGCCATGAAATCGCTGGGCGAGCTGCTCGCCGAGGCAAAGACCTACAACGCCTGGATCGAGCGCGGCTGTCCGGCCGGGATCGACCTCACGTTCGACATCCTGCCGACCGACATGCTGGCCATGGGCATGAAGGCCATGACCCTGCAGGAAAAGGCGCTGATGGCGACCACGGCCGGCTACGCGCCGGAAAGCGTGCGGATGCCCGGCTTCGTCGAGGCGGTCACCCGGCCGCTGCAGCTGATCGACATCATTCCGTTTTCGCCGACCGGCCAGGCCTCCATCAAGTACATGGAGGAAACCACGCGCACCCACGCGGCGGCGGAAACGGCCGAAGGCGGCAGCTACGCCGAAAGCACCTTCGTCTTCACCGAAAAGAGCTCGGACGTGCGCAAGATCACCGACAGCCTGCCGGTGACCGACGAGCAGCTCGACGACGTGCCGATGATGCAGGGCTACGTGAACGGCCGGCTCGCCTTCGGCATCCGCCAGCGCCTGGACACTCAGGTCTATGTCGGCAACGGCACCGCGCCGAACCTGCGCGGCATCGTCAACGTCTCGGGCATCCAGACCCAGGCACGCGGCACGGACCCGGTGCCGGACGTCTTCTTCAAGGCGATGACCAAGGTGCGCACGGTCGGCCGGGCAATCCCGACGCATCACGTGATGCACCCGACCGACTGGCAGTCGATCCGCCTGCTGCGCACCGCCGACGGCGTCTACATCTGGGGCAGCCCGTCGGAGGCCGGTCCGGAGCGCCTGTGGGGCCTGCCCGTCGTCCAGAACGAGGCACGCGCCTCGGGCAGCGGCCTGACGGGCTCGTTCCAGCCGGCGTGGATCTCCGGCTTCGAACGCCGGGGCGTCGACATCCAGATCGGTTACGTCGGCACTCAGTTCACCGAGGGCAAGCGCACGGTGCGCGGCGACATGCGCGCCGGCCTGGTGGTGTTCCGTCCGGCCGCCTTCTGCGACGTGACGGGGTTGTAAGAATATCCCGCCCGGCAATGCCGGGCGGGCTCTTCTAACTATCCTTGCGCTACCGGGCTTTGCCCTACTTGAGCGCGGATACTTGCGCTACCGGAAGTTTTTAAGTGCGCTACCGGCCTTCGGCCTGCTTGAGCGGGTTTGGCCTACTTGTGCGGGTTGGAGGCTTGCGGCCAGCGCTCAAGTAGGCCGAAGGCCGGTAGCGCCAACATGAAAGGAAAATCTCATGTCAAAGATTGCGGGAAGCGAGGTGCGGGTGCGGTCGTGTGCGCTTGGCGCGCCGGCGCTCGGCGCCGACAACGACGTGCTGGCGGACACCGCGCTGGACGCCAGCGAGACCACCGTCGTCACGGCCTTCGACGGCCAGCCGGACGTGGCGCGCAACGTCACCGTCAAGGGCAACGACGCCAATGTCAGCGGCGACGTGGTGGTCGCCGGCACCAATATCGAGGGCCAGGCGATCAGCGAGACGATCGCGCTGAACGGCTCGACGCTGGTCGCCGGCACCAAGGCGTTTCTCACGGTGACCCAGGTCACCCTGCCGCCCTACGACACGGCCGACACCGAGCGGGTGCGCGTCGGTCTCGGCGCCAAGCTCGGCCTGCCGCTGGCTCTGTCGCGCAACACGGTGCTGGCCGCCTACCTGGACGGGGTGCGCGAGGGCACCGCCCCGACGGTCGCCGTCAGCGCCAGCGCGCTGGAGGCCAACACCGCCACGCTCAATTCGGCGCTCGACGGATCGGCGGTGATCATCGACCTCTACGAAACGCTGTGAAGGGAAAAGCCATGATCGCGAGACAGAGATTGTACCTGACGGCCGACAAGGCGGCCGTGGTCGCCGCCGGCGACAAGCGCGCCGCCTTTCTCTACTGCGTGCCGGGCGACGAGATCCCGGCGAGTGCCGCGCAAATCTTCGGCCTGGTCGACGGCGCCTTGCCGGTGAAGGGCAAGGGAACGCCGCCGGGCGGGAACAAGGAGAAGAAGGGCGGCGAGGACAAGGAAAAGAAGAGCGACGACGACAAAGGGGGCGAGGAAAAGCGCGGCGAGGAAAAGGGCGGCAAGGACAAGGGCGGCGAGGAAAAGGCCCCCGGCGACGACCTGACCCGGATCAAGGGCATCGGCAATGCGACCGCCAAGGCGCTGGCCGATGCCGGGATCGCGAGCCTCGCGGCGCTGGCCGCGCTCGACCCGCAGCAGCCGCCGCTGATGATCCCCGGCAAGGGCGAGGCCGACTGGCTCAAGTGGGTCGCCGCCGCCAGGGAGCTGGCGCCGGCCGACGCCGGGGCCTGAGCGATTACCCAGGGGCGGTCTGGCGCGGCTCGCGAGGCCCCCAGCACCTTTGAGGGACGGCACGACCGTAGGGGCACAGCCCGCCGCCCGCCACATTTGAACAGGAACACAGGCCGATGTTTAAGACGTTAAAAGTCATGGCCCGCGACGTAATCGGTGATCCGTCCGACTGGATCCTGATTGGTGGGCTTATCGGTATGTACTTCGCATTGATGGTCTTTTTGGCAGCCTTGATCGAGGCAGTTGCCTACGTAACCGGTCTCGACCGGGACGTCGTTATGGCGATCGCCTTCTGGCTGCCCGTGATTACCACAGGCACTCTCTTGATCGCCATTTGGATCAGGAGTGCCAAAAAAAGAGCGCTGACCTCCTAGGAGCAGACCATGGCTCTGATCGACCGGGTGAAGGAAAGGACGGGGACGGACCTGTCCGACGACGAACTGACCACGATGATCGGCGCGATCACGGCGGAGCTGGACGCGCGCCTCGGGCCGGTCGGAGAGATCACCGTGGAGCTCGGCGAGCCGGGCGAGCCCGACGCGGCCTGGCAGCGCACCCTGCGCCTGGCGCGGCCGCTGGACACGGGCCAGGCGGTGACGGTCGTCGAGCGCGACCCGGGCGACACGGGCACGGCGGTGACGCTGAGCGCGGACGATTACCGGGTGCTGCACGGCGGGCGCACCTTGCAGCGGCTGTCCAACGGCAGCCATCCGCGCGCCACCTGGGCGCCGCTGGTGACGATCACCTACACGCCGGCCGGCAACGCCGGCGCGGTCGCGGCGCGCGAGGAGGCGACGATCAAGCTGATGGCGCTGGATCTCAGCTATCGCGGCGGCCTGAAGTCGGAGCGCGCCGGAGACTACCAGTTCACGCTGGGCGGCGACCCGGCGGCCGAGCGCGAGGCGATCATCGCCGCGCTGGCGGTGCGCCACGGCATGGTGATGGCCTGAGGAGGCGGCAATGGCACGGGACGGCGGGAATGGCGACGAGACGGGCTTCGTGATCGAGCTGGGGCCGGCGTGCGGGCCGATGTACCTGACGGCGTGGCTGCTGCGACGGGTGCGGAGGCGAGTCAGATGATCTCCGGCCGTCTGACGATGCGCGCGGCGGTGGAGCGCAACCAGGCGAGCGGCACGGATGCCTGGGGCAATCCGGTCGCGCCCGACTTCCAGGCGATCGGCACGCTCAACTGCTTCGTCTGGTCGACCAGCTCGCGCGAGATCACGGACGGCGAGAAGACGGCGATGATCGAGGACATCCGGGCGCTGTTTCCGCTGGGCGCCGACATCGCCGAGGACGACGAGATCGCGGCGGTGACCGACCGGCGGGGGACGGTGATCGTTCCGGGCCGGCTCAAGGTGGAGGGGCCGGTGCAGCACAAGCACAGCCACCTGGAGGCGGCGCTGAAGAGGATCGGGTGATTGCCCGGGTAACAAAGGAAGGAGACCATCATGGCCGCAGATCCCTATGCCACCGTTGCCGGCGGGCCCGACAGCTTCGGCCGCAAGGCGCGGATCGTGACGCCGGCGGCGAGCGACATCGACCCGATCCCGAAGGCCGTGGTGCTGTGCGGGCCGGGCGACATCACCGTGGTGCCGGCCGACAACGCCGACGGCGACACGGTGGCATTCACCGACGTGGGCGCCGGCTTCGTGCCGCCGTTCCGGGTGCGGCGGGTGACGGCGGCGACCGCCGTGGTCGCCACGATCGAGGACTAGGCCCGTGCCGCTGACGCTGAGGGGGATCCAGGGGCGCGGGCTGACGCTCGGGCGCGACCTGGACGCCAATCCGCTGGATCGCCTGCTGGCCCTGCCGCAGCTGGCGGCGGCCGGCCCCGCCTATGTGATCGACTTCAACCGGGCGCTGGCGCTTGAGACGAGAGTGCCTTTGGCCGGCGTCGGCGCGGCAACGGCGGGCGAGCTGGCGCAGCTGCGGGCCGTTGCGATGACGGCGGCGCTCGCCAATCATTCAGGCCCGGCCAAGCTGCTGCTCGGCCGCGACGGCAACTTTGCCGCCACGGTCACCGACGAGGCGCCGATCGACTGGAGCAACGGCAAGCGGCAGCTGCTGCTTGAGGAGGCGCGGACAAATCAGGTCACCTCGTCCACGAGTACGACGTCAGGCGCGTGGAGCGGCTCTGGCCTTGTATCGATCGGTCAGTCACGGGAGCGCGGAGGGCTCCTGCTGCAGGCGTTTGCCACCACAGGGGTGCAATTTCCGAGCATCAACACCCTCGCAAGCGTGGCGATGGCAAACGGAGAAAGGGTGGCCGTATCGCAGTACGTCATGGCGGGTACCGCCGGCAATTGCCGGGTGCATTGCAACACGCCGTCCGGAAACATCTTTGTACTGTTCCAAATCTCTGGCGGCGTCGTCTCCCTTGGCTCGCCCGGCAATAACACCGGGGGCGCCTGGGCGCACGGCAGCAATGGCGTGGTCGACCTCGGCGGCGGGCTCTATCGCCTGTGGATGGTGATCCGTAACAACTCGGGCTCGGCCGCTGTGATTACTGTCCGACCGCATGCGGGCATCGGAGACTTTATTGCCCACGATCTGGCCATCTGGCTCGGCGGGGTGCAGGCGGAGATCGTCGCGGGTGATGACGTGCCTCCGTCGAGCTTGATCGTGACGACAGGCGCGGCGGCGACGCGACCGGCGGACAGCTGCCAGCTCTCCAACCTGCTGCAGGCCGTCCGGGCAGCCGGGCACACGGTGTTTGCCTGGCGCCACGGCAGCACGCCAGTCACTTTGTCGTCGGACACGCTGGACAACGGCTACTGGTACGACGGGCTTGCCGCATTCCACTCTTCGGTCGACACGAGTGCGATCGAGGCCCTGACCTGGGACGAGCTGTGAGCGGCAAGACCAAATCTCTCAAATGGTTTGGCAAGGCGGTGAAGGAGGACATGCGGACCGCACAGGTGGACGGCGTCAACCGCACCATGGCGGCCTGCGTCGCCCACGCCAAGGCGAACCACGACTGGCAGAACCGGACGGCGACCCTGGAGGGCTCGATCGACATCGCCGACTATGCCGCGCCCGTCAGCGACGGGGTCAAGGGCACCTGGGGCTCGCGCGACGTGGTCTACGCGCTGATCCACGAGACCGGCGGGGTGATCCGGGCGAAGAAGGCAAAGGCGCTGACCGTGCCGATGCCCGACGGCACGCTGCGCCTGGTCAAGTCGGTGACGATCCCGGCCCGGCCGTATCTCAGGCCGGCGGCCGACATCGAATACCCCAAGCTCGCCGGCCGGATCCGAAAGGCCTACGGAAGGCGGAAGAAAAAGATGTGAGGGGTGGTTGACTTGTGCGGAAAAGGCGCACATATTGAGGACGTCAACACGCGACGGGACGGCCCGACGCGAGAGGTAAGGAGACCTGAGATGTTCTACGCAGCTATCGCCCACCAGAACGGCACCGTCGATTTTTTCGAAGCCGAGGACATGCGTGAATTGGCACGCAAGTTCGCTCAGAACGATGGCGGCAACCACCATGTTTTCGAGACCGGCATCGAAGTGATTTCAGTTTACAGCGGCAAGGCACACATCACTTCCGCAGACGGTGACCGCTTTTGGCTCCAGGTCATGAGCGACGTGATGGCTGGTCGCGACAATGACGAGTGGTTCTTAGGAGAAGACAAGGCCCAAGTGCTTTCCGAAGCCAATGAGTGGTTGAACCCCGAAGATGCCTAAAAACGATTCACTTACACCGCAAAAGGGCGAGCCGTGGGACGACCTGTATGCCAGCAAACTAGGCATTCGCCTAACAACAAATGCGCTGGGTTGGGCACTCCTACGACCCGCCCCAGGAGCTAAACTGCTCAAGGAAGGCCGAGACAAAATCCGCAAAAGCGCACACGTCGAAGCTGTTCTGTCTAAGTGGGAATCCGAAGGTTGCCCGCCCGTTGAGCTGTACAAGTACTCCAACTGGGGCGCCTTCTTGTCCTCTACGGACAAAGCCGGAATGTCACTAGATGAGCACACCCGGCTCGTAGATCTGGTTGCCGCGAAGCTCAGGCGGCGCGGCGCGACTGTTACGATCAAGGTAATCGACTTCCTATGACCCCCTTCACCCTTCTTCTGCAACTGTCCGGCCTCTCTCAACGGGAGGCCGCCGACTTTCTCGGCGCGTCGCCTTCCTCCGTCGACAAGTGGGCGCGCGGGGCACGGACGGCGCCGGATGGCGTGCTTGACGAGTTGCGCGACCTGATCGACCGGCAGGTTGAGGCGGCCGGTCAAGCCCTCGACCTGATCGAGGAAAAAAAGATGGATCGCGTGGAGATCGGATTTCCGGCCGGCGACGACGAGGCGCGAGCCCTCGGATGGCCCTGCGTCGGGGCCTGGAAAGGCATGGCGGCGCGTGTGGTCGCGGAGAGCGGCCTGCCGACCGATCTCGTGCCGCGCGGCTCGACCGTCGCGACGGCGGCTGCTGCCCGCCAGTTTGAAGGCCGTTTAAAGCACCCTTGACAAGCCTTCTGCGGCCCCGGATGCTGGCCGCGCAGTCCTGTCCGATCCGTCCCTTGCCCCGCACCCGCGCCGCCGCGCGGGTGTTTCCGTTTCGGGGTCGCGACTAGCCTTTGCTCGATGGCCCCGGCATCCCGCCGGGGCGTGTTCGATGTGAGGCGGCGGTGGCGGACGCGGATCTGATCGGGGCGCTGGTGGCGGCACTGAAGGCGGACGGCGACATTGCCGCGCTGGCCGGCACGCGCGTCTTCGGCGGCGAGCTGCCGGCGGACGAAACCGCCTTCATGCCGCGCGCAGCCATCGTGCTCGCCCTGTCGGGCGGGCCGTCGCTCGCCGCCGGCAGTTACCTCCCTCACGACACCCAGCGCGTCGACGCGCTGTCCTTCGCAGCCACGCCGCGGGCGGCGAACGCGCTGGCACAGGCCTGCCGGCGCGTGCTTGCCGGGCTGCGCCGCCAGGTGGTGGCCGGCTGCCTGATCCACTGGGCCGAGCCCGCCGGCGGCCTGTCGGCGCGCCGCGACAGCGACACCCGCTGGCCCGTCGCCTTCCAGTCCTTCCAGGTCTTCCACGCGCTGGAGGCGGTCGAATGACCGGCCGTGCCCCAGTCCGCCGCGCTTTTTAAAGAGGAGCTATGAGATGCCCGAACCGTTCGAAATCATCGCGGCCCCGTTCACGGCCTGGTACGCGCCGCTCGGCGAGGACTTCCCCGAGATCAACGCCGCGGTCGCCGGCAACTGGGTGAAGATCGGCGCCAACGGCGACGAGAGCATGAACGAGGACGGGGTGACCATCCAGCACTCCCAGGAGGTCAACAAGATCCGCCCGCTCGGCTCGACCGTGCCGATCAAGGCCTTCCGCACCGCGGAGGACCTTTTGATCTCCTTCACCCTTTGGGACGTCACCGAGGAAGCCTACCGGCTGGCGGTCAACAGCAACGCGGTGACCACGGTCGCCGCCGGCAGCGGCACGCCGGGCAAGAAGACGCTGCAGTTCTACCAGGGCGAACAGGTGGCCACCATGGCGCTGCTGCTGCGCGCCGAGGTGTCGCCCTACGGTGACGGCATGAACATGCAGTACGAGGTGCCCTATTGCTTCATGTCCGGCAACCCGGAACCGGTGTTCGCCAAGGGCGAGCCGGCGGGGCTGGCCTTCGAGTTCACCGCGCTGCGCGATCCGGACGCCGGCAGCAAGGCGGCCAGCTTCGGCCGCCTGGTCACCCAGCACCAGCTGCCGCTGGCCTGAGGCGCGGCGATGGCGCGCAGCGCAACCGCCGAGACCAAGGCGCGGGCGAACGAGCTGGACGCGGCCGCGCGCCACCACAAGCGCGAGGAGCGCCGCCACCGGCAGGCGGCGCGCGATGCCCGGCAAAAGCTGGCCGCGCTCGCCGCCGACTGCGCCCGGCTCGGCATTTCCCTGACAGTTCACCCCGGCGAAGAAGGAGAGACTTCATGGCCACCCCGATCCTCGACCTCGAAACGCTGATCACCCGGCCGGTGATCCGCATCGACGGCCGGACCTTCGAGCTCCTTTCGGCCGACGAGCTGTCGATCCTGGACAGCGCCTGGTTCACGGCCAGGGGCCGGGAGATCGAGCAGCTTGCGGGCAGCGACGACCAGGAGGGCGCGGAAGCACTGGTCGGCGAGGTCGCCAGGCGCTGCCTGGTCGACGTGCCCGACGATGTGTTCGCCCGGCTGTCCGGCTCGCAGAAGATGGCGATCGCCGAGGTTTTTACGCGGCTCCTGCTGCGGCGCAAGATGCGCGTGGCGGGAGCGATCGCGACGGCAATGCTGGCAAGCGGCGAGACCGGCAAGGAGACGGCGAAACCGGAACCGAAACGGACTGGGGCGACGTCCTCCCGCGCCTCCAGCGGTACTACGGCGGAGACCCGGACTGGTGGCTCCGCAAGGCGCCGGCGGTCCTCGTGAGGGCCTATGTCACCATGCTGCCGCGCCTGCAGGCCGAGGAAGCGCTGAGCGCGCTGAGCGTCGGATCGCTGTCGTCGAGCTTCGCCAGCGCCAAGGACGTGAGCGCGGCCGTGCGGCGGCTGCAGGCGGTGGCGGGCGGCGGGCGCAAGCCGCGCCGCAAGGCAACGCCGCAGATGCTGGCGGCGATGGGCATCGCAACGGTGAGCGTGCCGGCGGAGCCGGACGCGAAGGAAGCTAACACGGTGAGCGTGCCGGCCGGACCGGCCGCACCCGCGAGCGGAGAGGCCGGCAATGGCTGAACGGCTCGGCGAGGCGCTGCTCGACCTGGACACGCGCGACACCAGGTTCAACGCCGGGATCGACCGGGCGGAGAAGAAGGCGCGCGGCCTCGGGATCCAGTTCGACCTGACGGCGGCCAAGGCCGCCAAGATGGGCCGCAACCTGGCGCTGGCCGCGGCGGCCGGGACGGCGGCGCTCGGCGTGCTGGTCAAGAAGCAGATCGACCACGCCGACGCCATGAGCAAGGCGGCGGCAAGCGCGGGGGTGACGACGGAAAGCCTGTCGCGGCTGGCCTGGGCGGGCGACCTGTCGGACGTCGCGCTGGAGGAATTGACGTCGAGCATCTTCCGCCTGTCCAACGCGATGGCGCAGGCGGCGAGCGGCAAGGACAAGGACCTGGCGGCGATCTTCACCGGCCTCGGCGTGGCGCTGACCGACGCGCAAGGCCGGCTGCGGGCGGCCGACGCGGTGATGATGGACCTGGCCGACGTGTTCGCGGCGCTGGAAAACGGCGCCGACAAGACCGCGCTGGCGGTCAAGATCTTCGGCCGCTCGGGCGCGCAGCTGATCCCGCTGCTGAACAACGGCCGCAAGGGCCTCGCCGACATGGGCGCTGAGGCCGACCGGCTGGGGCTGACCATCTCGACCAAGCTCGGCCAGGACGCGGAGCTGTTCAACGACACGCTGACGCGGATCCAGGCGATGATGCGCGGGATCGTGATCCAGATCGCCGGCGACATGCTGCCCGTGCTGCAGAGCTTCGCCGACAAGCTGGCCGACCCGGCCTTCCGCGAGGAGGCGCGCGCGATGGCCCAGGACGTCGCCGGCGCCTTCGGCACGATCGCCGACGCGATCCGCACCGTGGTCGACCTGATCGACCAGGTGGGCGCCGGCTGGTCGAAGCTCAAGGGCTGGGTGGACTGGGCCAACACCCACGACATGTTCGGCAACAAGATCGCGCCCGCCTTCAAGGGACCGCTGGACCTCGACCCCGGCAAGGGCGATCGAGGCGCGCTGCCGGCCAACCCGATGGCCGGCCGGTTCGCCGACACGTTCGGCGCGGCCGGGATCAACGCCGGGCGCGAGCCGCGGCCGACCGCGCCGGCCGCTGTTCCTCCTTCAATCACCAGGCTGCTCGGTGGGGCCGGCGGGGGCGCCGCGGCCGGCGAGCTGGAGAGGCAAAGGCAGGCGGTCACCGACCTGATCGCCGCGCTTGAGGACGAGCTCGACGTGTTGCGCGAGACCGATCCGGTGCAGCGCGAGATGATCCGCCTGCGCGGCGCGCTGGCGGCGGCGACGCCGGAACAGACCGACCAGGTGCGCGCGCTGGTGGAGGCGACCATGAGCGAGCGCGAGCAGCTCTACGCCCTGCAGGACGCCTTCCAGGCATTCGGCGACATGGCGGTCGACGCCTTCGACCGGCTGCTCGACGGCAGCGAGGATCTCGACGACGTGCTCGGCGACCTGGCGAAGTCGCTGAGGCGCATGGTGCTGCAGGCGGCGCTGCTCGGACAGGGGCCGCTCGGCAACATGTTCGGGGCAGGTGCCAAGGACGGCGGCATCGGCGGGATCCTTGGATCAGTGTTCAGTTCCGTCTTCGCTGGCTTCCGGGCCAAGGGCGGACTTATCCCGAACGGCACCTTCGGCATCGTCGGCGAGAAGGGCCCCGAGCCGGTGATCGGCACCTCGCGGGGCGCGATGGTGCTGCCCAACTCGGCGCTGAAGGCGATGGACGCGCGCGCCGGCGGCGGCAGCTTCAACTTCTCGCAGACGATCACGCCGCCGGACGGCTTCGAGGCGCGCACCCGCGAGAGCGACGCGCCCGGCGGCAAGCGCCAGGAGGTGTGGTTCGAGGAGGCGGTCGGCAGCGCGATCAGCCGCCGGGGCAGCGCCCAGTCGGCGGTGCGCAACGTGGGGAGGCTGACGAAACGATGACACTGCCCGTTTGGCCATCCGATCTGCCGGACCCGATCGGCGAGGGTTTCAAGCTGGTGCGCGGCGAGAGCCGGCGCCGCTCCCAGGGCGACCAGGGACCGCCGCGCATGCGGCGCGGGATCTCGAAGGCCGTCGACCAGGTGCAGCTGACGCTGGTGGTCGACCACAACGAGCGGGCCCGCTTCGAGCGCTTCTACGTCGAGGAGACGGCCGAGGGCGCGCTGCCGTTCCTGATGCCGGACTGGTCGCGCAATGGCGACTATCTGACGACGGCGGACGGCACCTTCCTCACCGACGCTTCAGGCAATCGCTTGACGATCGCCGCGACGTGGGCGTGCCTTTTCGGGGATCAGCTGCCGAGCTACGCCGCGATCGGCGCGCACTGGCAGCTCGGCTTCATCGTCACGGTCCTGCCATGAGGGGGCTGCCATGAGGGGGCTGAAGAGATGAGCCGCAAGATCTCGCTCAATGCGCATCTGGCCCATGACGCCGTCGGCTCGGCCGAGACGGAGGTGGTGCTGCTGCAGTTCACGCACCCCGAGACCGAACAGATCGTCCGACTGTCCACGGATCCGACCGAACGGCTCAGCCTGCAGCCGCTGCGCTATGGCACGCGCTCCAGCTGGCTCGGCGCCGATCCGGCGCGCGACGAGGACGCCTTCCTGTTCGTGCTGGTCTCGGTGCTGATCCCGGACGACCAGGAACAGGCGCCGCCTGCGGCGCGGCTGGTGGTGGAGGGCGTCGACAACGAGCTGGCCGAGCTGCTGCGCTCGACGCTGATGAGGGCCGACGTGTCGATGGCCGTGGTGCTCGCCTCCAGCCCAGACCTGCCCGAGCAGGAGTGGCACAATTTCAAGCTGGTCGGCGCGGAGGGCGCCGGCGAGGGCATCACGCTGACCATCTCGCGCGACCCGATCACCGAGGAGCCCTGGCCGGCGGGGCGGATGACGCGCGAGCGCTTTCCGGGGCTGCATCCATGACGGCGCCGCACAGCCACTGGAGCACGGATTTCGTCGGCCTGGACTACCTGGACCTCGGGCGGACCGCCAAGGGCGTCGACTGCTGGGGGCTGGTGCGCCTCGCGCTCGCCGCCCACGGGATCGAGGTGCCGAGCTACGCCGGGGCCTATGGCTCCACGGCGGAGCGCGCCGAGATCGCCGCGCTGATCGACGGCGCCAAGCCGGACTGGCACCGGGTGGCGAGCGCGCGCGAGCTCGACGTGGTGACCTTCCGGCGCGGGCGGCTGGAAAGCCACTGCGGGCTGGTGGTGCGCCCGGGGCTGATGCTGCACGTGAGCGAGGGCAAGGCCTCGTGCATCGAGAGCTATCTGGACGACCACTGGACCAGGCGGCTGACCGGCTTCTGGCGGCACGCCCGGCTGGCCGCCCAGGACGGGGAGGCCGGATCATGACCCTGGCTGCGCCCGCATTGCCCGATAGCTCGGCACGCGTCGCCGTCATCCCGGTGCTCGGGCCGGATGCGGGCCGGCGCGAGCTGGTCTGTCCGCAGGGCCTGAGCGTGGCGGAGATCGTCGCCTTCGCGCTGCCGGAGTTGGCCGACGTGCAGCGCCGGCGCCTCAGGGTGTGGCTGGTGGACGGGCGCGGCGAGCTGCTGCTGGCCGATCCGGATCTCTGGCCCCGGATCCGGCCGCGCGCGGGTGTGCGGGTGATGATCCGGATCGTGCCGGGCAACGACACCTTGCGCAACGTGCTGCTGATCGCGGTCGCGGTGGCGGCGACGGCGATCGGCCAGGTCTGGGTCGGGCCGGCGCTGGCCACCGCCACCGGGTCGGCGCTGTTCGGCCAGATCGCCGGGGCGGTCGCCGCCGCCGGGCTGGCGGTCGCCGGCAGCATGCTGGTCAACGCGCTGATCCCGCCCAAGGTGGCGGCCGGCCAGACGCAACAGAGCGAGAAGCCGCTGTTTCAGATCTCGTCCTGGCAGAACAGCCTGACGCTCGACGGCGTGGTGCCCTCCGTGCTCGGCAAGGTGCGGATCGCGCCGGTGTTCGCGGCGCCCTCCTATTCGGAAATCGTCGGCGATGACCAGTATGTGCGCGCGCTGTTCACCTTCGGCTACGGCCGCGTGCAGCTGTCGGAGCTGAAGATCAAGGACACGCCGCTGTCGGCCTTCGACGAGGTGGAGACGGAAATCCGCGAGGGGCTGGCGAGCGACGATCCGGTGACGCTGTACCCGTCCCAGGTGATCGAGGACGGGCTGGGCGCGGAGCTGCGGCGCGACCGCGAGCGCGACGACGCCGGCACGATCACCGGCACCGGCCCGGTGACGCCGGTGGCGCGCTTCACCGCCGGCGACTGCACCGAGGCCAATGTGATCCTGCATTTCCCCGGCGGGCTGATCCATTACGACGGCGGCGGCACCGCTCGCACGGCAAGCGTGGAGATCCGCATCCGCCAGCGGCCGGCGGCGGGCGGCGACTGGGAGGAGGTCGAAACGATTACCTTCTCGGCGAAGAAGCGCGAGGGCTTCTTTCGTCAGTACCGCTGGACCCTGCCGGAGCGCGGCCGCTACGAGATCGAGATGGCGCGGATCACCGACGAGGCGATCGACGCCAACACCTCCGACCGGGTGGTCTGGCTGGCGCTGCAGAGCTTCCGCCCCGAGTATCCGCTGAACTTCGGCCCGCCGCTGTCGCTGGTGGCGGTGCGCGTCAAGGCAACCTATCAGCTCAACTCCTCGCTGGAGAGCTTCAACGCGGTGGCCGAGCGGCTGATCCCGGACTGGGACCACGAGACGCAAAGCTGGGTGACGCGGGCGACGCGCAACCCGGCCAGCCATTTCCGCCACGTGCTGCAGGGGCCGGAGAACACCTGGGCCGAGCCGGACAGCGCGATCGATCTGCAGGCGCTGACGGACTGGCACGACTTCTGCCGGATCAAGGGCCTGAAATACGACCGCGACCGCAACTTCGAGGCCTCGACCTTCGACGCCCTGGCCGAGATCGCCGCCGCCGGCCGGGCGAGCCCGCGCTACGACGGCACCAGGTGGAGCGTGGTGGTCGACCGGCCGTCGGAGCTGGTGATCGCCCACGTCAACTCGCGCAACAGCCGCGACTTCGCCTGGCGGCGCTCCTACATCGAGCCGCCGGACGCCTTCCGCGTGCGCTTTCTGGACGAGACGGCGGACTATCAGCAGCGCGAGCGGATCGTGCGCTGGCCGGGCCATGCCGGCGACATCACCGTCACCGAGGAGCTGGAGCTGCCGGGCAAGACCGATCCGGACGAGATCTGGATCGAGGCGCGCCGGCGCCAGTACGAGGCGATCCACCGGCCGGACATCTTCACCGCCGTGCAGGACGGGGCGGTGCGCACCGCGACGCGCGGCGACCTGGTCAAGGCGAGCTACGAGGTGCTCAAGCGCACCTTTGCCGCACTTCGGGTGACCGCCGTGCGCGGCCAGACGATCAGCCTGGACGGCTGGGTGGAGATGGAGGCCGGCGGGGCCTACGCCGTCCGCTTCATGAAACAGGTCGGCAGCGGCGACGCGGCGACCTTCCAGAGCGTTCTGCGGACCGTGCGCACGGATGCCGGCACCAGGGACAGCCTGACGCTGTCGGGCGCGGGCGACATGCCGGAGGCCGGCGTCATCGTGCAGTTCGGCGAGGCCGGCGCGGAGAGCCTGGACCTGGTGATCGCCGGGGTGCAGGCGGGCGAGCAGATGAGCAACGTGCTGACCATGCTGGCCGCCGCGCCGATCATCGACACATTGACCGACGCGGAGGTGCCGCCGGCCTGGAACGGCCGCGCCGGCGGGGATGCGGCGGCGAGCGTCGCCGTGCCGGCCGTGCCGGTGGTGTCCTCGATCGAGACGCATTTCACCGGGGCCACGGCGGACGGGCTGACGGTGCTGCTGGTGCCGGGCACGGGCGGCGCGACGCCGGCGACATACACCCTGCGCCACCGGATCTCGGGCGGGGTCACCTGGAGCGAGGCCAGCGTGCCGGCGGGCGGCGCCATCGTCGTCACCGGCTACGCCGACGGCGACACGGTCGAGATCCAGCGGCGCGCCACCAGCAAGGAAGGCTACGTCAGCGCCTGGTCGGCGACCGTCTCGGCCGATGTGGCCGCGGAGCCCGTCGTGCCTCCGCTGCCGATTACGACCGGCACGGTGACCGGTGGGGTTGAAGAGGCCGCGTTCGGGCTGTCGACGCCCAACGATCCGTCGATCGCCAAGATCGCGCTGAGCTATTCAGCATACGAGGACGGCGCCTCGAGCGTGGCCATCGTCACCTTCGAGGCAGCCGCCAACAGCAACTACACCCGTACCGAGGCCGTGCCCTCCGGTGCGTGGTTCTTCTTTGCGCGCACGCTGACCGCAGACGACGTTGTGTCGCCTGTCTTCGCGCTCGGTGGCGCGACGGTCGATTGAGGAGGCTTAGATGACTGCACCTGTCGCCACGATCAACCTGCCGCAAGCGTCGAGTGTCGACGAGCTGGTCGCAAATCGGACGCAAGACAGTGTCAACGATGTCGTGCGGGTCAGCGTATCCGATCTCGCAGAGCAGCTGCGGCCGCTGATCATCCCCGCGGGATCTATCGATCCGGTCGCTCTCGAAGACGTGCCGACGACGAAGGTCGTTCATCAGATCGCCGGCGGCGTACCGTTCATTATGGCGGATCGCCTCAAGGACGACAGGCACCTGTGGGACTACATCACCGCGGCAAATCGCACCGCGTCCTACGATGCACACGACGAGCTTCAGGCGGCGCTCGACACTGGCGAGCCGTTCAGGCTTCCCGCCGCCACGGTCAGTTTCTCGGGCACGCTGACGATCAGTCACGACGACTGCATCATCGAGGGCCGCGGCCAGAGGACGATCCTGCGTCACCTGGACGCGGCGGGCGACTTCTTCAGCGCGCCTGCCAACGTAAAGGGTCTGACGTGGCGCGATATCAGCTTCTGGGCGCTCGCGCCCAAGACGTCCGGCGTCGTCCTGCGCGCGTACCAGCTTCAGTATGCTTATTTCTATGACATCCGCTTTGGGTCCAAACGGCTCTACAGCGCCGCCGGTTACAACACGCACTACCTCGTCGGCGCGCTCGACCTCGACGGATTTGCGGACGTATATGTCATTGGCGGGGAAAATGTCGTCGCCGGCGAGGCTTTTTACATCAACGGGCAGGTCATCGGCGCCGGTGGCAACTTGCTCGGTGCGACGGCCGAGGACGTCGACGTCGAAGGATACGAGGACGCGCAGGCTTATGGCGCGGAATTTACAATACAGGGCAACCACCGCAGTTTCAGGACGAAACATTTGATCCGCGCCGGGGGCGCCGCCGGGGGGGTCAACGTCTTTGACGCGGAGTGCAGCGAGCCGACCGGTGCAGCGGCCGTCTACGACATGTCACGCATCAAGGCCTACAATCGGGAGGCGAAGTTTGTCGGATCTAGGCTCGACAACGGCAGGTCTTGGGCAGTCGACGTAAAGGGTGGGTGTCTGACTGACCTTGATGCGGACGCGCTCTGGGTGTCAGGGTTCGGTCAGTCCAACGACGGGTCGGGTGGCTGGCGGTTCGGACCGCTGTCGGAAACGACAGCACCTGTAACGGCAAAGCGTAAGATCGAAGTCCGCATAGCCGGCGGAACGACCCAAAAGTGCTACGGCAGCGGCTTCGAATTCGTCGAGGGCAAGTGTCGCGTCGGAAACCACAACATCAGCAACAACGGCCTGGGCTCGGCCGGCGGACACGGGTTCCACGCCGCGGGTGGATCCTTAATCTCCAGCCTGGTGCTGGACGGCAACACGGTCGACAACAATGGGTCTGCATCCGCAGTCATCGGTGGCACGCCGCAGGGGTACGGCTACCGGCTGGACGGCGCCATCAATAAGTACACCGTGTCTGATACGGTTCTCTTCTCTAACGAGAGCGGCCCGATTTATTCGGATATGGGCTTACAGGAAGGCACTCATGAAATCAGCGGCCTCACCGGGTTTCAGACAACTAAGAAGGGGACAGTCGAGTGGGCCACTGGGTCCTCGACGCTTGTCGTCAACCACAATCTCGGCGTGACGCCGCGTTATGACGCGGTACCGATCGTGGTCCTCGCCGGCACCCCGCCAAGCACAACTTACGAGCCGCGCATCATTGACAAGACGGCGACCACGACCGTTTGGGATATGGGCGGATTAAACACCTCCGGGGGTCCGATCACCTGCCAATGGGAGGTAAACCTGTGACTGCTGTCAGTCGTGTCGGTGGCAGCCGCCGACCGAGGCGGACGTATTACCGTCCGTCAAGTGGGATGGCTACTCGGTGCTGCCCTTCGATAAAAGGGGTTTCAAATGGCCTTCGAGAGCCATAACTCTGTGCCATCCGAAATTGCGCTTTTTGCCATACGAACTTGCGCGCTACACAATGAAAAAGAATGCCGCGGGCCGAATGCGACCGCCGCACGGGCGGGCGTGGCACGAGCATTGGCGTACCCGCCGCGGGACAGGGGAAAATGGTGCCGGCAACAGGATTCGAACCCGTGACCCCCTGATTACAAATAGGATTATTTTCCTAGGTTTTATTGCCTATCATCGCAAATAACGGTTCGCGAACAATAGCTTGCGCGACAATGTAGATCAACGTGCGTCGACCGAAAACGATCGCCGCACGGTGCTCCACCCGGTGTTTGCGAAAGAGAAAAGCGAATGGCTGTCCTATCCCTCACTGAGTCCCGCATCAGGGACTTACCCCTCGGCTCGGGCATCTGGCGCGACGAGCAGGTAAAGGGCCTTCTCGTCGTCTGTCATGCTGCCACCAAGACCTACGCGGTGCAAGGCGACGTCCGCAGGAATGGCCGCCACATCCGCACCGTGCGGGTCAAGATCGACCGTGTCGACCGGATCGGCCTGCGCGAGGCCCGCAACCGGGCCAAGGCGATCATGTCGCAGATACAATCCGGCGTGGACCCGACCGCGGGACCGAAGGAAACCGGCATCACGCTCCTGCAAGCCCTCGACGAGCACCTTCAGGAGAAACCGTTCAGGAACGCCACGATCGACAGCTACCGCTACAACGTCGAGCACTACCTTTCCCGCTACAAGAACCGGGCCGTGGCCGATCTCAGCCGCGCCGAGGTGCGGGACATCTACCAGCACCTGCGAAGCTCGAAGGGCCAGCCGACCGCGACCGGCGTGATGCGCACCCTGCGGGCTGTCATCAACACGGCCTTGCGGCTGGACGAGACGCTGACCTCCAACCCCGTGACGTTCCTGCGGCTTCCGACGCCGGCGAGCAGACACGTCGACGAGCTCGATCTCGCCGAGTGGTGGGAGAAGACGGAGGTGCTGTCGCCGATCCGTAGAGACCTGCACCGGGCCATGCTGCTGACCGGCGCCCGGCGGGCCTCGATCCTCGGCGTCAAGCGCAAGGACGTGGACCTCGCGCGCGGCGTGCTGATCTTCAACCACATGAAGACCGGCGGGCGCATGCTGTTTCCGATGGGCACGTTCCTGCGGGATATGATCGCGCAGCGGCTCAAGGACGATCTGCCCTTCAACAATCCCTGGCTCTGGCCCTCGCCGGCAAGCGGCAAGGGCTGCACGACCGAGCCGAAAGAGCGGAAGCGCGGCCTGCCGAGCCCGCACGAGTATCGCCACCACGCCCGCACCATGTTCATCGCGGCCGGCGTGCCCTATGCCGAGAGCGCGCTCCTTCTCGGCCAGCGGCTTCCGGGCGCCTCGGGCGGCTACGTCCATGCCGAACATCTTGTCGAACACCTGCGCCCGCACGCTCAGGCGCTGGAGAACAGGATCGTCGCGGCGCGGGCTTCGACGATGCAGCTTCCCGACATGACCGAGGCCCGCGATGCCGCGTAACGGGAAAGGTCCCCGCGCAAGGCCGCATTCGCCAACCCCTGTGCAACGGCAGAGGCCGGAACGAAAGAAGGGGCGCGTCACGATCGAGGATGTCGAGATGATCGTGAAGTGGTGTCTCGACACGTTCTGCTACACGCCCTGGTTCGATACCGAGGCCGCGGCTGCATACCTCAGGCGCGAGCCCGGTACGCTGAAGGGCTGGCGGTCCAGGGGCGAAGGCCCGCGCTTCTATGTCGTGAATGGCCAGTTTATCCGCTATCACATCGACGACCTCGACGCTTTCGTGCGGGGCCGGAAGCATTGCAAGCGCATTCCCAGATGGCTGCGGGATCGCGCCGGCCTGTCCGCTGCCGAACGGCTTCCGTCTCCGTCAAGCCCCCGCCCGGAGGGCGACGACAAATGTTGATGTCGCTCTGCGCCAATCGGTGATTGTTAGACGACGCGCGCCGCGAGGAGCCGGCTTTCCGGCAGGCGCGTGACCGGGCGATCCGGTCCTCCTCAGACAGAAACCTGATGTCTGAAACCGGCCCGGCGGCGCTGCCGTCCGGCCATCGGAGGTCCATGCCATGTCGGCAGTTCTTACCAAGGAAGATGTCGAGGACGCGCTGCGCCGCGTGCTCGACGCCCATCACCGCAGTCCCTGGCTCGACAGCGAAGCGGCGGCGGTCTATCTCTCATCGACCCCTGCAACCCTGCGCACCTGGCGCTCGAATGGCGCGGGACCGCGCTATCATGTCGTCCAGGGCAAGGTCGTTCGCTATCACGTCGACGACCTCGACGCCTTCGTGCGCGGGGAGGACGGTCGATGAGCGCGCATCACGAAAACGGAAACAGGCGCGCCAAGGGGATCGGCGCGCCTGCCGGAGCTTTGGAGAAGACCGTCGAGTTCGAGTCCGACGCTGTCGAGGATATGGCGCCGAATGCTCTGATTGTGCCGTCGAAGCACGATCCTGAAGCGTTGGACGCTCACGTCGAGGCGGGGCATGAGCTGATTGCGGTCGATGGCAAGAAGCCTGTCGCTTCGGGCTGGCGCACTGCGCTGCCTTTGGCTCGCGAACAGGCAGAGCGGCGATTGCTGGCGGGCCGAAACGTCGGGGTTCGCCTGCGCGACGTCGATCTGGTCTTGGATGTGGATCCGAGGAACTTCGCCGAGAACGACGATCCGTTGACGCGCCTTGTGCGCGACTTCGATTTGCGGGACGCGCCTTTCGTGGTGACGGGCGGCGGCGGAAAGCACCTATATTTCAGGAAGCCTGCCGAGGTCGCCGTGGTCAATGAGCTGGATGCCTATCGCGGGGTCGAGTTCAAGTCGCTCGGGCGGCAGGTCGTGGCTGCGGGATCGGTTCATCCCGAAACCGGCCGGCTCTACGCGCTCGATGACGACGTGCTGCGGATGGAGCTTTCCGAGGCTCCCGAAGCGTCGGAGAAGCTTCTGCGTGCGATCGAGAAGCTGTCCGTAGGCGCGTCAGAGAATCGGTCGGGAGAGATCACGGCCGAACAGTTGGCGCGGCTGCTCTCGAAGCTCGACGTCATGGCTTACAACGGCCGTCATGACGAATGGCTCAAGGTCATGATGGCGAGCCATCATGGAACCGCGGGCGAAGGCGTCGACGAGTTCGTGGCGTGGTCGACTTCCGATCCAGACTATGCGGGCGACGAGGCGCGTATTCGCGAGCGCTGGAACTCGCTCGATACCAGGCGCGGCGGCGTGACGCTGAAGACGTTGCTGCGGGCGCTGGTCGATGCGGGTAATGGCGCCTGGATCGAGGAGGTCTTGCGCAGCGCACCCGAGGACGACTTCGACGACGTGCCCGAGATGCCTCGCTCGATGGGCGACTTGGCGCTCGCGCGCATGAACCGAAATCACTTCACGGTCCTGCATGGCGGCAAGTATCTGGTCGGGCGCGAGAGCAAGCATCCGACGCTCGGTCACGTCGCCGTCGACTGGTTCTCTGCGGGCGCGATCAGCGCGCATTTCGACAGCAGGACGGTGGAGGTCGAGGACGGCAAGCAGAAGGCGCTCGGCTCGTGGTGGGTCAAGCATCCGAGGCGGCGTCAGTATGAGGGCGTCGTGTTCGATCCTTCGCCGAAGAGGACGCACACGTCGCTCTACAATCTCTGGCGCGGGTGGGCGGTCGAGCCGAAGGCTGGCGACTGGTCGCTGCTGAAGCGGTTGCTCAAGGACGTTCTGTGTCGGGGCGACGCCGAATCCTTCGATTACGTCCTGCGCTGGGCGGCGTTCATGGTGCAGAAGCCTGACATGCCTGCGGAGGTGGCGCTCGTCTTCAAGGGTTCGAAGGGCGCGGGCAAGGGAACGTTTGCGCGGGCGCTGAAGTCGCTGGCGGGGATGCACGGCAAGCAGGTGGCGCAGGCGGAGCACTTCGTCGGACGCTTCAACGAGCACCTGATGGACTGCGTTCTCCTGTTCGTCGACGAAGGCTATTGGGCGGGCGATCCGAAGGCGGCGGGCGCGCTCAAGAACCTCATCACCGAGCCTGTCCTGAGCTTCGAGCCGAAGGGGCGTCCTATCGTCTCGGGGCCGAATATGCTGCATGTCGTGATCGCGTCGAACGAGGACTGGATCGTGCCGGCTTCGGCGGACGAGAGGCGCTTCGCGGTGTTCGAGGCGGATACCGAGGCGCGCAAGCGGCTTCCCTCGGGCTTCTTCGATACCTTGAACGCACAGATGGCGAATGGCGGACTGGCGGCGATGCTGCACGATCTCCAGAACCTGGATCTTGGCGATTGGCATCCGCGCATGGCGATCCCGAATACGCAGGCGCTGATCGAACAGAAGGTGCAGGCGTTTCGTCGGGAGCCTTTGTCGTTCTGGTGGTTCCGGACCCTTGAGGCTGGTGGCGATGGGTTGACGCTCGATGAGGACGTTTGGGCGGTTCGACAGGTTGATGTCGGGCCGAACGGCAAGGAAGAGCTGGTCGCGGAAGTGTGCGCGGTCGCGAAGGGAATGAACCGCACGGCGCAGTTCTCGAAGAAGGCTGTGGCGCAGTTCCTGAAGTCGGTGGGCGTGGACGTGAATGCGAAGGACAGTCGTGGCGTGAGGGTGTGGCGCATGCCTGTGCTTGCCGAGGCGCGGGTCGCGTTCGAGCGCCACGTCGGCGGCGCGCTGGACTGGGACGGCGTCTGACGCTTCGGTCGGATCGGACACGTCCGTGGCGCGAACGGCTGCGGACGTGTCTGTGCGCTCCTTTTCCAGCGCGCACCGGGCCTTCCTGCTGCTGTTTCTATATCTTCGTATTTCTATCTGACAGAAGCGACAGAACTGACAAATAGTAAGAAAAACAGCGCTTTGCTCCTGTCGATTCATGGACAGATCGGACGCTTGCACATGGTTGACGGCGGCTGGCGGCGTTCGCGCGTCCGCACGCTGGAACGGCATTCGGACAGATCGGCCGCTTTCACGGCGTTTTTCGCGCAGACCCCGTGGTCCTCGCGCGCGAAGCCAAGCAGTCAATCAGGCAACATTGCGGCGCCGTGGTGCCGCCGCAAAGGTGCGAAACGGCGGTGAGGCCACGAAGGGGAACGGCAGGCACCGGCCACCGCCGCCGGAGCAAGGCGCCAGACCTTCCTATGCTTGATCAGAGGGTCTGAGTCCAAAAGTGGAGTCGGATCAAGGGCGTGATGGAAGCGGCGGCCGAAAGCACCGGACCGGGCACCGGAATGCTTTGGAATTCATCGAGCCCCGCCCAGACAACAACCCACTTCCCGATGGAAACGGGCCGGCGTTCTGGGATGGCCGCGTGCCGCGAGATCGCCGCGATTCGGAACTCGATGCTGGAAAAAATTGAGAAGAAATTCGATGGCGTCCCGCGCGCTCCGCGCACTGCATTGTCGCGGACGAACGCGGAGATGTGTCATGGCCGACAGGTCGAACGAGAAAAGGCTGGTGCGGCGCCCGGCGATGGACCGCAGGTGGACGCCCTCGATAGAGGCGCGCGTGCTGGACATCGTATCACGCACCGGATCGCCAAAAATGGCCTCGGAGGCGACCGGCGTCTCGGTCGCCACGATTCACGACCACCGCAGGCGAGATGCCGAGTTCGGTTCGCGCTACGGGGCGGCGATGGACACCGCCTTTCACCAGGTGCTCGGCAAGGCCTTCGAGCGGTCGCTGGCGGACGAGGAACCCTCCGACCGGCTGATCGAGGTGCTGCTAAAGTTCCGTTGGCCCGAACGTCTGAACGGCTTCCTGGCGTTCACCGCCGATGGCGGCGCGGCCGCCGCGGCTCCTGCCGGGCTCGATCCGAGGATCATCGCCAGGATGGAGCCAACCGACCGGAACGTTCTGATCGATCTGCTCGGCAAGTATCTGACCGTCGAGGCGGAGGCCAGAGCCGATGGCGCGCTCGTCCCCGTCAACTAACATCGCTTCCACTATGCTCCGTGACCTGATGGCGGTCGAGACGCTGGCGGAATCGCTCACCGCCACGGCGCCACAAGCAATCGCATGGGCAGGTGGTGCTCAAGTGCTGATCGCCGCGCACGGTCGCCGCTCAGGTGCATGGTTCTGGACCATCGCACCGATGCCGGACGGTCTTTGGGAGAGGATGGCTGAGGAGCATCAGGCGAAGCACCGTGCGAATGTCGGCGGCGACGACTGAACTATCAGCGGAAGAAATGTTTGGTCATGACCAAACATCTATCGGCTTTATGAGAGTGTTGTGGGAGAGCAACTTACTTATTTGAATGTGCCGAAAAGGTGCGGCAAGTGAGCAATCCCTTTTAGACAGGAGCATCGGCTGGATCATTCAAAGCACGAAGGGCGATACCTGCAATTCGAGAGGGGGCATTCAATGGTAAGGCGGATAGGCGGGCCCGGACGGCGGCCCAACCACATAGACCCCACCAGACCGGGAGCGCTGGAATATTTTGAAGAAACGGTCGGGCAGTTCCTGGGTCGAAGAGAGGATTATTACGAGAGAGCGGAATTCCTGGCAAAATCAGGGATGCGCGAAGATCGAAACAAAGCTGATTATGCAAACAGCTTGAACGCAAACATCGGATTGGCAGTCAATTACTTTCTGGATAGCGACGGAAATATTGACGATGTCTACGAGATTCTGGCTTCGCACATCAGCGAGCGTGCGTTCCTGAAGATCGCCAAGAACAGGTACGGGATGCTCGACCCTCTTGAATGACGTGATGGCGTTCGATCGTCGCTGATAGTCGCATCGTGATCTTGTCCGGTCGGTCGATGGGCCCTCCGTACCGCGATGGCGGTGACGACATGCGGCTGCGCCGCGCCTGTCTGCTCCCGAGCCTTCGCGTGATGTGATGGCAAAGGAGAATGACATGGCGGTCAAGAAATTGGCCCTTGCGAACCGGTGGGTGTCCGTGACGGATGTTCTCGATCGGCTGCGCCGGGCCAGAGAAAATCGCGAGCAGCAGGCAAGGCTGCTCGAAGGACTCGAAGGGCGGGTGAAGCAGCGCCGCGATGAAGTGGAGCGTTCGCTCGCCGATCTTTCCGTCGCCGAGCGCAGCCAGATCGTTTCCCGCGCCGTTAACGGCCACCGCGCCGAGTTGAAGCGCCACTCGCTCGACAGCCGGGTCGCCTACCTCAAAACTGTCGGTGCCTTGCGCGAGGAACTGGGCTCAGCACGCGCCCACTACCAGAGCCCCGTCCAGATGCTTGCGCGCGAGGGTCTCGGATCAGAGCGCCGCAGCCGGATCATGCATCAAATCGAAAAATCGGGGACGGTTGAACTCGCTTCGCTCGCGGCGCTTGCCGCATCGACCGGCGACAAGGAGCTTGGTGCGGCCCTGCTAACGCGCAATTCCGGCGTACCGCACAACGAGCGAGCTTTCTCCTCGCAGGAGCTGGCCGAAGCTCTCGTCGGCGACGATTGGCGCAAGGTCACGCAGGCGATTCTGGAGGTCGAGCGGATCGCGCTTGAAGCCGTCCAGGCCGACAGCGCATTCGAGACTGGCCGGATGAACGCGACCCGCTCAGTGCAGCTCGCGCTGCGCAAGCGGGAGGAAGCTGCCATAGGCGCCGACCTCTCCAACCTCGATACCGATCCCGAACAGGAGGACTGACCCATGCCGACCTACGCCTTCTATGCCGCTCGCGAGGAACAGCGCCGCGCGGATGGCCTCAACTTTGCCGTCGCCAGTGGGACCACGCCGGCTGCCGCGCGCGTCACAGCCGAAACCCTGCTCGGCGAGCCGAACGCACTGGCCAACTGGGTCAGTGTCGATCTTGCCGCCGCGCCCGCCGCGTTCGTCGCCGGCAGGCCGGTCGGCGCACGCGGTCAATCGATCTGGCCGGACATCGATCGCGGCGGTTCATATCTGCGGGGTGGATGACGTGGATGCGTGCCCGCGGCGCTCAGTCCTTCTGCGGGTTTAGCAGCGCTGCAGGCGTCGTCTTCAGGGCCGTGGCCAGCTTGACGATGAGCGTGAGCGATGGATTGCGTAGGCCGCGCTCGATGCCGGAGATGTACGTCCGGTCAATCTCCGTCTCCAGCGCAAGCGCCTCCTGGGACAGATCGAGTTCCTTCCTCGCTGCCTTCACGTTCTGAGCCAAGACTCTCCTGTAGTCCACCATGACCGCATGGCGGCCAGATGTGGACTGATCGTCCACGGACTCATCGTCACATTTCTATTCGCAAGTGATGATGTAGACGATAATCTACGGGTGGAAACCCGACCGGTGGACGCCTTGGACGCTATCTCGACTATCGCGAACTGGATCTATGCGGGCATCGCCACCTGGTACGGGGCGGCGATTGTCGGCGGCGTCCTCATCCTGCTCTTTGAGCGGCTCCACGGCAGGCGGGAGCCGTCCGACGCCGACGTGAGGCAAGCAGCCGCGCGGTATCGCCAACGGTACGGCGAGGACGCCTTCCGAGCGATAGGCGACCACATGCTGGCGGCGTCCTTCGCGCCAGACAGCCGACACAGACGCTTCCTCAAGCGGGTGTCGGCCGAGCTACTGGCCACGGCGGTCACGGCCGAGGACCGATCCCGCGCCATCGAGCATTGAAGATTTTCCCCTCCGGCCCGGCTCGCGGATGAGGGCCACCGCGACAGCATGGTCCCCGCGGCATCCGGCCGCCGGGAGACAGGACCATGACCAAGAAGCCGAGTGCGAGGGAACTGCCGCTGGTCAGGCGGCGCATCGCGGCGCTGCTAGAGAAGACCGAGGCCAATGGCTGCACGCCGGGCGAGGCCGCAGCCGCATTCGAGAAGGCCGAGGAGCTCGTCGCCAAGTACGAACTCGATCCGGGCTCGTTCCGGTGGCCGCCGAGGCCTTCGATGCTCTTCGGCTCGGCCTCATCAGGGCCGAAGCCTCCGAAGCAACCACAGGCCGCCGTATCGAGCCGTGGCAAGGGCATCGGCAAGCTCGCCGAGCGCCTGATCGTCGAGCATCCGGACTGGACTTACCGGCGCATTGCCGAGGAGGTCAACGGACGGATCGAGGGCGCGAAGGCCAGCGAGAAGTCCGTCCGGTGGTATGCGAGCCGGATGCGGAAGGATGGGAACGATGCGCCCGACCGAAGACGGAAGCGCGCGTAGTGGCAGAGGTCATGCCGCTCGTTTGAGCGACCGCGCTTTGGCCACCTTAACGTCATGCTGCCTGACGTGGGCGAGAACGGCCGACCCAATGGCTTGGGCCACTTGGATCGGCACGGCATTTCCGACTTGGGTATAGTGTTTGCTGAGATTGTCTCCGGCAAATCGAAATGAATCCGGGAATCCTTGGAGGCGGGCCGCCTCCCTGACGGAAATAGTCCTGTCTTGAGTGGGGTGTACGTAGGCGCCCCAGTGAGGATCGCACTTCGTCAGGATCGTGGAGGCGAAGCCGCCGCGCGAGAGCCTTCCATAGCGCTTCGTATGGTCCTGTAGCCGCGCCCTCTTCATGCCCGCCGGAAGAAGATCGCGTGGCACGTTCCGCCAATTGCCGCCCTCGGGCACATGGACAATGCGATCGAGGTTTACAGACGCCAGCGCGTGACAAACGTGATTGTACAACTGCGGCGCGGCGCGGCGCATCTCCCTTTGATACGTCGTCGTCGGATGACTCGACGCCCAAGGCGCGATTTGAACACCCCCACCGTTCTCGATCTCGGGAAGGTCACCGATTGCCTGCCAGACGGTTACCGGACGTTTCGTCGCGCCCGCAGGACGCTCCTTTGGACCGCCCCACTTGGCCAGTGCCGGCGACCAGTGCGTGGGGTTGGGCAGGAGCTCGGAGGCAGCACCAATGCGGCTCGCAACTATAAAGACCCTTCTGCGCAGTTGTGGCGTTCCAAACTCCTCCGCAGACAGGCGGCCGACGACTGCATCAAAACCCAGCTCTTTGAGGCTTGCCAGTATTTCGTCTACGACCCGACCGCCGTCGATCGACAGAATGCCGGGGACGTTTTCCATCACCAGTGTCTTGGGATTCAGGGCTCCAACCAGCGTCAGATAGTGCTCGAAAAGTCGCGCGCGCTCGTCGACTGCCGATCTGTGGTGGTTGTTGTGGCTGAAAGACTGGCAAGGCGGCCCGCCAACGAGACAGTCGAGGTCGCCTCTCTCTATGCCGCAATCCGCAAGGAGCTCATCCGCGGCGAGCTTAGATACGGGCCCTTCGAAGAAGGAGGCCTCCGGAAAATTGAGCCTGAAAGTCTGTGCTGCATCCGGGTCGACGTCGTTCCCTGCGACGATGCCCCACCCAGCCGACCTAAATCCGACCGCAAGGCCGCCAGCACCGGCGAATAGGTCTACGCAGCGGTGGGAGGCGGCGACGGTTGTTCTCCGTTCTGTGTACCTGATTTCGCTCAAGCTTTCTGCCCTCATATGCCCCCAAAGCTCGGAGAATCAAGAACTTTTAGAGTTTACCATGATCTCAACAAAAGGTGAACATCTGGTTAACGAGCCCGGCTCCCGCTGCGTCCACGTCAGCCCTTGACAACTTGATGGGCTGCCATCATCTTGCGTGAAGTTGCCTGAGCAAGAAAGGAAAGATCAGATGGCTAATGGTGAAGCGCCCACGCTGGAGGCTCTTCCGCACAAAGCGGAGCGGGCCCTCTTTGAGAAGATCGGTAACACGGAGTGGGAACTCCGAGAGCTCAGGCTCGATGTTCACAACGACGTAGCCCTTTGGGCCGACAATCCGCGCCTTCAGACTTCCCTGATGGAGGGGTTCTCGTCCGAGGCGGACCTTGAGGAGGCGCTCCGCCTGTCTCCGGGGTATGACGGGCTGCGCAAGTCGATCCAGGAGATCGGCCAGATGCAGTCGATCTACGTTCAGCGCACGGCGACTGGGAAGTATCTGGTGCTTGAGGGTGCCACCCGCGTCACCATCCTCCGGGAGTTGGATCGCAAGTTCACTAGCGGCAAGAACCAGGATGTCTTTCGCTACGTGCAGGCCAAGGTACTTCCGCAGAATTTCGGCGAAAAGGATGTCGCGATCTTGCTCGCGGGCATTCACGTGCGCGGCTCCGGCGTCCGTGACTGGGGCCGCTACATCGAGGCCAAGTTCATCTACGAGACCGTGGTCGGGCGTCCCGGACATCCGCCACTGATGAACCAGGCCACGCTGGCCGAGAATATGGGCAAATCGGAGTCGTGGGTGGCGCGGCTGAAGAGCGCCTATGAGTTCGCGCTCAAGTTCGTCGAGTACGTGGATGACGACCCGAATCCGCGGAAGCTCGCGGCCGAGAAGTTCAGCACCCTGGAGGAGATCAGCAAGGCGCGTGTCATCGGACCGCAGCTCCGGGATTTTGACAATAAGGCCTACGACGACCTCCGGCGGGACGTCTTCGACATGGTCCGTAATGACGTCTTCAAGGAGTATCGGGACGCCCGTTTCCTGAAGGAGTTCTACGACGACCCGGATGCGTGGGCCCAGCTCATGTCCGGGGAGAAACACATCGCCAACAAACTTGCCCAGCAGACTCAAGACAAGAGCAGCCATCCGAAGGCGAAGATCGCCGCCATGCCTCAACTCGTCAGGCGAGCGCTCGACCGCGGCGAGGATGGCTTCGACGACGAGGACGTCACGAGCCTCCAACAGACGATCGACCTCATTGAGGACAAGGTGCACGATGGGGTTCACCCCTACCGGCTCGCACTCAAGAAGGCGACCCGGACGTTGAACAAGGCGAGCAGGGCCGATGTAGTGGATCTCCAGCCCTCTGACATCGAGGAGTTCCGCGAGGCGTACGCTTACTTTGACGGTCTGGTGGGGCAGCACTTCCAGGCCCGGGGGGCGTGACTTGGGCTTCGAGCTTCTCCAGCATCAGCATGAGGGCGTAGCGTTTCTCACTGGGCGCGGCGTCGGTCTCCTGGCGTTCGAGCAGGGCCTCGGCAAGACCTTCGTCGCAATCGAAGCATTTCGTAGACTACTCGACGCGGGGCAGGCCGACAGGTTGCTGGTGATCTGCCCCAATTCCCTGAAGCGCAATTGGGTGGCTGAGTTCACCAAGTTCGCGCCTTCAGTGTCGGTGGACGTTGCGGAGGGGGTGCCGAAAAAGAGACGCGCTACGTTCAGGGAATCGCGCGCAAGGGTGATCATCACCAGCTACGAGACCGCCCGCTCCGAAACAACCGCGCTGCTCGCGCTGGCGCAGCGGCAGCGAACGGTTCTCGTGTTGGATGAGTCCCACGCCGCGAAGAATTGGCGGTCCCAAACCTCTGCGGCCGCCAGGATCGTGGCGCCGCATTGCAAGTTCCGCTGGCTTCTGTCCGGCACCCCCGTCACGAACACGGCGACCGACCTGTTCACGCAAGTCGAGATCATTGAGCCAGGGCGGGGCTCGCTGGGCTCGCTGGAATCATTCACAGCCCGGCTAGAGGACGACCCCGAAGCGTCCTTTGCGAGGGATGTCTTCGACAGGCTGATCCTTCGTCGCACGAAGGAGCAGTGCCTCGACCTTCCCGAGAAATCCTTCGTGGATGTCCGTGTCGAGCTCCCGCCCTGGCAGCGGCGCCTCTATGACAAGATGCGGGACGAGATGGTCTGTGAGATCGAGGCCATGAGCGGGGAACAGTATCGCGCCTACGCTTCGACGGCGCTCGCCAAGCTCACCAGGCTCGTGCAATTGGCCTGCAACCCGTCACTGATCTTCCCGGAGGCGGAGGGGACGCCTGCCAAGTTCGAGGCACTCGACGGCGTGATCGAGGATATTCTCTCCGTGCCTGGCCGCAAGGTAATCCTCTGGTCAAACTACATCCGGACAATCGAGACGCTCCTCGCCCGGATACCCGGCGCCGTCGCGATCTATGGCGGGACGCCGACATCCGAGCGCCAGGAAATCGCCGCGAGTTTTCAGCAGGACCCGGACGTCCGTGTGCTGATAGCGAACCCGGCCGCCGCCGGCACCGGTTTTACGCTCACGGCCGCGAGCTTCACCATCTACGAGTCCCTCTCGTGGCGGTACGACCACTACGCGCAGAGCCAGGACCGTAACCACCGGATCGGCCAGACCGAGCCCGTCACCTATCTGCGCCTAATTGCAGCCGACACCATCGAGGAGGCCATCGTAGTCGCGCTGGAGCGGAAGTCGGCCCTCGCCCGAACCCTCCTAGGGGACGAGGGTGCGGGAGACGATGTATCGCGGCTCACCAAGGAGGAGATGTGCGAACTCCTCAGGTCGAACCGACTCCCGGCGGCCTAGCGATGGCGGACAGGATCAGCCCCGAGCAGAGATCCCGAAACATGTCCCGTATAAAGGGACGGGATACCAAGCCGGAGGTTCGGCTCCGCTCGGCGCTGCACCGCGCTGGTCTCCGCTTCCGCGTCTGCCGGACGGACCTCCCCGGCCGACCAGACATAGTGTTCCCGCGACACAGGCTGGCGATACAGGTGCGGGGGTGTTTCTGGCATCAGCACGAGGGTTGCGGCGGTGCACGGATGCCCGGATCGAACTTGGAATACTGGCGACCAAAGCTGCAACGGAACGTGCGGCGCGACGCCGAGAAGGATGCGGAACTGAGGGAACTGGGTTGGCGCGTGATGGTCGTGTGGGAATGCGAAATTAGCACACAGAGCAGCGTCTCAGATGTCGTGGATACTGTTTCAGCAACTCTTACGCATACGCTAAGGGCAGAATGATGGGAAACCTACTCCCGCAGATTTTGGAAAATGTTTCGGCGACTGCCTCATTGGTTTCGGCATTAATTGCCGCCGCTGTTGCGTTTTTCGTCCTTGCTCTGAACCAATCATTCTCTCGCCGCCAACAGAGGATACAGTTTCTGCAGCCAAAATTAGAAGAGCTCTATCTTCTAATGAATGAGGTCTCTGAACGGAACGTCCGACTCTTCAAGCTCCTTGTGGCAAGCACACACGGGGACATCGGGGCCAAGCAGGAACTCGATAGCCTGGACGAACTGGCGGCCTACGGTCACCTGACAGCAAAGAAAATGGTGATGCTGGTCCGCCTATATTTTCCAAGACTCTCACGAATTCACCAGCATCTGTTCGCTGCTGAAAGGCAGTTGAGCCAACACATGTGGGAACTATCGACAGGTGATATACCAAGTCAGGAAACACTAATCGGGGCTTCAGGCAATGTGGGGCACATGCTCCGATTGATGGAACAGGAAATGGTCAACAATCAGGGCATTCTTCTCGGAGCGAGCAGCCTTCTTCGGCGCTATCGGTCGGTGACCAAGGCAGAAATCGAGGACGTTCCCCCGCCGCCCGATGGACCTCCTTTGGCAAACATGAAGCGATAACGTGAAGGTCTTTATCACGCGCGTGTGGGGATTTGATCCGGAGCGCTGGCCGGTCATCACGTTCGGCCTCGAAGGCAACCGGGACAACCTCCTCCAGGATTCGTCGCCGGGCGACCGCATAGTATTTGTCGGAACCCTGCGCGAGCCGACGCCGGAACCTCTCCGCGGACGCCTCTTGGGAATGGCGGAGATAGGGCGTATTGCGGTGGATACCCTCGACGTCATCGGTGAGGATGTTCGCGGCCCCCAAGACTACGACGAGGCGGGGCACTTCCGTTGGCCCAAGGCCATACTTATGGTCAGGGCTTGGCGTTTCAGGCCTCAGCCGATGCTTCTGGATGTACTGGCTGAGCAGCTTCCCTATCATGCGACCTCGCAAGCAGTGCTTCTGGATGGCAGGGATGCAGATGCCGTAATGAGCATCAATGCCGAAGAGGTCGAAATTCCGACGTCTGAGGCCCTCATCAAGGCAAGGCTTCTCGATAAGGCGCTGAACACGGGCCGTCCGACGACGGGGCCGGAACCAAAGTCCTGGGAGGGTTCGACGGGTCGAGATGTGAACAGGACCGCATTCACCTATGCGCTGCGGTTCGGCCAGACGGATATCTGGAAGATAGGGCACGCCGTTGACGTGAAGGAGAGGCTTAAGCAGGTAAATTGCCATATCCCGCCGGAGGCGGTGCCAGAGCGGTGGAATGCGAGATTCCAGCAGGCTTGGGACAGCGAGACGGACGCCTACGGTATGGAGCAGCGAGTCTTGCGGGCCCTCGCGGCGAGCAGAACCGAGGGGGAGCGAGTCAGATGCACGGAGACCGAACTCTGGGCGGCCTGGCTGGCTGGGATCGGAGTATGACGGCTGAAGCGGCATATAGAGGGAGAATGGTGCCGGCGGAGAGGATCGAACTCCCGACCTTCGGTTTACAAAACCGCTGCACTACCGCTGTGCTACGCCGGCCCTGGCGGACACCGATTCCGGTGCCTATTCGGTACTTGTCCGGACCGGGCGCTCCTTAAGCGCATGATCCGACTCGCTTTTTAGCCTCCAGGCCCTCCGATTACAAATCAGGTGCTCTACCAGCTGAGCTATACCGGCGTCAGGCGGCTTTTAGCAGATCGTTTTCGGTCGCGCATCCCCTTCTCGTCGGGTGTGGCGAGCGCGCCGTCGGGTCAGCGGCGCCTCAGGCGCGTTGATGATCCCAGGCCGGGAAAGGATCGGCCAGGCCGCACCAGGCGTCGGGGCGGAACCGGTCGGCGGCGACCAGGCAGGTGTCGAGGTCGGCGCGGATCTGCGCCTCGTTCATCGGGGTGCAGCCGATGAAGACGATCTCCTGGCGCCGGTCGCCCCAGACCGGATCGAGCCAGTGCGCCATGGACCGGGCCCAGGCGGGGTCGTCCGGCCAGTGCGCCTTCGGCACCGCCGACCACCACAGGCCGCGCCTCTCGGTGCGCACCAGGGCGCCGGCCTGGCTGATCGAGCCGACGAAGTCCGGGCGGGTGGCCAGCCAGAAGAACCCCTTGGCGCGGGTCACCCCCGGCCAGGAGCGATCGAGGAAGGCCTTGAGGCGGGCCGGATGGAACGGCCTGCGGGCGCGGTAGACGAACGAGCGGATGCCGTATTCCTCGGTCTCAGGGACATGGTCGGTAAATCCGTAGAGTTCCTTGAACCAGAGCGGATGCTCGTGGGCCCGGTCGAAATCGAAGCGCCCGGTGCCGAGCACCTCGGACAGCGGCACCTGGCCGAAGTCGGTCTCGATCATCCGCGCGCCGGCGTTGAGCGCGCGCACGATCTTGCGGGCGGCGTCGAGCGTTTCGGGTTCGGTGGCCGAGACCTTGTTGAGCACGACGACGTCAGCGAACTCGATCTGGTCGACGAGCAGGTCGACCAGCGTGCGCTCGTCGTCGCTGCCGAGCGATTCACCCTTGTCGCGCAGATAGGAATCGGAGCCGAAGTCGGCGAGCAGATTGGCGGCGTCAACGACGGTGACCATGGTGTCGAGGCGGGCGACGTCGGCCAGGCTCCGGCCTTCGTCGTCGCGGAATTCGAAGGTTGCGGCGACCGGCAGCGGTTCGGATATCCCCGTCGATTCGATCAGCAGGCAGTCGAAGCGGCCGTCCTCGGCCAGGCTGCGGACCTCGCGCAGCAGGTCATCGCGCAGCGTGCAGCAGATGCAGCCATTGGTCATCTCGACCAGCCGTTCGTCGGTGCGCGACAGCGAGCCGCCATCGCGGACCAGCGCGGCGTCGATGTTGATCTCGCTCATGTCGTTGACGATGACCGCGACCCGGCGGCCCTCGCGGTTGGCGAGGATGTGGTTGAGCAGGGTGGTCTTGCCGGCGCCGAGGAAGCCGGACAGCACGGTGACGGGGAGACGGTTGTTCATTCTCTGGCTCGCGTCCGATCGGATTGTTAATGTAATAACATTACAAACTGAGTTAGCATGACCGATGTGTCTTGCCAAGAGGCCTGGGAAGAGGGGCCTGGGAAGCGGGGCCGGGGAAGCGGGAGGCCGGCGCAGGCGCGGCGGCGGAGGGGGCAGGCGCGGGTTCCGGGCGGCCGTGACCGAACGCGCCACCCTTGAGCCGGTCCGGGACTTGACCGGCCCGGCCGCAGTAAATATGAGTTCGCGCCTCAGGTTAAATCCGTCCGGCGGTCCGGAGTCAGGGAGAGACAGCATGTCGTTGCGATGAACCGTTTCAGGGTGAAGGCGGGCCAGGAAGAGGCGTTCGAGGCCGTGTGGAAGGGCCGGGATTCGCGCCTTGACGAGATGAAGGGCTTCCTCAGCTTCCACCTTCTGAAGGGCCCGGCGGAGGAGGACGACGGCGTCACGCTCTATGCCTCGCACACGATCTGGGAGAGCCGGGAGGACTTCCTCGCCTGGACGAAGTCGGAGCAGTTCCGCGAAGCGCACAAGAATGCAGGCACCAACAAGGACCTTTACGCCGGTCTGCCCCGGTTCGAGGGCTTCGAGTCGGTTCTGGGCGGTTGATGGCCGACGATCGCCTCGAAACGATCCCGATCCTGCCGTCGCTCAACATCGGGGAGACGCGAGGCTTCTATGCCGGGACGCTCGGGTTCGACACCTCGATCTACGGGGCCGAGGGCTACCTGATCGCCCGGCGCCGGCCGATCGAGATCCATTTCTGGCTCACCGACGACGCGCACCTGTGCCACAACACCGCGCTTTACGTGCGCGGCGGTGGAGTCGATGCCCTCTACGAGGAATTCCGAGCCGCGGGCGTGCCGCGGCTCGGCCCCTACGAGATCAAGCCCTGGGGCATGAAGGAATTCCACATCATAGACCCGCACGGGAACCTGCTGCGCTTCGGCCTCATCCCGCCCGAGGCGGCGGGCGAGCGCGACCTGAGCTAGAGGCTCATCCGCTGCCGTGCGACATAAAGGGCGAGCACAGCGGCATTGGAGACGTTGAGCGAGCGGATACGGCCCGGCATGTCGAGGCGAGCGAGGCGGTCGCAGGCGGCGCGCACGCCTTGGCGCACGCCCTTGCCCTCCGAGCCGAGCACGAGGACGGTCTTGTCGCCGAAGGGCGTTTGCTCCAGGCTCGCCTCGCCGTCGCTGTCGAGGGCGACGCGGAAGAAGCCCTGCTCGCCCATTTCCACGAGAAATCGGGCCATGTTCTTCACCCGCACGTGGCGGATCATGTCGAGCGCGCCGGAGGCTGCCTTGGCCAGCACGGGACCTTCCTCGGGAGCGTGGCGCTCGGTGGTGACCACCGCGTCGGCGGCCAGCGCCACAGCGGAACGCAGGATGGCGCCGACGTTGTGCGGGTCGGTGACCTGGTCGAGGGCAAGTACCAGGCGGGCGCCCTTGAGTTCGTCGACGCCATAGGCGGGCAGGGCGTCGGCCTCGAGCACGACGCCCTGATGCACGGCGTCGCGGGTGACCATGCGGTCGAGGGCGCGCGGAGCAAGGATCTCGACCGGCACGTCGGGGCGTATGCCGCGCTCCTCCAGCCGGCGCAGGGCGTTCTCAGTGGCGAACAGCTTGTGCCGGCGGCGGTCCGGGTTCTGGAACGCGGCCTCGACCGTATGCAGCCCGTACAGCAGGATCGGACCTTCCGGCGGCAGGCCCGGGCGGCGCGGAGCGGGTTTGACGAATCCGCCGGCGCGGCGGGCGGGCAGCTTGCCCCTCGGTTTATCGATCATGGCGCACCCTTAGCGCCAAAGCGGGCGCAGCGGCAATCGGAGAATCGCGCCGGTGGGCATGGCATGGGCGCCCGACCCGACGCGGCCATCGGTCGGGCAGCCGGCGGCGGTGGACAGATCTGCGGCGGGCGTGCCGGCGGGTGCAAGATCCGCTATGCTCACGGACAGGCGGGATTCCCTGCGCGCTCGTCATGGCGCGGACGGGTTTCCCCGCAGCCCCTGCGCGCCCTGAAACGCCGTTTCCGGGCAAACGCGGTTTTTTGTCGGATCGGCTCCCAAAACGGCGTTGACACCGGGGATGCGCATCTGCATAACACGCGCCACAGGATTACCCCGGCCATGCGGGCGGGGCGGTCTGTGAAGCCATCCTGAACGCTTCGGATCGAGGCGCGACGGTATGGAGGAGTGCCCGAGTGGTTAAAGGGGACGGACTGTAAATCCGTTGGCTTGGCCTACGTTGGTTCGAATCCAACCTCCTCCACCATCGTCCTCCGAGATCCGGTGCGCGGGTGTAGCTCAATGGTAGAGCAGCAGCCTTCCAAGCTGATGACGAGGGTTCGATTCCCTTCACCCGCTCCATCACTGGGTGCTGATCGGAGTGACCGGACAGGGCGCAGCTCGGTTCCGGAAGTCCTGAGACTGAACGGGAAGCAATTCGTTGCTTGTCGGGGCGCCGTTTGACTGGCGACCGATGCGAGCCGGAAAGCGTCCCGCCTCGAACCTTAACGACTGACCTGCGTAACGGATAGAGAGCGACGCCGATGGCGAAGGAAAAATTTGAGCGCACGAAGCCGCACGTGAACATTGGCACGATCGGCCACGTTGACCACGGCAAGACGACGCTGACGGCGGCGATCACGATGACGCTCGCCGAGACGGGCGGCGCGGTGGCCAAGGCCTACGACCAGATCGACGCGGCTCCGGAGGAGAAGGCGCGCGGCATCACGATCTCGACGGCGCATGTGGAGTACGAGACGGAGAACCGTCACTACGCCCACGTCGACTGCCCGGGCCACGCGGACTACGTGAAGAACATGATCACGGGCGCTGCGCAGATGGACGGCGCGATCCTGGTGTGCTCGGCGGCCGATGGCCCGATGCCGCAGACGCGCGAGCACATCCTGCTGGCGCGCCAGGTCGGCGTTCCGGCGCTGGTGGTGTTCATGAACAAGGTCGACCAGGTCGACGACGAGGAGCTGCTGGAGCTCGTCGAGATGGAGCTGCGCGAGCTGCTGTCGTCCTACGACTTCCCGGGCGACGACATTCCGATCGTCAAGGGCTCTGCGCTGGCGGCGGTTGAGAACCGCGACCCGGCGATCGGGCGCGACGCGATCCGCGCGCTGATGGCGGCTGTGGACGAGTACATCCCGACGCCGGAGCGTCCGATCGACCAGCCGTTCCTGATGCCGATCGAGGACGTGTTCTCGATCTCGGGCCGCGGCACGGTGGTGACCGGTCGCGTCGAGCGCGGCATCGTCAAGGTCGGCGAGGAAGTCGAGATCGTCGGCATCCGCGACACGCGCAAGACGACGGTGACGGGCGTCGAGATGTTCCGCAAGCTGCTGGACCAGGGCCAGGCGGGCGACAACATCGGCGCGCTGATCCGCGGCATCGGCCGCGAGGACGTGGAGCGCGGCCAGGTGCTGTGCAAGCCGGGCTCGGTGACGCCGCACACGAAGTTCAAGGCCGAGGCCTACATCCTGACGAAGGAAGAGGGCGGCCGTCACACGCCGTTCTTCACCAACTACCGGCCGCAGTTCTACTTCCGCACGACGGACGTGACCGGCATCGTGTCGCTGCCGGAAGGCACCGAGATGGTGATGCCGGGCGACAACGTCTCGGTCGAGGTGGAGCTGATCGTGCCGATCGCCATGGAAGAAGGCCTGCGCTTCGCCATCCGCGAGGGCGGCCGCACCGTCGGCGCCGGCGTCGTCGCCTCCATCATCAAGTAAAGACTTGATCCGACGCCGGATCGCCCAACGCGGTCCGGCGTCGTCCTGTCTCTGAAACCGCTTGCCAAGTGCGGGCGACAGGGACTATCAGGAGCAAGATCCGCGGCGCCGAAAGGTGTCGCCGAAAGGGGTATAGCTCAGTTGGTAGAGCGGCGGTCTCCAAAACCGCAGGTCGGGGGTTCGAGCCCCTCTGCCCCTGCCATTTTGTTCTTGATCATCGGCCCCCGAGGCCTTAGTTAGGGATACTCGGGCGAGGCGCGCGGAGTACTCTGCGCGCCCGCACGTCGTGATGAGACCGGAACCGGTATGGCGAAAACCAATCCCTTTACATTTGTCCAGCAGGTGCGGTCGGAGGTGTCCAAGGTCACCTGGCCGACCCGGCGGGAAACTGCAGTGACGACTGTCATGGTGTTCGTGATGGTGCTGATCGCTTCGATCTTCTTCCTGCTCGCCGACCAGGCGATGAGCTGGGGGATTGGCCTGCTCCTCGGCATCGGCGACTGACGCCGGGGTTCCAAGAAAAAAAGATGCGGATCTGAGGTCATGGCCAAGCGCTGGTACATTGTGCACGCCTATTCGAATTTCGAGAAGAAGGTGGCCGATTCCATTCGCGAAAAAGCCGCTCAAAAGGGCCTGTCGGACCTTTTCGAGGAAATCCTCGTTCCGATGGAAAAGGTCGTCGAGGTGCGTCGCGGGCGCAAGGTCGACGCCGAACGCAAATTTTTCCCGGGCTATGTCCTGGTGAAGATGGAAATGACCGACGAGGCGTTTCATCTGATCAAGAACACCCCGAAAGTGACCGGCTTCCTCGGTACCGACCAGAAGCCGATGCCGATTTCCGAATCGGAAGCGCAGCGCATCCTGCATCAGGTGCAGGAGGGCGTGGAGCGGCCGAAGCCGTCCATCAGCTTCGAGGTCGGCGAACAGGTACGCGTCTCCGACGGCCCGTTTGCGTCGTTCTCGGGTCTGGTGGAGGAGGTCGACGACGAGCGTGCCCGCCTCAAGGTGGCGGTGTCGATCTTCGGCCGGGCGACCCCGGTGGAACTGGAATTCGGCCAGGTCGACAAGATCTGACCGAGAAACGCCGCCGACCGGCGGCAGATGCGTCGCGGCGCGGGTCCTACCCGCGCCCTGTCGTGTCGAAGGGTGGAAGGGGATGCGCGTCTTCGCCGGGCGCGTCGAGCCGAACCACCCGCTCCTGAAAGCCGGATTTCCGGCGCTCTTGCTAGGAGAGACCAATGGCGAAGAAAATCGAAGGATACATCAAGTTGCAGGTCGCTGCCGGCTCTGCGACGCCGTCGCCGCCGATCGGCCCGGCGCTCGGCCAGCGCGGCCTGAACATCATGGAGTTCTGCAAGGCGTTCAACGCCCAGACGCAGGACATCGAGAAGGGCGCTCCGTGCCCGACCGTGATCACCTATTACTCCGACCGCTCGTTCACGTTCGAGATCAAGACCGCTCCGGTGAGCTTCTTCCTCAAGAAGGCGGCGAACCTGAAGTCCGGGTCCAAGACCCCGGGCCGCGGCACGGTCGGCAAGGTCACCAAGGCCCAGGTGCGCGAAATCGCCCAGGCCAAGATGAAGGACCTGAACGCGAACGACGTCGACGCAGCGATGCGCATGGTCGAAGGGTCTGCGCGGTCCATGGGTCTCGAGGTCACGGAGTAAGGTCATGGCGAAGATTGGAAAGCGCATCCGTGCCGCACGCGACGGCATCGACCGCAACAAGACGTATCCGCTGAGCGAGGCTCTGGCCCTGATCAAGGAGCGCGCCAAGGTCAAGTTCGACGAGACCGTGGAAGTGGCGATCAATCTCGGCGTCGATCCGCGTCACGCCGACCAGATGGTCCGCGGCGTCTGTATCCTGCCGAACGGCACCGGCAAGACCGTGCGCGTGGCGGTGTTCGCCCGCGGCGACAAGGCCGACGAGGCCAAGGCGGCCGGCGCAGACATCGTCGGCGCCGAAGAACTGGTCAACGAGGTGCAGGGCGGCAAGATCGACTTCGATCGCTGCATCGCGACGCCGGACATGATGCCGCTGGTCGGCCGCCTCGGCAAGGTGCTCGGCCCGCGCGGCCTGATGCCGAACCCGAAGGTCGGCACGGTGACGCCGGACGTCGCCTCGGCCGTGCGCGACGCCAAGGGCGGTGCCGTGCAGTTCCGCGTCGAGAAGGCCGGTATCGTGCATGCCGGCGTCGGCAAGGTGTCGTTCAGCCAGGACGCGCTGGTTGAGAATATCCGCGCGCTGCTGGATGCCGTGCAGAAGGCCAAGCCGTCCGGCTCCAAGGGCACCTACCTGAAGCGGGTCGCCCTGTCGTCGACGATGGGGCCGGGCGTCAAGGTCGATCCGTCGACCATCGCCGCCGGCTGAGTCGCGGCTACAAGAAGTTCCTCCCGGTTCGCGCCGGGAGGTCCGATCCGGCCCAGGCCGGATCTCCCTGTCCGAGACTGCAGGTGCCGGGAAACCGGCTTAAGCCATACGGGCCTGCATAGATGGGTCAGAACCGCATTCCTCCGACCGGCTCGCCGGGCGGTCAACCGGTTCGAACCATGCGCCTTGCCGCGCCCTGCGCGAGCGAGGGGACAGGAACCCTGAGCGTCGCCTCGCGCCGCGCCCGGGTTTCCCCGGGCCCGTAGCGGGCGGCAAAGGCAAACCGGTGGCGGCAACGCCACCAAATGGAGAAGGCAAGTGGAAAGAGCGGAAAAGCACGAGTTCGTGACGTCGCTCAACGAGGTGCTGGGAAGCACCGGCGTTGTCGTCGTCGCGCACTATGCGGGTCTTTCGGTTGCGCAGATGACCGCGCTGCGGTCGAAGGTGCGTGAGGCCGGCGGGTCCGTCAAAGTTGCCAAGAACCGCCTTGTGAAACTTGCCCTTCAAGGCACGGAACTGGAGCATATCGCCGACCTGTTCAAGGGCCCGACTCTGATCGCCTATTCGGACGATCCGGTCGCAGCCCCGAAGGCCGTCGTCGATTTCGCCAAGACGACCGACAAGTTCGTCATCCTTGGCGGCGCGCTCGGTTCCACCAACCTGAATGCGGACGGAGTCAAGTCCCTGGCTACCATGCCGTCGCTCGATGAGCTGCGTGCAAAGCTGGTCGGCATGATCCAGACCCCGGCGACCCGCATCGCCCAGGTTGTCAACGCTCCGGCCGGGCAGCTCGCCCGCGTCTTCGGCGCGTATGCCAAGAAGGACGAGGCCGCATAAGGCGCCCTTACCAGCACACTGTCTACGACCAAGCACTGGTTCGAATACGAAGGTAATGAAAAATGGCTGATCTCGCAAAGCTCGTTGATGAACTGTCCGCCCTGACCGTCATGGAAGCGGCCGAACTGTCGAAGCTCCTGGAAGAGAAGTGGGGCGTTTCCGCCGCCGCTCCGGTGGCCGTCGCCGCCGTCGCCGCCGGTGGCGGTGCCGCTGCTCCGGCCGAGGAAGAAAAGACGGAGTTCGACGTCGTCCTGGCCGATGCCGGCGACAAGAAGATCAACGTCATCAAGGAAGTCCGTGCCATCACCGGCCTTGGCCTGAAGGAAGCCAAGGAACTGGTCGAAGGCGCACCGAAGACCGTCAAGGAGCAGGTCTCCAAGGCCGAAGCCGAAGAGCTGAAGAAGAAGCTCGAAGAGGCCGGCGCCAAGGTCGAACTGAAGTAATCGGGCATCTGCCCATCGCGGTCCCGGGCTTCCCGGGACCGCATTTCCAGCCCCGGCGGGTCGCGACCCGGTTCCGGGGCGTCCGTCCCAGATAGGGGACGGTTATCCGAAGCGCCCGGGCGGATCGCCCGATTGGACAAGGGGCGTTGCGGACAGCCGTCACCCAGGCGATACGAGGAGCGACAATGACCCACACGTTCAACGGTCGCAAGCGTGTCCGGAAATTTTTCGGATCGATCCGCGATGTTACGGCGATGCCCAACCTCATCGAGGTGCAGAAGGCGTCCTACGACCAGTTCCTGCAAGTCGACGAGCCCAAGGGTGGGCGCAGCGACGAAGGCCTGCAGGCCGTGTTCCAGTCCGTGTTCCCGATTTCCGACTTCGCGGGCACCGCGCTGCTGGAATTCGTGCGGTTCGAGTTCGAAGCGCCGAAATACGACGTCGAGGAATGCCGCCAGCGCGGCATGACCTATGCCGCGCCGCTGAAGGTGACGCTGCGGCTCATCGTGTTCGACGTCGACGAGGACACCGGCGCCAAATCGGTCAAGGACATCAAGGAGCAGGACGTCTACATGGGCGACATGCCCTTCATGACGGACAACGGCACCTTCATCGTCAACGGCACCGAGCGCGTCATCGTTTCGCAGATGCACCGCTCTCCCGGTGTGTTCTTCGATCACGACAAGGGCAAGACCCACTCCTCCGGCAAGCTTCTGTTCGCCGCACGCGTGATTCCCTATCGCGGCTCCTGGCTCGATATCGAGTTCGACGCCAAGGATATCGTCTACGCGCGCATCGACCGGCGCCGCAAGATCCCGGTCACGTCGCTGCTGATGGCGCTCGGCCTGGACGGCGAGGAAATTCTCAACACCTTCTACAAGCGCATCGAGTACAGCCGCTCGGGCAAAGGCGCCTGGCGGATGCCGTTCGATGGCGATCGCCTGAAGGGAACCAAGGCCTCCTATGATCTCGTCGATGCCGATAGCGGCGAGGTGGTCATCGAGGCCGGCCGCAAGATTACCGCGCGTACGATCAAGCAGCTCACCGAAAAGGGTGTCAAGGCCCTTAAGGTGACCGACGAGGACCTGCACGGCCAGTATCTGGCCGAGGACATGGTCGATCCGTCGACCGGCGAGATCTATGCGGAAGCCGGCGACGAGATCAACGCGAAGATCCTCGACGAGCTGGTCCAGCGCGGCTACGAGGACATCTCGGTGCTCGACATCGATCATGTCAACACCGGCGCCTATATCCGCAACACCCTGGCGGTCGACAAGAACGAGTCCCGCGAGGATGCCCTGTTCGACATCTACCGCGTCATGCGCCCGGGCGAGCCGCCCACCATCGACAGCGCGGAAGCGATGTTCCAGTCGCTGTTCTTCGACGCCGAACGCTACGACCTGTCGGCGGTCGGCCGCGTCAAGATGAACATGCGCCTCGACCTGGAGTGTGAGGATACCGTCCGCACGCTGCGCAAGGAGGACATCCTTGCGGTCATCCGGCTGCTGCTGGAGCTGCGCGACGGCAAGGGCGAGATCGACGACATCGACAACCTCGGCAACCGGCGCGTGCGCTCGGTCGGCGAGCTTATGGAGAACCAGTACCGCGTCGGCCTGCTGCGCATGGAGCGCGCGATCAAGGAGCGCATGAGTTCGGTCGAGATCGACACGGTCATGCCGCAGGACCTGATCAACGCCAAGCCGGCGGCGGCGGCGGTGCGCGAGTTCTTCGGCTCGTCGCAGCTCAGCCAGTTCATGGACCAGACCAATCCGCTGTCTGAAGTCACCCACAAGCGTCGCCTGTCGGCGCTCGGTCCGGGCGGCCTGACGCGCGAGCGCGCCGGCTTCGAGGTGCGCGACGTGCATCCGACGCACTACGGCCGTATCTGCCCGATCGAGACGCCGGAAGGCCCGAACATCGGTCTGATCAATTCGCTTGCGACCTTCGCCCGGGTCAACAAGTACGGCTTCATCGAAAGCCCGTACCGCAAGGTCAAGGACGGCGTCGTGTCGAACGAGGTCGTCTACCTGTCGGCGATGGAAGAGGCGAAGCACTACGTGGCGCAGTCCAACGCCGAGATGGACGAGAGCGGTCGCTTCGTCGAGGACCTGGTGACCTGCCGACACGCCGGCGAGAACATGCTGGTTCCCTCGGACCGCGTCGACCTCATGGACGTGTCGCCGAAGCAGCTCGTGTCGGTGGCGGCAGCGCTCATTCCGTTCCTGGAGAACGACGACGCCAACCGCGCGCTGATGGGCTCTAACATGCAGCGCCAGGCGGTGCCGCTGGTGCGCGCCGAGGCACCGTTCGTCGGCACCGGCATGGAGTCGATCGTGGCGCGCGACTCGGGTGCGGCGATCGCGGCCCGCCGCGGCGGCGTGGTCGACCAGGTCGACGCGACGCGTATCGTCATCCGCGCCACGGAAGACCTCGATCCGTCCAAGTCGGGCGTCGACATCTACCGCCTGATGAAGTTCCAGCGCTCCAACCAGAACACCTGCATCAACCAGCGTCCGCTGGTGCGTGTCGGCGACGTGATCAGCAAGGGCGACATCATCGCCGACGGTCCGTCGACCGATCTGGGCGACCTGGCGCTCGGCCGGAACGTGCTCGTCGCGTTCATGCCGTGGAACGGCTACAACTTCGAGGACTCCATCCTGCTGTCCGAGCGCATCGTGCGCGACGACGTGTTCACCTCGATCCACCTCGAGGAATTCGAGGTCGCGGCCCGCGACACCAAGCTCGGGCCGGAGGAAATCACGCGCGACATTCCCAACGTGTCGGAAGAGGCGCTGAAGAATCTCGACGAGGCGGGCATCGTCTACATCGGCGCCGAGCTGAAGCCGGGCGACATCCTGGTCGGCAAGATCACGCCGAAGGGCGAAAGCCCGATGACGCCGGAAGAGAAGCTGCTGCGTGCCATCTTTGGCGAGAAGGCGTCCGACGTGCGCGACACCTCGCTGCGGCTGCCGCCCGGCGTCACCGGGACGGTCGTCGAGGTGCGGGTCTTCAACCGGCACGGCGTGGAGAAGGACGAGCGCGCCATGGCCATCGAGCGCGAGGAGATCGAGCGCCTGGCCAAGGACCGCGACGACGAGCAGGCGATCCTCGACCGCAACGTCTACGGCCGCCTGGCCGAGATGCTGATCGGCAAGACCGCGATCGGCGGACCCAAGGGCTCGAAGAAGGACGTTGTCATCTCCGGCGATGTGTTGAACGAGTTCCCGCGCTCGCAATGGTGGCAGTTCGCTGCGGACGACGAGAAGTTCATGAGCGAGGTCGAGGCGCTGCGCGGACAGTACGACGAGAGCCGCAAGCGCCTGGAGCAGCGCTTCATCGACAAGGTGGAGAAGCTGCAGCGCGGCGACGAACTGCCGCCGGGCGTCATGAAGATGGTCAAGGTCTTCGTTGCCGTGAAGCGCAAGATCCAGCCGGGTGACAAGATGGCCGGCCGTCACGGCAACAAGGGCGTGGTGTCCAAGATCAACCCGAACGAGGACATGCCGTTCCTGGAAGACGGCACGCATGTCGATATCGTCCTGAACCCGCTGGGCGTGCCGTCGCGCATGAACGTCGGGCAGATCCTGGAAACGCATCTCGGCTGGGCCTGCGCCGGCATGGGCCGGAAGATCGGCGAGTTGTACGACCAGTACCGCAAGTCGGGCGAGATCAGCGCGCTCAAGGGGCAGATCGTCGAGATCTACGGCGACAACCTGAAGGGCGACCCGGTCAAGGAGTTCGACGACGAGAGCATCGTGCGCCTTGCCGACCAGTTGAAGAAGGGCGTCTCAATCGCGACGCCGGTCTTCGACGGTGCCCATGAGCCCGACATCGTCGACATGCTCAAGGTCGCAGACCTCGATCCTAGCGGCCAGTCGGTGCTCTACGACGGGCGCACGGGCGAGCCGTTCGACCGCAAGGTGACCGTCGGCTATATCTACATGCTCAAGCTGCACCACCTTGTCGACGACAAGATCCACGCCCGTTCGATCGGTCCCTACTCGCTTGTCACGCAGCAGCCGCTGGGCGGCAAGGCCCAGTTTGGCGGCCAGCGTTTCGGCGAAATGGAGGTCTGGGCCCTGGAAGCCTATGGCGCGGCCTACACGCTGCAGGAAATGCTCACGGTCAAGTCGGACGACGTGGCCGGCCGCACCAAGGTCTACGAGGCGATTGTCCGCGGCGACGACACGTTCGAGGCCGGCATTCCGGAGAGCTTCAACGTGCTCGTGAAGGAAATGCGCTCGCTCGGCCTGAACGTGGAACTGCAGCAGACCGAGGTGCCCCAGATTACCGACGAGCCCGCGGCTGACGCTGCGGAGTGATCCGCGGGCATGAAAAAGACCGATTTAGGACGTTAAGTGCCGGACGAGGGGAGCGGGCTTTCAAGCACGCTCCCTCTCCGTGCATCGAAGGAGAGAGCCCATGAATCATGAGGTCATGAACCTGTTCAACCAGCAGGCTCCTGCACAGACCTTCGACCAAATCCGGATTTCGCTCGCCAGCCCCGAACGGATCATGTCTTGGTCCTACGGCGAGATCAAGAAGCCGGAGACGATCAACTACCGGACGTTCAAGCCTGAACGCGACGGCCTTTTCTGCGCGCGCATCTTCGGCCCGATCAAGGACTACGAGTGCCTGTGCGGCAAGTACAAGCGCATGAAGTACAAGGGCGTCATCTGCGAGAAGTGCGGCGTCGAGGTCACGCTGTCGCGCGTCCGGCGCGAGCGCATGGGCCACATCGAGCTGGCCGCGCCGGTCGCCCACATCTGGTTCCTGAAGTCGCTGCCCTCGCGCATCGGCCTGCTGCTCGACATGACGCTGAAGGATCTGGAGCGCGTTCTCTATTTCGAGAACTACGTCGTCCTGGAGCCGGGCCTGACGCCGCTCAAGCCGAACCAGCTGCTGTCGGAAGAGGAATACCTCAACGCGCAGGACGAGTACGGCGAGGACGCCTTCACCGCCATGATCGGCGCAGAAGCGATCCGCGAAATGCTCATGAGCCTCGATCTCGAGCGCGAGAGCGAGAAGCTGCGCGTGGAGATCGCCGAGGCGACCACCGAACTGAAGCCGAAGAAGCTGGCCAAGCGGCTTAAGGTGATCGAGGCGTTCCAGCAGTCGGGCAACCGTCCCGAATGGATGATCATGACCGTGATCCCGGTCATTCCGCCGGACCTGCGTCCGCTGGTGCCGCTCGACGGCGGCCGGTTCGCGACTTCGGACCTGAACGACCTCTACCGTCGCGTGATCAACCGCAACAATCGCCTGAAGCGCCTGATCGAGCTGCGCGCGCCTGACATCATCATCCGCAACGAGAAGCGGATGCTGCAGGAATCCGTCGACGCGCTGTTCGACAACGGTCGCCGCGGACGCGTCATCACGGGTGCAAACAAGCGTCCGCTGAAGTCGCTCAGCGACATGCTGAAGGGCAAGCAGGGCCGCTTCCGCCAGAACCTGCTCGGCAAGCGCGTCGACTATTCGGGCCGTTCGGTGATCACCGTGGGTCCGGAGCTGAAGCTGCACCAGTGCGGCCTGCCGAAGAAGATGGCGCTCGAACTGTTCAAGCCGTTCATCTATTCGCGACTCGACGCCAAGGGCTTCTCCTCGACGGTGAAGCAGGCCAAGAAGCTGGTTGAGAAGGAGCGTCCGGAAGTCTGGGACATCCTCGACGAGGTCATCCGCGAGCACCCGGTTCTGCTGAACCGCGCGCCGACGCTGCACCGCCTCGGCATCCAGGCGTTCGAGCCGATCCTGATCGAAGGCAAGGCGATCCAGCTGCACCCGCTGGTCTGCTCGGCCTTCAACGCCGACTTCGACGGCGACCAGATGGCCGTGCACGTTCCGCTGTCGCTGGAAGCCCAGCTTGAAGCGCGCACGCTGATGATGTCGACCAACAACATCCTGCATCCGGCGAACGGCGGCCCGATCATCGTGCCGAGCCAGGACATTGTGCTCGGTCTCTACTATCTGTCGATCATGGCCGACGGCGAGCCGGGAGAGGGCATGGCCTTCGGCAACATGGGCGAGATCCATCATGCGCTCTCCAACAAGGTCATCACGCTGCACACCAAGATCCGCGGCCGCTACAAGTCGGTCGATGCGGACGGCAATCCGACCTCGCAGATCTTCGAGACGACGCCGGGCCGGATGATGATCGCCGAACTGCTGCCGAAGCATCACGAGGTTCCCTTCGACACCTGCAACAAGCTGATGACGAAGAAGGAAATCTCCCGGATGATCGACACCGTCTACCGCGCCTGCGGTCAGAAGGAGACGGTCATCTTCTGCGACCGGATCATGCAGCTCGGGTTCAAGAACGCCTGCAGCGCCGGCATTTCGTTCGGCAAGGACGACATGGTCATTCCGGACACCAAGGCGAAGCTGGTGGCGGAGACGTCGGCCATGGTCGCCGAGTATGAGCAGCAGTACAACGACGGCCTGATCACGCAGGGCGAGAAGTACAACAAGGTCGTCGACGCCTGGGCCAAGTGCACGGACCGCGTCGCCGACGAGATGATGAAGCGCATTCAGGCGGTTCAGGTCGAAGAGGAGACCGGGCGCCAGAAGCCGATGAACTCGGTCTACATGATGTCGCACTCGGGTGCCCGCGGCTCGCCGGCACAGATGAAGCAGCTCGCCGGCATGCGCGGCCTGATGGCCAAGCCGTCGGGTGAAATCATCGAGAACCCGATCATCTCGAACTTCAAGGAAGGCCTGTCGGTTCTGGAGTACTTCAACTCCACGCACGGCGCCCGCAAGGGCCTGGCCGACACTGCGCTGAAGACCGCGAACTCGGGCTACCTGACCCGCCGCCTCGTCGACGTGGCGCAGGACTCGATCATTCTGGAAAAGGATTGCGGTTCGCAGAACGGCATCACGGTCCAAGCGATCGTCGACGCCGGCCAGGTGATCGCGAGCCTCGGCCAGCGCGTGCTCGGCCGCACGGCCGCGGAGGACGTCTACAACCACGCCACCGGCGAGATCATCGTGCCCAAGGGCCGCATGATCGACGAGAAGGACGTGGAACTGATCGAGGCGGCTAAGGTCCAGCAGATCAAGATCCGCTCGGTGCTCACCTGCGAGACCGAAACCGGCGTTTGCGCGACCTGCTACGGCCGCGACCTGGCGCGCGGCACCCCGGTCAACATGGGCGAGGCGGTCGGCGTCATCGCGGCCCAGTCGATCGGCGAGCCGGGCACCCAGCTCACGATGCGTACCTTCCACATCGGCGGTACCGCCCAGGTGGTCGACAGCTCGTTCATCGAATCGAACGTCGACGGCACGATCAAGATGCGCAACCGCGCGGTCACCCGCGACAGCGACGGCAACCTGATCGCCATGGTCCGCAACATGTCGATCGTCGTGGTCGATAGTGACGGCAACGAGCGCGCAGTGCACCGTGTCACCTACGGCTCCAAGCTGCATGTCGACGAGGGCGATGCGGTCAAGCGCGGCCAGCGGATCGCCGAATGGGATCCGTATACCCGGCCGATGCTGTCGGAAGTCGATGGCGTTGTCGATTTCGAGGACCTGGTGGACGGTGCCTCGGTGCAGGAAACCACCGACGAGGCGACCGGCATCACCAAGCGCGTGGTCATCGACTGGCGCACTTCGCAGCGTGGCCAGGACCTCAAGCCGGCGATCGTCGTCAAGACGGAAACCGGGGAGATCGCCAAGCTGGCCCGCGGCGGCGATGCCCGCCTGCTGCTGTCGGTGGATGCGATCCTCTCGGTGCAGCCCGGCAGCCGGGTCAAGGCCGGCGACGTGCTCGCCCGTATCCCGTTGGAAAGCGCGAAGACGAAGGACATCACCGGCGGTCTGCCGCGCGTGGCCGAACTCTTCGAGGCGCGGCGGCCGAAGGACCATGCGATCATCGCCGAGGTGTCCGGCACGATCCGGTTCGGACGCGACTACAAGAACAAGCGGCGGATCATCGTCGAGCCGCATGACGAGTCGCTGGAGCCGGTCGAGTACCTGATCCCGAAGGGCAAGCACTTCCACCTGCAGGAAGGCGACGTCATCGAGAAGGGCGAGTACGTCCTCGACGGCAACCCGGCGCCGCACGACATCCTCGCGGTCAAGGGCGTGGAAGCGCTTGCGGCCTATCTGGTCAACGAGATCCAGGAGGTCTACCGGCTACAGGGCGTGGTGATCAACGACAAGCACATCGAGGTGATCGTTCGCCAGATGCTTCAGAAGATCGAGATCACCGATCCGGGCGAGACCGAGTTCTTCGCCGGCGAGCAGGTCGATCGCATCGACTTCGAGGAGGTCAACGAGCGGACGATCGATGCGGCCAAGACTCCGGCGAAGGGCGTGCCGGTGCTGCTCGGCATCACCAAGGCGAGCCTGCAGACCCGATCGTTCTTCTCCGCGGCCTCCTTCCAGGAGACGACGCGCGTCCTCACCGAGGCGGCGGTCAATGGCAAGACCGACCCGCTGGTCGGCCTGAAGGAGAACGTCATCGTCGGACGCCTGATCCCTGCCGGTACCGGCGGCGTGATGAAGCGGATCCGGCAGATCGCGACCCATCGCGACGATCTGATCCTGGACGAGCGCCGCAAGCGTTCCGACGAAAGCGCCGCCGAGGGTCTGCTGGAAGACCTGTCCGGCGCTGCCGAATAGCGATCGGGCTCGAAACGTCCTCGAAAGGCCGCCCCCGGGCGGCCTTTCTGCTTTCAAACAAAAAGGACCGAAGCATGGCCATGAATGACAACGACACTCCCCTCGATCCGACCGTGTTCCTAGTCGTGGGACGCGTCTGGGACAATGAGGACGGACTGCCCGAGGATGCGATCCCGGTGCACGTGCTGCTGAGCGCCCCGGACGACGACAGTGCCGTCCGCAAGACGCTCGAAGCGCTGGCGGGGGAGGGCTTCCTGGAAGCCGAACTCGACCAGATCGGCGTGCTGACAGAAGAGCCGGAGGATCCGACCTACGACGACGCCTATCAGGACGCACTGGCCGGCAACGTAGCGGTGATCACCTTCAAGGACTGAGCGCCACGGCAACGGAATCGGGGAACGCTCGGATTCGAAACGTTCGGCGAACGCGGAACATTCAGAGATCGGTAGCGGTGGAATGCAGGTAGAGCGAAATATTGTTACTGTTCTGCCCGCTGTCGCGACACAAAACCCCAAAGCGACGCGATCGAACGGGCGATGCGGGGCCGGGCAAGCCCCGATGGGCCGGGTTTTCACGATTTCCTACATTTTCCTTGACGCGCCGGGGCGATCTGAGTAGGTTCCGCGCATCCCGATGGCAGGCGGTAAGTCCTGACGTGTTCCAACGCGCCTCAGCGTGGGACCTGAAAACTTAAACGCTGCCGGGTTCAAAAGGCGAATACGCGTCGATTGCATGACCGCGATTAACCCCGTGGTCCTCTGGTTTTCGCAGCGCCTCCCGTGCTCGATCGAGCATGGCCGAGGTGCGATTCCGTTTGGACGGGGTCGGTGAAGGCCGGGGTCGCACCCGAATTTTTGGATGGCAGAGGTAAAGGGCACAGAATGCCGACCATCAACCAGCTGATCCGCAAGCCGCGGAAAGACCCGCCCAAGCGGAACAAGGTGCCGGCCATGGAGGCCTGCCCGCAGAAGCGCGGTGTTTGCACGCGCGTCTACACCACGACGCCGAAGAAGCCGAACTCGGCCCTTCGCAAAGTGGCCAAGGTCCGCCTGACGAACGGTTTCGAAGTCATCGGTTACATTCCGGGCGAGGGGCACAACCTCCAGGAGCACTCCGTGGTGATGATCCGCGGCGGCCGCGTCAAGGACTTGCCGGGCGTTCGCTACCACATCATCCGCGGTGTCCTCGACACCCAGGGCGTCAAGGACCGCAAGCAGCGCCGTTCGAAGTACGGCGCCAAGCGGCCGAAGTAAGGAGCGCTTCAGATGTCCCGTCGTCATCGCGCCGAAAAGCGTGAAATCATTCCGGACCCGAAGTTCGGAGACATTGTCGTCACCAAGTTCATGAATTCGATCATGCTGGACGGCAAGAAGTCGGTCGCCGAGCGCATCGTCTACGGCGCTTTCGACGTCATCGAGAAGAAGACGCGCGAGAACCCGATCGAGGTGTTCCACGCTGCGCTCGAGAACGTCATGCCGCAGGTCGAGGTCCGTTCCCGCCGCGTCGGCGGTGCGACCTACCAGGTTCCGGTCGAGGTTCGTTCCGAGCGCCGCCAGGCGCTTGCGATCCGCTGGCTGATTTCGGCTGCGCGCAACCGCAACGAGACGACCATGGTCGACCGGCTGTCGGGCGAAATGCTCGATGCTGCCAACAACCGTGGCTCCGCCGTGAAGAAGCGCGAAGACACGCACCGGATGGCCGACGCCAACCGCGCGTTCTCGCACTATCGCTGGTAATCCAGAATTCGAAGGGCTGACGTCATGTCTCGCACGCATAAAATCGAGGACTACCGCAACTTCGGCATCATGGCCCACATCGATGCCGGCAAGACTACGACCACCGAGCGGATCCTCTACTACACCGGCAAGAGCCATAAGATCGGTGAGGTCCATGACGGTGCGGCCACCATGGACTGGATGGAGCAGGAGCAGGAGCGCGGCATCACGATCACGTCCGCCGCGACGACCGCCTTCTGGAAGGAGAAGCGGCTCAACATCATCGACACGCCGGGTCACGTCGACTTCACCATCGAGGTGGAGCGGTCGCTGCGCGTCCTCGACGGAGCGGTCGCTCTTCTTGATGCCAACGCCGGCGTTGAGCCGCAGACCGAGACCGTCTGGCGCCAGGCCGACAAGTACCGCGTGCCGCGTATGATGTTCGTCAACAAGATGGACAAGCTCGGCGCGGACTTCTACCGCTGCGTGGAGATGGTCAAGACCCGTCTCGGCGCCAAGCCGCTGTGCCTGCAGATCCCGGTCGGTGCCGAGAACGAGTTCGCCGGGGTGGTCGACCTGATCAAGATGAAGGCGCTGATCTGGCGCGACGAGACCCTGGGTGCTGCCTGGGACGAAGTCGAGATCCCTGCCGACCTCGCCGACAAGGCGCAGGAATTCCGCGACCTGATGATCGAGACCGCGGTCGAGGTCGATGAAGCTGCCATGGAAGCCTATCTGGAGGGCAGCGAGCCCGACGAGGCGACCCTGAAGGCGCTGGTCCGCAAGGGTACCATCAACAGCGAGTTCGTGCCGATCTTCTGCGGCTCGGCGTTCAAGAACAAGGGCGTGCAGCCGCTGCTCGACGGTGTCGTGGACTATCTGCCGAGCCCGGTCGACGTTCCTGCGATCAAGGGCATCGATCCGAAGACCGAGGCGGAGACCACCCGCAAGTCCGGCGATGAAGAGCCGCTGTCCATGCTGGCGTTCAAGATCATGAACGACCCGTTCGTCGGCTCGCTGACCTTCTGCCGCATCTATTCTGGCGTTCTCAACAAGGGCACCAGCCTGGCGAACACGGTGAAGGACAAGAAGGAACGCGTCGGCCGCATGATGCAGATGCATTCCAACAGCCGCGAGGACATCGACGTCGCCTACGCCGGTGACATCGTGGCCATTGCCGGCCTGAAGGACACCACCACGGGCGACACGCTGTGCGATCCGCTCAAGCCGGTGATCCTGGAGCGCATGGAGTTCCCCGAGCCGGTGATCGAGATCGCCGTCGAGCCGAAGACCAAGGGCGACCAGGAAAAGATGGGCCTCGCGCTCAACCGCCTGGCGGCGGAGGATCCGTCCTTCCGCGTCAAGACCGACGAGGAATCCGGCCAGACGATCATCGCCGGCATGGGTGAACTGCACCTCGACATCATCGTCGACCGCATGCGTCGCGAGTTCAAGGTCGAGGCCAACATCGGTGCGCCGCAGGTGGCCTATCGCGAGACAATCACGAAGCGCGCGGAAGTGGACTACACCCACAAGAAGCAGACCGGCGGTACCGGCCAGTTCGCCCGCATCAAGCTGGTGATCGAGCCGAACGAGATCGGTGCGGGCTATGCCTTCGAGAGCCAGATCGTCGGCGGCGCGGTGCCGAAGGAATACATCCCCGGCGTGACCAAGGGCATCGAGAGCGTGATGTCGTCCGGTCCGCTGGCCGGCTTCCCGATGGTCGACATCAAGGCCGCCCTGATCGACGGTGCCTATCACGACGTGGACTCCTCGGTGCTGGCGTTCGAAATCGCCGCCCGCGCCGGTTTCCGTGAGGGCATCGCCAAGGCCGGGCCGAAGCTGCTCGAGCCGATCATGAAGGTCGAGGTGGTGACGCCGGAAGACTACATGGGCGACGTCATCGGCGACCTGAACTCCCGTCGTGGCCAGATCAACGGTACCGAGAACCGCGGTGTCGTGACGGTCATCACCGCGATGGTGCCGCTCGCCAACATGTTTGGCTATGTCAACAACCTGCGGTCCATGTCTCAGGGGCGCGCCCAGTACTCGATGGTGTTCGACCACTACGAGCAGGTGCCGCAGGCCGTCGCCGACCAGGTCCAGGCGAAATACGCCTGACCTGGAAGTGTCTTGCAGACGTTTTAGAGAAAGCGGAGAAATCCGATGGCAAAAGAAAAATTTGAGCGCACGAAGCCGCACGTGAACATTGGCACGATCGGCCACGTTGACCACGGCAAGACGACGCTGACGGCGGCGATCACGATGACGCTCGCCGAGACGGGCGGCGCGGTGGCCAAGGCCTACGACCAGATCGACGCGGCTCCGGAGGAGAAGGCGCGCGGCATCACGATCTCGACGGCGCATGTGGAGTACGAGACGGAGAACCGTCACTACGCCCACGTCGACTGCCCGGGCCACGCGGACTACGTGAAGAACATGATCACGGGCGCTGCGCAGATGGACGGCGCGATCCTGGTGTGCTCGGCGGCCGATGGCCCGATGCCGCAGACGCGCGAGCACATCCTGCTGGCGCGCCAGGTCGGCGTTCCGGCGCTGGTGGTGTTCATGAACAAGGTCGACCAGGTCGACGACGAGGAGCTGCTGGAGCTCGTCGAGATGGAGCTGCGCGAGCTGCTGTCGTCCTACGACTTCCCGGGCGACGACATTCCGATCGTCAAGGGCTCTGCGCTGGCGGCGGTTGAGAACCGCGACCCGGCGATCGGGCGCGACGCGATCCGCGCGCTGATGGCGGCTGTGGACGAGTACATCCCGACGCCGGAGCGTCCGATCGACCAGCCGTTCCTGATGCCGATCGAGGACGTGTTCTCGATCTCGGGCCGCGGCACGGTGGTGACCGGTCGCGTCGAGCGCGGCATCGTCAAGGTCGGCGAGGAAGTCGAGATCGTCGGCATCCGCGACACGCGCAAGACGACGGTGACGGGCGTCGAGATGTTCCGCAAGCTGCTGGACCAGGGCCAGGCGGGCGACAACATCGGCGCGCTGATCCGCGGCATCGGCCGCGAGGACGTGGAGCGCGGCCAGGTGCTGTGCAAGCCGGGCTCGGTGACGCCGCACACGAAGTTCAAGGCCGAGGCCTACATCCTGACGAAGGAAGAGGGCGGCCGTCACACGCCGTTCTTCACCAACTACCGGCCGCAGTTCTACTTCCGCACGACGGACGTGACCGGCATCGTGTCGCTGCCGGAAGGCACCGAGATGGTGATGCCGGGCGACAACGTCTCGGTCGAGGTGGAGCTGATCGTGCCGATCGCCATGGAAGAAGGCCTGCGCTTCGCCATCCGCGAGGGCGGCCGCACCGTCGGCGCCGGCGTCGTCGCCTCCATCATCAAGTAATCGGCGGCTGACCCCGCCGCCCAAGAGGGGCTGGTGGGGTCGCCTGTCATATCGGGAACTCTGAAATGAACGGTCAGAATATCCGGATCCGCCTCAAGGCATTCGATCACCGTATTCTCGATGCTTCCACCCGGGAGATCGTGAACACGGCGAAGCGGACCGGTGCGCAGGTGCGGGGACCCGTGCCGCTGCCGACGCGGATCGAGAAGTACACGGTGCTTCGTGGTCCGCACATCGACAAGAAAAGCCGCGATCAGTTCGAGATGCGCACCCACAAGCGCCTTCTCGACATCGTCGATCCGACCCCGCAGACCGTCGACGCTCTGATGAAGCTCGATCTGGCTGCTGGTGTCGACGTCGAGATCAAGCTCTGAGTCTGATCGAAGGGGATACGCCAATGCGTTCTGGAGTGATCGCTCAGAAGGTGGGCATGACGCGCATCTACAATGATGCCGGCGAGCACGTTCCGGTCACCGTTCTGCGGCTGGAGAAGTGCCAGGTCGTCGCGCACCGCACTGAAGAAAAGAACGGCTACACCGCGCTGCAACTCGGCGCCGGTGCCGCCAAGGTCAAGAATACGCCCAAAGCGATGCGCGGTCATTTCGCCGTCGCCAAGGTCGAGCCGAAGCGCACGATCGCCGAGTTCCGCGTCAGCCAGGACAACCTGATCGATGTCGGCGCCGAGATCACTGCGGACCACTACGTCGCCGGACAGTACGTCGACGTCACCGGCACCTCGATCGGCAAGGGCTTCGCGGGTGTCATGAAGCGCCACAACTTCGGTGGTGGCCGCGCGACCCACGGCAACTCGGTGTCCCACCGCTCGCACGGTTCGACCGGCCAGAGGCAGGATCCGGGCAAGGTGTTCAAGGGCAAGAAGATGGCCGGTCACATGGGCGACGTCCGCGTGACCACGCAGAACCTCAAGGTCGTCCGCACGGACGTCGAGCGCGGCCTGATCATGGTCGAAGGCTCGGTCCCGGGTGCGAAGGGCGGCTGGATCCTGGTTCGCGACGCCGTCAAGAAGGCGCTGCCGGAAGGCGTGCCGGTTCCGGGCGCGTTCCGGACCTCGGACGCGGCGGCAGCCACGGGCAAGGAGAGTGAGTGATGGAACTTGAGGTCAAAACCCTCGACGGTTCGGCCGCCGGTTCGATCACGGTGTCGGACGAGATCTTCGGTCTCGAACCGCGCACGGATCTGATCCATCGCGTCGTGCGCTGGCAGCTGGCTAAGCGCCAGGCCGGTACGCACAAGGCGAAGGGCCGTTCGGAAGTCTCGGGGACGACGAAGAAGTTCGTCCGCCAGAAGGGCTCGGGCGGTGCGCGACACGGCAACCGCAAGGCGCCGCAGTTCCGCGGCGGCGGCAAGGCCTTTGGTCCGGTCGTGCGCGATCATGGTCATGACCTGCCGAAGAAGGTCCGTGCGCTCGGGCTCGCCCACGCGCTGTCGACCAAGGCTAAGGCGGGCAGCCTGATCATCGTCGAGGACGCAAAAGCGGGCGAGGCCAAGACCAAGGCGCTGAAAGAGAAATTCGGCAAGCTCGGTCTGCAGAGCGCGCTGATCATCGACGGCAGCGAGCTGGATGCGAACTTCGCCCTGGCCGCACGCAACATTCCGGCGGTCGACGTGCTGCCCGTTCAGGGCATCAACGTCTACGACATCCTGCGCCGGAACACGCTCGTTCTGACCAAGGCCGCCGTTTCGGCCATCGAGGAGCGCTTCAAATGACGAACCTCGTTCATTACGACAAGATCGTCGGCCCGGTGATCACCGAGAAGGCGACGATGGCGTCCGAGGAAAACAAGGTGGTCTTCAAGGTCGCCAACTCGGCCACGAAGCCGGAGATCAAGGCGGCTGTCGAGGCGCTGTTCGGCGTCAAGGTGACCGCTGTCAACACGCTGGTCCGCAAAGGTAAGGTCAAGCGCTTCCGGGGCCGGATCGGACAGCAGTCCGACTACAAGAAGGCCGTCGTGACGCTTGCCGAAGGCCACGCCATCGACGTGACGACCGGGCTCTAAGGCGGGGACAAGAAAATGGCACTCAAGACCTTCAACCCGACGTCTCCCGGCCGGCGCCAGCTGGTCCAGGTTGACCGTTCCGATCTGTGGAAGGGCAAGCCTGTCAAGACCCTGACCGAGGGCCTGACCAAGACGGGCGGCCGCAACAACCGCGGCCGGCTGACGTCGCCGAACCGCGGCGGCGGCCACAAGCGGTCCTATCGCCTGGTCGACTTCAAGCGTCGCAAGTTCGACGTTTCGGCGACCGTGGAGCGACTCGAATACGATCCGAACCGGACCGCGTTCATCGCGCTGATCCGCTACGACGACGGCGAATTGAGCTACATCCTGGCTCCGCAGCGGCTTGCTGCCGGCGACAAGGTGGTCTCGGGCCAGGCCGTCGACGTCAAGCCGGGCAACGCGATGCCGCTGGCCTCGATCCCGGTCGGAACGATCGTGCACAATGTCGAACTGAAGCCGGGCAAGGGCGGTCAGATCGCCCGCTCCGCCGGCGCCTTCGTCCAGATCGTTGGCCGCGACCAGGGCTACACGATCCTGCGTCTGATGTCCGGTGAGCAGCGCCGGGTGCTCGGCACCTGCATGGCCTCGATCGGCGCCGTGTCCAACCCGGATCACGGCAACATCAATCTGGGCAAGGCCGGCCGGTCCCGCTGGCTCGGCATCCGTCCGCATACCCGCGGCGTCGCCATGAACCCGGTCGACCATCCGCATGGCGGTGGTGAAGGTCGGACCTCGGGCGGTCGTCACCCGGTCACCCCGTGGGGCAAGCCGACCAAGGGCAAGCGCACACGGCGCAACAAGGCGACGGACAAGTTCATCGTCCGCAGCCGTCACGCGCGCAAGAAATAAGAGGTACGGATCGTGGCACGTTCGATCTGGAAAGGTCCGTTTGTCGACGGGTATCTGCTGAAGAAGGCGGAGAAGGTTCGCGAATCCAGCCGCAACGAGGTCATCAAGACCTGGAGCCGGCGGTCGACGATCCTGCCGCAGTTCGTCGGTCTGACCTTCGGCGTCTACAACGGTCAGAAGCACGTTCCGGTGCTGGTGTCTGAGGAAATGATCGGTCACAAGTTCGGCGAGTTCTCGCCGACCAGGACCTATTACGGGCACGGCGCCGACAAGAAGGCGAAGAGGAAGTAACGATGGGCAAGCCGAAGCGTGAGCGGACGCTCGCCGACAACGAGGCCAAGGCGGTCACCCGCATGCTGCGCGTTTCCCCGCGCAAGCTCAACCTCGTGGCGGCTGCGATCCGCGGCAAGAAGGTCGGATCTGCGCTTGCCGATCTGACGTTCTCCCGCAAGCGCATCGCCGGTGACGTCAAGAAGACCTTGATGTCGGCGATCGCCAATGCCGAGAACAACCATGACCTGGACGTGGACAGTCTGGTCGTCGCCGAAGCCCATGTCGGCAAGGCGTTCGTGATCAAGCGGTTCCATGCCCGGGCGCGCGGTCGCGCGAGCCGGATCGAGAAGCCGTTCTCGAACCTGACCATCGTCGTCCGTCAAGTCGAGGAGAGTGCCTGATGGGACACAAAGTCAACCCGATCGGCATGCGCCTCGGGATCAACCGCACCTGGGACTCGCGCTGGTACGCCAACAAGGGCGAGTACGGCACGCTTCTCCATGAGGACTTCCGCATCCGCGAATACCTCATGAACGAGCTGAAGCAGGCGGCGGTGTCCAAGATCGTCATCGAGCGTCCGCACAAGAAGTGCCGTGTGACGATCCATTCCGGCCGCCCTGGCGTCGTGATCGGCAAGAAGGGCGCCGACATCGAACGTCTGCGCAAGAAGCTTGGCCAGATCACCAGTTCGGAAGTGCACATCAACATCGTTGAAGTGCGTAAGCCGGAGATCGACGCCAATCTGGTCGCCGCCTCGATCGCACAGCAGCTGGAGCGCCGCGTCGCGTTCCGCCGTGCGATGAAGCGCGCCGTGCAGTCCGCCATGCGCCTCGGTGCCCAGGGCATCCGCATCAACTGCGGTGGCCGCCTCGGCGGCGCGGAGATCGCCCGCGTCGAATGGTACCGCGAGGGCCGTGTGCCGCTGCACACGCTGCGCGCGGACATCGACTACGGCATCGCGACCGCGCATACCGCCTATGGCGCGTGCGGCGTGAAGGTGTGGATCTTCAAGGGAGAAATCCTCGAGCACGATCCGATGGCGTCCGAACGCCGCGCGAGCGAGGGCTCCGATTCTAGTCAGGGTGATCGCGGCCAGCGCCGGGATCGTGGTCGCGAGCGCGCTGCCTGATCCAGGCCGCGCCCGTGTAACGCAAGGAACGAGAGAAGTACGATGCTGCAACCGAAGCGAACGAAGTTCCGCAAGCAGCACAAGGGCCGCATCCACGGATTGGCGAAGGGCGGAACCGACCTCAACTTCGGCGAATACGGCCTCAAGGCCGTCGAGCCGGAGCGGGTCACCGCCCGTCAGATCGAAGCAGCCCGTCGTGCCATGACCCGCCACATGAAGCGTGCGGGCCGCGTGTGGATCCGGATCTTCCCGGACGTGCCGGTGTCCTCCAAGCCCGCGGAAGTGCGCATGGGCAAGGGCAAGGGCGCTCCGGACTTCTGGGCCTGCCGTGTCAAGCCGGGCCGGATCATGTTCGAGATCGACGGTGTGCCGGAAGATGTCGCTCGCGAAGCGATGCGTCTTGCCGCCGCGAAGCTGCCGATCAAGTGCCGGTTCGTCCAGCGGATCGCCGAGTAAGGCAGTCGAGGAGAGTTGAGCCATGAAGGCAAGTGACGTACGGGCGAAGACCCTCGACGAGCTCCGCTCGGAGCTCGAAGGCCTGAAGAAGGAGCAGTTCAACCTGCGCTTCCAGAAGGCGACGGGTCAGCTCGAGAATACCGGGCGTGTGCGGCAGATTCGCCGGGACATCGCCCGCATCCAGACGATCATGCGCGAGAAGCGCGTGGCGCAAACCGCGTAAGGAGGCACCGATGCCGAAACGCATTCTGCAGGGCACCGTGGTCAGCAACGCGAACGACAAGACGGTGACGGTGAAGGTGGAGCGCCGCTTCACGCATCCGCTGCTGAAGAAGACCGTGCGCCGGTCGAAGAAGTACCGGGCGCATGACGAAGCGAACAAGTATCAGGTCGGCGACACCGTTCTCATCGAAGAATGCGCGCCGATCTCCAAGTCGAAACGTTGGACCGTGGTCGAACAGTAAGCCCACGGCTCGAGTTGAGCATCCGGCGCCCGTGGCAGGTGCGTCGTTGAGAGAATAAGGCGGCCAAGTCATGATTCAGATGCAAACAAACCTCGATGTGGCGGACAATTCCGGCGCCCGTCGTGTCATGTGCATCAAGGTGCTCGGCGGCTCGAAGCGGAAATATGCCCGCGTTGGCGACATCATCGTCGTCAGCATCAAGGAGGCTATCCCGCGCGGCCGCGTCAAGAAGGGCGACGTGATGAAGGCGGTCGTCGTGCGTACGGCGAAGGACATTCGCCGTCCCGACGGCAGCGTGATCCGGTTCGACCGCAATGCGGCCGTCCTGGTCAACAACAACAAGGAGCCGATCGGTACCCGCATCTTCGGGCCGGTGCCGCGCGAGCTCCGCGCAAAGAACCACATGAAGATCATTTCGCTCGCGCCGGAGGTGCTCTGATGGCTGCGAAAATCAAAAAAGGCGACACGGTTGTCGTGCTCACCGGCCGTGACAAGGGCAAAACCGGTGAAGTCATCCAGATGATGCCGGCCGAAAACAAGGCCCTCGTGCGGGGGGTCAACGTTGTGCGCCGTCACCAGCGCCAGACTCAGACGCAGGAAGGCGGGATCGTCGCGAAGGAAGCGCCGATCCACGTCTCGAACATCGCCGTCGCCGATCCGAAGGACGGCAAGGCGACGCGCGTCGGCTTCAAGGTGCAGGAAGACGGACGCAAGGTCCGTGTGGCCAAGCGTTCGGGAGACCTGATCGATGGCTGAGACCACTTACACGCCGCGGCTGAAGACGTACTACGAGGACGTGGTGCGCAAGCAGTTGCAGGACAAGTTCAATTACAAGAACCCGATGCAGGTTCCGTCGCTGGAGAAGATCGTCCTGAACATGGGCGTGGGCGAGGCGGTCGCCGACTCCAAGAAGGCGCGCATCGCGGCCGACGACCTTGCCCGGATCGCCGGCCAGAAGCCGGTGGTGACCAAGGCGACCAAGTCGATCGCGACCTTCAAGGTTCGCGAAGGCATGCCGCTCGGCGCCAAGGTGACCCTGCGTCGGAGCCACATGTACGAGTTCCTGGACCGGCTGATCACGGTTGCGCTGCCGCGCGTCCGCGACTTCCGCGGCCTGAACCCGAAGAGCTTCGATGGCCGCGGCAACTACGCCATGGGCATCAAGGAACACATCGTGTTCCCCGAGATCGAGTACGACAAGGTCGACCAGATCTGGGGCATGGACGTCGTGGTCTGCACCACAGCGGGGACCGATGACGAGGCGCGCGAATTGCTGCGCGCGTTCAACTTCCCGTTCCGCAAGTAACGCGGACATACGGGAAAGGAACGAGGAACGACGATGGCGAAGAAGAGCGCGGTCGAAAAGAACAAGCGGCGCGAACGCCTTGTGAAGAAGTACGCGGCCAAGCGTGCGGCTCTGAAGGCGGCGGCCAAGGACGAGAACCTGACGCTCGAAGAGCGGTTCGCGGCCCGGCTGAAACTGGCGGAACTGCCGCGCAACTCGGCTCCGAACCGGGTGCGCAACCGGTGTGAGGTGACGGGACGTCCGCGCGGCTTCTACCGGAAGCTGAAGATGTCGCGCGTCGCGCTGCGTGAACTGGGTTCCCTGGGCAAGATCCCGGGCCTGGTCAAGTCGAGCTGGTAAGGAGAGGTTGCGATGGCAATTTCCGATCCGTTGGGTGATATGCTCACCCGCATCCGGAACGCGCAGCTGCGCCGCAAGAGCAAGGTGACCTCGCCGAACTCCAAGCTGCGCGCGCATGTGCTTGATGTGCTGGCCAAGGAAGGGTACATCCGTGGCTACACGACGGTCGAATACGAGGACGGCAAGTCCGAGTTGGAGATCGAGCTGAAGTATTTCGATGGCGAGCCGGTCATCCGCACGATCGAGCGGGTCTCCAAGCCGGGCCGCCGGGTTTATTCTTCGGTCAAGAACATCCCGCATGTCGCGAACGGCCTCGGCGTGTCGATCCTGTCGACGCCGCGGGGCGTGATGAGCGACCATCAGGCGCGGGACGAGAATGTTGGTGGCGAGGTGCTCTGCCGCGTCTTCTGATGCGGCAGTCTCGCTTTGGAAAAAACGACAAGGTTGATCAGATGTCTCGCATTGGCAAAAAGCCAGTCCCCGTGCCGAGCGGGGTAACGGCAACGATCAACGGCCGGACCGTGGAGGTCAAGGGCCCGAAGGGACAGCTTTCCTTCGTGCTCAACGATCTGGTCCTGGCCGAAATGACGGATGACGGAATCAAGGTCGATCCGCGCAACGACAGCAAGCCGGCGCGCTCCATGTGGGGCATGACCCGGACGATGCTGCAGAACCTGATCACCGGCGTGAGCCAGGGCTTCGAAAAGAAGCTGGACATCACCGGTGTCGGCTACCGCGCGCAGATCCAGGGCAACAATCTGCAGCTTGCGCTCGGATTTTCCCATGACGTGCTCTTCCCGATCCCGGCCGGGATCGACATCAAGTGCCCGAAGCCGACCGAAATCATCGTGTCCGGCATCGACAAGCAGGCGGTGGGGCAGGTTGCGGCGAACATCCGCGAATACCGTCCGCCGGAGCCCTACAAGGGCAAGGGCGTGCGCTATTCGGGCGAATTCATCGTCCGCAAGGAAGGCAAGAAGAAGTAACGGACCCGGATCATGGCGAACAGCAATAGTGCTTTCGAGCGTCGTCGCGATCGCGTACGCCGTTCGGTCAAGAAGGTGGCGAACGGTCGTCCGCGCCTTTCCGTATTCCGCTCGTCGAAGCAGATCTATGCCCAGATCATCGACGACGGCAAGGGGCATACCATTGCCTCGGCCTCGACGATCGAGAAGGATCTGAAGGGCAACCTGAAAACGGGCGCCGACGTCGCCGCTGCGGCGGCAGTCGGCAAGCTTGTCGCCGAGCGTGCCCTGGCCGCCGGCGTTAAGCAGGTCGTGTTCGATCGTGGCGGGTATCAGTATCACGGGCGCGTCAAGGCGCTCGCCGATGCGGCCCGCGAGGGCGGACTTGAATTCTGACCAGCGCCCGTTGGCGCTCTGAAGAACGGAAGACAAATAATATGGCGAGACAGGACATGCGGGAGCGCGATCGCGAGGAACGCGACAGCGAATTCGTCGACAAGCTCGTGCACATCAACCGCGTCGCGAAGGTGGTCAAGGGTGGCCGCCGGTTCGGCTTTGCCGCGCTCGTTGTCGTCGGCGACCAGAAGGGCCGGGTCGGTTTCGGCCACGGCAAGGCACGCGAAGTGCCGGAAGCGATCCGCAAGGCCACCGAGGCTGCGAAGCGCGCGATGATCCGCGTTCCGCTGCGCGAAGGCCGGACGCTGCATCACGACGTCGAAGGCCGTCACGGCGCGGGCAAGGTGATCCTGCGCGCCGCGCCGGCCGGTACCGGCATCATCGCCGGCGGTCCGATGCGCGCCGTGTTCGAAACGCTCGGCGTCCAGGACGTCGTGGCCAAGTCGCTGGGGTCGTCCAACCCCTACAACATGGTCCGCGCCACGTTCGCTGCGCTGACGAAGGAAGACAGCCCGCGCTCCGTGGCTGCCCGTCGCGGCCTGAAGGTGTCGGTGCTGCAGTCGCGCCGACGCGATACCGATGAAGCGGTTCCGGCGGCTGCCGAGGCTTGATCTCGGCCCGTTCGGTAACCAGTTGAACGAGGGGTAGTTCCATGGCGAACACCGAAAAGACCATTACGGTCGAGCAGATCGGCAGCCCGCTGCGCCGTCCGCAGGACCAGCGGGCGACCCTGATCGGGCTCGGCCTGAACAAGATGCACCGTCGCTCGACGCTGAAGGACACTCCGGAAGTGCGCGGCATGATCAACAAGATCCCGCATCTCGTGCGCATCGTCGAAGACGCGTGACGGGATCAGGAGAAAGCACCATGAAGCTCAACGACCTCAGGGACAATCCGGGCGCCGTCAAGGACCCGATCCGCGTCGGACGCGGCATCGGCTCCGGCAAGGGCAAGACCGGCGGCCGCGGCGTGAAGGGGCAGAAGTCTCGTTCGGGCGTCGCCGTGAAGGGCTTCGAAGGCGGTCAGATGCCGTTGCATCGCCGTCTGCCGAAGCGCGGCTTTACCAACATCTTCGCCAAGGATTTCAACATCGTCTCCCTTGGCCGGGTGCAGCAGGCGATCGACGCCGGCAAACTCGACGCTTCCGCTCCGGTCACGGTCGAAGCGCTCAAGGCCGCCGGCGTGTTCAAGCGGATCAGGGACGGCGTGCGCCTGCTCGGCGACGGCGAACTGAAGACTGCCGTAACCTTCGAGATCGCGGGCGCCACCAAGTCGGCGATAGCTGCGGTCGAAAAAGCGGGCGGCAAGGTTGTCGTTCTCGGAGCTCAGGCCGAATAGGCCTGGGCTTTTCCCTTCTTGCGGCAAGCAACGTACCGGAGCACGGCATGGCATCGGCTGCCGAACAACTCGCGGCAAATCTAAACTTCTCGGCTTTCGCGAAGGCCGAAGAACTCAAGAAGCGCATCTGGTTCACGCTGGGGGCGCTTTTGGTTTATCGGCTCGGGACTTACATTCCGCTGCCGGGGATCAATCCGGAGGCCTTTGCCCAGGCCTTCGGTCAGGCGCAGTCGGGCATCATCGGCATGTTCAACATGTTCGCCGGCGGAGCCGTCGAGCGCATGGCGATCTTCGCGCTCGGCATCATGCCGTACATCTCGGCCTCCATCATCATGCAGCTCATGACGTCGGTTGTGCCGTCGCTCGAGCAGCTGAAGAAGGAAGGCGACCAGGGTCGCAAGACCATCAACCAGTACACCCGCTACGGGACGGTGCTGCTTGCGACGATGCAGGCCTATGGCATTGCCGTCGGCCTGGAGGGGGCGACCAACGTGGTTGCCGATCCGGGCTGGTTCTTCCGCATTTCCGCGGTGATCACGCTGGTCGGCGGCACCATGTTCCTGATGTGGCTCGGCGAGCAGATCACTTCGCGCGGCATCGGCAACGGCATCTCGCTGATCATTTTTGCTGGCATCGTGGCCGGGCTTCCCGCCGCGATCGTCTCGACGCTCGAACTCGGGCGCCAGGGTGCGCTGGCGACGTGGATCATCCTGATGGTGATCGTGCTCGCCGTGGCGGTGATCGGTCTGATCGTGTTCATGGAGCGGGCGCAGCGCAGGTTGCTGATCCAGTATCCGAAGCGCCAGGTCGGCAACAAGATGTTCGAGGGCAACACCTCGTTCCTGCCGCTGAAGCTCAACACCGCCGGCGTCATCCCGCCGATCTTCGCCTCGTCGCTGCTGCTGGTGCCGGCAACGATTTCGGGCTTCTCGTCCGGGACTGGGCCGGAGTGGCTGACGACGGTGACCGCGCTTCTGGGCCACGGCCAGCCGCTTTACATGCTGTTCTATGCGGCGATGATCGTGTTCTTCTGCTTCTTTTACACGGCGATCGTGTTCAATCCGTCGGACACGGCGGACAACCTCAAGCGGCATGGCGGCTTCATTCCGGGGATCCGGCCGGGCGAGCGGACGGCGCAGTACATCGACTATGTGCTCACCCGCATCACGGCAGTCGGGGCGATCTACATCGTGCTCGTCTGTCTATTACCCGAATTCCTCATTTCCGCGACCGGCGTTCCGTTCTATTTCGGAGGAACCTCGCTGCTGATCGTCGTAAGCGTCACGATGGATACCGTCTCCCAGATTCAAGGCCATCTGCTTGCGCACCAGTACGAGGGGCTCGTGAAGAAAGCGAAGCTCAGGGGGAAGCGTAGATGAGGATGATTCTGCTCGGGCCACCGGGTGCAGGGAAGGGGACCCAGGCTGCGCGCCTGGTCGCCAGGTACAACATCCCGCAACTGTCGACGGGCGACATGCTGCGTGCCGCTATGGCCGCGGGAACGCCGGTTGGCCTGGCGGCCAAGGAACTGGTGGAATCGGGCAAGCTGGTTCCCGACGACGTGGTCGTCGGGATCATCCGCGACCGGATCGAGGAAAAGGACGCGGAGAACGGATTCATTCTCGACGGCTTTCCCCGCACCATCGCTCAGGCCGATGCACTCGGCGAGATGCTGGCGGAGAAGGGCGTTGCGCTCGACGCCGTGATCGAGTTGCGGGTCGACCAGAGCAAGCTCGTCGATCGGATCATGAAGCGGGCCGAGGAGGCGAAGGCCGCCGGCCAGCCGGTTCGCAAGGACGACGACCCGGAGGTGTTCAAGGACCGGCTCGATGCCTTCAATCGCGACACCGCGATCGTCGTTCCGTATTATGAAAAGGCGGGATTGCTCAAGGTCATCGATGGCATGCAGTCCATTGACGCCGTTACCCAAGCGATCGAGTTGGAACTTTCGGCGCTTGACGAATAGGTGAAGAGCCGCTAAACGACGCGCTCTAGCTTTCAAGGTTCGTGCCGCTCCCCAGTTTTCCCGGGGACGGCACGATCTTTGCTTGGTGACTGGCGTACTTAATGCCCTGCAGGGGCCGGCCTCCACCGGACGCGGGGATAACAATGAACGCGGCGTAACGGCTGCAAGAAATGGAGACGAACGTGGCCCGTATTGCAGGCGTCAATATTCCGACAAACAAGCGCGTGGTCATCGCGCTTCAGTACATTCATGGCATCGGACCGAAGTTCGCGCAGGAAATCATCGACAAGGTGAACATTGCGCCGGAACGTCGGGTGAATCAGCTGTCGGATTCGGAAGTGCTCGCGATCCGCGAGACGATCGACCGCGACTACATGGTGGAAGGCGACCTTCGCCGCGACACGGCCATGAACATCAAGCGCTTGATGGACCTCGGCTGCTACCGCGGCCTGCGTCATCGCCGCGGCCTTCCGGTTCGCGGACAGCGGACCCATACCAACGCCCGGACCCGGAAGGGACCGGCCAAGCCGATCGCCGGCAAGAAGAAGTAATCCGGCGCATATCCGGTGGAGCCGCCGGCACTACGGCGGTGTAGAGATCGAGAGTAAGGACACAGAATGGCTAAGGACACGACGCGCGTGCGTCGCCGCGAACGCAAGAACATCTCTTCCGGCGTCGCGCATGTGAATTCGACGTTCAACAACACGATGATCACGATCACCGACGCCCAGGGGAACACGATTTCCTGGTCTTCCGCCGGTGCGCTCGGCTTCAAGGGTTCGCGCAAGTCGACCCCCTACGCCGCTCAGGTTGCTGCCGAGGACGCCGCCCGCAAAGCGACCGAGCACGGCATGCGCACCCTCGAAGTGGAGGTGCGTGGCCCGGGTTCGGGTCGCGAATCGGCACTGCGCGCCCTGCAGGCCGCTGGCTTCCTGATCACCTCGATCCGTGATGTCACGCCGATTCCGCACAACGGCTGCCGTCCGCGCAAGCGTCGCCGCGTCTGAGACATCGTCCCAGATATCCGATTTCTCCAATGGCGAAGAATGGCCGGGGGTGTTCATCTCCCGGCGGGACAGCCGAAGGGGCAAGAACGTGACCATTCAGAAGAACTGGCAAGAGCTGATCAAGCCGACCAAGCTGGACGTGAAGCCCGGCGAAGATCCGCGCTTCGTTGCTACGGTCGTTGCCGAGCCGCTCGAGCGCGGCTACGGCCTGACGCTTGGCAACGCGCTGCGGCGCATTCTGCTGTCCTCGCTTCAGGGCGCCGCGGTGACCGCCGTCCAGATCGACGGCGTGCTGCACGAATTCTCGTCCATTCCGGGCGTTCGCGAAGACGTGACGGACATTGTCCTGAACATCAAGGAAATCGCCATACGCATGGAAGGCGAGGGGCCCAAGCGCATGGTCGTGCGCAAGCAGGGACCTGGGCTGGTGACCGCCGGCGACATCCAGACAGTCGGCGATGTCGAGGTGCTCAATCCGGAACTCGTCCTGTGCACCCTCGACGAGGGCGCGGAAATCCGGATGGAGTTCACGGTCAACACGGGCAAGGGCTATGTTCCGTCCGACCGTAACCGTCCGGAAGACGCACCGATCGGCCTGATTCCGGTCGACAGCCTGTATTCCCCGGTCAAGAAGGTATCGTACAAGGTCGAGGCGACCCGCGAAGGTCAGGTCCTCGACTATGACAAGCTGACGCTCACGGTCGAGACGGACGGATCGGTCAAGCCGGACGATGCGGTCGCCTATGCCGCGCGCATCCTTCAGGACCAGTTGTCGATCTTCGTCAATTTCGAGGAGCCGAAGCGCGAGGTCGCCGAGGATCACGTTCCGGAACTGGCGTTCAATCCGGCACTGCTCAAGAAGGTCGACGAACTGGAGCTTTCCGTCCGGTCGGCCAACTGCCTGAAGAACGACAACATCGTCTATATCGGGGATCTCATCCAGAAGACCGAAGCCGAAATGCTCCGCACGCCGAACTTCGGTCGCAAGTCGCTCAACGAGATCAAGGAAGTTCTCGCCCAGATGGGTCTGCATCTCGGCATGGACGTCGCCAACTGGCCGCCGGAGAACATCGAGGATCTCGCCAAGCGTTACGAGGATCATCAGTACTGAGGGGCGCAAGCGCCCCTGTCGGATCAACAGGGCGGCGGCCGGACAGAGCCGCCTAGGACCAGAAAGAGGAGAGGGCCATGCGCCACGGTAAATCCGGCCGCAAGCTCAACCGGACTTCCAGCCACCGTACCGCGATGTTCGCGAACATGGCTGCTTCGCTGATCAGGCACGAACAGATCGTGACGACGCTGCCGAAGGCCAAGGAACTGAAGCCGATCATGGACAAGCTCGTCACGCTGGGCAAGCGCGGCGACCTGCATGCCCGCCGCCAGGCGATCTCGCAGGTGCGCGACGTTGCGATGGTGCGCAAGCTGTTCGATACGCTCGCCGATCGCTACAAGGAGCGTCCGGGTGGCTATACCCGCGTGCTGAAGGCCGGTTTCCGGTATGGCGACAGTGCGCCGATGGCGGTCATCGAACTCGTCGACCGTGATGTCGAGGCGCGCGGCGCAGAGGATCGGGCGCGAGTCGAAGCTCAGGAAGCTGCGGAAAACGCTGCGTAAGAATTCGCGGCAGCGAAGACTTAAGAGGAGGCGGACCCTTGGTCCGCCTTTTTCTTTTCGGCCTGATTCCGGCCGCGATTCGACTTTCTTCCAATTCGGAGAACGTGATTATCCGTATTTTAAGACAGTGTGCCCCATTGTCCGTTCAGCAATTCTAAGCTGTGGGATGCCGGGGATTTGTCAATGAAGAGTGCCGATACTGCCGGTCCGCGCAAGTCGCGGAAGCTTTTTCGTCTGTCCGTGAACATTCCGGTCCTGATGGTGGGTCTGACGCTGTCGGCCTGCGTCGCCGTCGGCGTGATCGGCTACCTGAATGGACGCGACGGCCTTCAGAAGGCTGCCGAGGCAGAGCTTGCCATGGTGGTCAAGGCCAAGCAGGCGCTGGTCAACGCACGGCTGACCGCGCTGCGGTCCGATCTGTCCAATATCGCATCGAGCGCCAATGCTGCGCTCGCCGTCACCGATCTGGCCGGCACGCTGAGCAACCTCGATAAAGAACGCGCCGACATCCTGGGCTACTACAGCAAGGAAGGATCGTCGGCGTCGGAGCGGGCTGAGCTTACCGGGTCGAATCACAAGACGATGTACTCGTGGCGCCATTCGGAAGTGCACGGCTCCTTCGCCACGGCCTGGCGGCACGGCGGCTATGCCGACATCTACGCGATCACGCCGGACGGCTTCATCCTCTACTCGGTGACCAAGTCCGGCGACTTCCTTAAATCGGTCAAGGATGCCGACATCGCAGGGTCGGCCCTGGCCAAGGTGTTCGACATGGCGTCGACCTTGCCGTCCGGTGAGCAGGCAGTGTCGGACTTCTCGGCCTATGGCCCGGCGGGCGGGGCACCGTCGCTGTTCATCGCCGAGCCGGTGCATGTGAAATCGTTCGGCGATTCCAAATACAGCGGCGTCATCGTGATGCGGATCGAGACGTCGCTCATCGACGGCATCGTCGGCGACCGTGAAGGCATGGGCGAGACCGGGCAGGTCTATGTGGCCGGTCCGGACGGGACCATCGTTTCGAACCTGCCTCTGGCAGGAGAGCCGACCGCGCTCAAGCGCAGCACGTCGGCGGCGCCGGTCACCTCGGCCCTGTCCGGAACGGCTGCCGCTGCCGTGGTGAAGGGTGAGGACGGAGTCGATCGGCTTACCGTCGCAAGCCCGGTGTCCTTCATGGGGCAGACCTGGGCGATCGTGGCGGAAAAGACGGTCGAGGAGACGCTGGCGAGCGTGATCGAAATGCGCAATTCGATGATGCTGTGGACGCTGATCACCGTCGCGATCGCAGCGTTGATCGCGCTGCTGTTCTCGCGCAGCATCACCCGGCCGCTGACCACCCTGGTCAGCGCGCTCGAGGCGATCGCCGGCGGGAATCTCAATACCGAAATCAGCGCCGCCAAGCGCGGCGACGAAATCGGCGACATTGGCCGCGCTGTCCTGAAGATCCGCGAGAATGCCGCAGCCGAGCAGGAGGAGAGGGCCCAGGAGGAAGCACGGCTCGCGCGGTCCCAGGCCGAACAGCGCCAGGAGATGCTGTCCGGGCTTGCATCGGAGTTCGAAGCTTCCGTCGGCAATGTGGTCGAGGCCGTGTCCCGTTCGGTCGCCACTCTGCAGGAAGCAGCGACCGAGATGCAGCACATGACCGTGTCGGCAGGCGATAGTGCGTCGCGGGCCGCCGAGATCTCCAATCAGGCCATGGAGGAGGTGCAGTCGATCGCGACCGCATCGGATCAGCTGTCAAGCTCGATCCAGCAGATCTCCGAACTCATCGCCCGATCCTCGAGCGTGGCCCAGACGGCGACGATCCGCGCCCAGGCGACCAACAGCACGGTCCGCTCGCTGGCCGAGGCTGCCAACCGCATCGGCGAGGTGGTGACGCTGATCAGCGACATCGCCGACCAGACCAATCTGCTCGCGCTCAACGCGACCATCGAGGCGGCCCGGGCCGGCGAGGCAGGCCGCGGCTTTGCCGTCGTCGCCTCCGAGGTCAAGGAACTGGCGTCGCAGACCGGCAAGGCGACCGAAGAGATCCAGCAGCAGATCGACGCGATTCGCAGCGCCACCGAAGACGCCGTCGGGGCGATCGCGGAGATCCAGGAAACGATCAACGAGATCACCATGTCGGTCACCGAGGTGTCCTCGGCCGTTGAAGAGCAGAGTGCGGCGACGCGCGGCATTGCGGACAACACGCAGCGGGCGGCCCGGGGCACGGCGGAAGTGTCCAGCGATATCCGCAACGTCAACGACGTTACCGAACGCACGAGTAAGGCGGCCGAAGGCTTCGTCGCTTCCGCCGACGATCTGTCCCGGCAGGCCAGCCACCTCGACGAAGAGGTGCGGGCGTTCCTGGCGCAGGTCCGCTCGGCCTGATCGGCTCCGATGGCCGGCCCGCTGCGGCCGGCCATTGGCATTGCACCCTTCCGTGTCTATCTGGCATGTATCGGATCCGGCCCTTCGGCCGGATTCGTCGTTGATGAAGGGATAGGTTCATGCTCGCAGCCCGACGCGCCGGAACGAGCCGGAGCCTGGGGGGCGTCTGGCTCCTCGGCCTGGCCCTTGTTCTCTGGAACAGCCTGCCGGCAGCGGCGCAGGAGCGAGCCGTTCCCCAGAGCGCTGCCGAGATCACGCTGTCCTTCGCCCCGGTGGTCAAGACGGTCGCCCCGGCCGTGGTCAACGTCTACGCCAGCCGGACGGTCGTCCAGCAGCCGGTGTCGCCTTTTTTCGACGATCCGTTCTTCCGGCGTTTCTTCGGCGGTCCAGGCCCCGATTTCGGCCGGCCGCGCGAACGGGTGCAATCCTCGCTCGGCTCGGGGGTCATCATCTCGGCCGACGGGACGATCGTGACCAACAACCACGTCATCAAGGATGCCGACCAGGTCCGCGTCGCCTTGGCGGATCGGCGCGAGTTCGATGCCGACATCGTGCTCAAGGACGAACGCACGGATCTTGCCGTGCTCAAGATCCGCGAGCCGGGCAGCTATCCGAGCGTCGAGTTCGCGGATTCCGACGGTCTCGAGGTCGGCGACATCGTCCTGGCGATCGGCAATCCGTTCGGTGTCGGCCAGACGGTGACGCAGGGCATCGTCTCCGCGCTGGCGCGCACGCGGGTCGGCGTCACCGACTACCAGTTCTTCATCCAGACCGATGCGGCGATCAATCCGGGCAATTCCGGCGGCGCGCTGGTCGATATGAAGGGGCATCTGGTCGGCATCAACACCGCCATCTTTTCCCGTTCGGGCGGCTCCAACGGCATCGGCTTCGCGATTCCCTCCAACATGGTCCGGTTCGTTGCCACGGCGGCGACCGACGGCAAGGTGCAGCGGCCCTGGCTGGGCGCGTCGGTCCAGACGGTCGGTGCCGAGATCGCCGAGGCGCTCGGGCTCGACCGTCCGCGCGGCGTGCTACTTACCCAGATCCATCCGGAATCGCCGGCCAGGGACGCGGGACTGAAGATCGGCGACCTGGTGACGGCCATAGATGGCGCCGAAGTGCTTGATCCCGATTCCTTCGGCTACCGTTTCGGGACCAAGGCGATCGGGGGCAGGGCAACCTTCACCTTCCTGCGTGGCGGGAAGGAACTGACCGCCGAGGTCGTGCTGATGGCCGCACCGGAGAGCGTGCCTCGGGATGTGCGAGTGATCCGGACCTACTCGCCCTTCGAGGGAGCTACGGTCATGAACCTGTCGCCTGCCGTCGCGGAGGAACTCGGTCTCGGCCTGCTCGAGGAAGGCGTCGTCATCGCCGAGATCGCACCGGGATCCCCCGCCGCGCAGGTCGGCCTGCAAGCCGGCGACGTCGTCGTTTCGGTCAACGAGGAAGCGGTAGACAGCACCCGCAGACTCGAGCGGCTGGCGCGGGACAGGCCGCGGCTCTGGCGTCTGGAAATCAGGCGCGGCGGCGAGACGTCCCGGATCGTGCTGCGCGGCTGAGGAGGTAGGGTGAGCGACCTGTTTTCCGCTTCCGGACTGGCAACGAGCGGACCACGTCCGCTGGCCGATCGCCTGCGACCCAGGCGGCTGGAGGACGTCGTCGGGCAGGACCACCTGCTCGGCCCCGAGGGAACATTGTCCCGCATGCTGAAGACGCGGACGCTCGGATCGTTGATCTTCTGGGGGCCGCCGGGAACCGGCAAGACGACCATCGCGCGGCTTCTGGCCGATGCCACCGACCTTGCCTTCGAACAGATCTCGGCGATCTTCTCCGGCGTCGCGGACCTCAAGAAGGTGTTCGAGACGGCGCGGGCGCGGCGCATGGGCGGGCGCGGCACGCTGCTGTTCGTCGACGAGATCCATCGCTTCAACCGCGCCCAGCAGGACAGTTTCCTGCCCGTGATGGAGGACGGCACGATCACCCTCGTCGGCGCGACGACCGAAAACCCGTCGTTCGAGCTGAACGCCGCGCTGCTGTCACGCTCCCACGTGATGACCTTCCATCCGCTGAATGCGGCAGCCCTGGAGCGGCTGCTGGAGCGAGCGGAGACCGAGGAGGGCAAGGCTCTGCCGCTCACCGACGAGGCGCGCGCGGTTCTCATCCGCATGGCCGACGGCGACGGCCGTTCGGCCTTGACGCTGGCGGAGGACGTCTGGCGCGCGGCCGGGGAAGGGGAAGTCTTCGACGCCGAGCGGCTGCAGGCGATCGTGCAGCGGCGGGCTCCGATCTACGACAAGAGCCAGGACGGCCACTACAACCTGATCTCCGCCCTGCACAAGTCGGTGCGCGGCTCCGATCCCGACGCGGCGCTGTACTGGTTCTGCCGGATGCTCGACGGCGGCGAGGACCCGATGTACCTGGCGCGGCGCCTGATCCGCATGGCGGTCGAGGATATCGGCCTCGGCGATCCTCATGCGCTCGTGCAGGCGAACGGCGCGCGCGATGCCTATCAGATGCTCGGGTCGCCCGAAGGCGAACTCGCCCTGGCGCAATGTGTCGTCTACCTGGCGACGGCGCCGAAGTCGAACGGCGTCTATGTCGCGTTCAAGGCTGCCATGCGCGCAGCCAGGTCGAACGGGTCCCTGCTGCCGCCCAAGCACATCCTCAACGCGCCGACGAAACTGATGAAGACGGAAGGCTACGGCGAAGGCTATCAGTACGACCATGACGCTCCGGAAGGCTTTTCCGGACAGGATTACTTCCCCGAGGCGATGGGGCGCATGACCTTCTACGATCCGCCCGACCGCGGCTTCGAACGGGAAATCCGAAAGCGGCTCGACTACTGGACCAAGCTGAGACGCGAGCGGGCCGGCCGTTAGGGCCGGCCCCGCACGCCGCTATTGCGCAGCATAGCCTCCGTCGACGAGGTGATAGCTTCCGGTGATGAAGGAGGCCTGGTCCGACAGCAGGAACAGCGTCAGGTTGGCGACCTCGTGCGAGGCTCCAAGCCGGCCGATCGGATGCAGGCCGGCAAGACCGGTCAGTGTCGCCTCGTCCATCGCGTTCTCGACCAGCGGCGTCCTGATGAAGCCAGGACCGACGGCATTCACGCGAATGCCCTTGGCGGAATATTCCAGCGCGGCGCTCTTGGTCATGCCGACGAGCGCATGCTTCGTGGCGACATAGGCCGACGCATTGGCGAAGCCGTTCGTGCCCAAGATGGACGACATGTTCACGATGGCGCCGCCACCGGTCTGCAGCATCGCGGCAATCTGGTATTTCATGCAGTAGAAGACGGAGTTGAGGTTGACGTCGAGAACCTGCTTCCACTCGTCTAGGCCGTAGTCTGCAAGGGGCTTCAGAGGGCCGCCGATGCCCGCGTTGTTGACCGCTCCATCCAGCCGACCGAAGGAAGAGAGGGTGAAGTCGACCATGGCCTTCACGCTTTCCGGATCGCTGACGTCGATGGCGTAGGCCCGTGCCATGCCGCCGGCAGCCTCGATGCGGGCGACAACCGCTTCTGCGCCGGACAGGTTCAGATCCGCCACGACCGTCCTCGCCCCTGCCGCCGCGAGCTGTTCGGCGCAGGCCGCGCCGATCCCGGAGCCGGCTCCGGTCACGATTACGGTCTTGCCGTCGAATTCCTTGGTCATGGACACCTCCGTTCGGGGATTGTGATGCTGCTCCAGCGTGAGCACTTGGCGGGACCTTCCGACCGGAAGGCAGGCGACGAAGAGGCGTGCAGGCGGTCGACATCGAGCGGGACGGCGTCGAGTCGATAAGGACCTGCGGTGCCGAACTTTCAGCCTAGTCATCTTCTGTGGCGATTCCATGAGGGAGAGCCGCTGGCGCGCCTTGCCCAGCGGTGCTCGTGCGAGGACGCATGTACAGCGCGGCGAATTGGAGCGATGCTGTCACCGGTCGGGAGGGCCGAATCGGCGTCATGAAACAGGTCGAACTGCGTCTCGCGCTCGTCTTCTACGGCGGCGTTTCCCTGGCGATCTACATGCACGGGGTGAGCCGTGAAGTGCTGAACCTCGTCAAGGCCTCCGCCTGCCACGGTGCGCGGGAGGCGCCGGACGGAACCTGTGCCGATCTGGCGCCGTCGGTGCGGGCCTACTTGGACCTGTTCGAAGCCTTCGAACCGGAGATCAAGCTGCGCGTGGTCGTCGACGCGATCGCCGGCGCTTCGGCGGGAGGCGTCAACGGGATCATGCTGGCGCGGGCGATCGCTCACGACCTGCCGCTCGAGTCCCATCGCGACCTGTGGCTCGCGAACGCTGATGTGACTCGTCTCGCCAAGCCGCAGGACGGGCTGACCCGTTACCTGAAAAGCGGCATGTCGCCGGTGTTCGACCGGATGATCACCTCCGGGCTTAAGTCGCAGATCGAAAGCGTCGAGACGCGGGAAAAGCTCCGGCTGCTGACCCAGTCGCGCTGGTTCACGCCGCCCTTTTCGGGATCGCGCTTCATCGGCTGGATGCTGGATGCCTGCGCCGAAATGGACAAGCATTGGCGTGAAGGGGCGACCCTGGTGCCGCGCGGCCAGACCTTGGACCTGTTCGTCACGCTGACCGACTATCATGGCAAGCGCCAGCGCATCACGCTCGACGATCCGGCCTTCATCGAGGAATGGGAGCACAGGAGAATCCTGAAATTTTCCTGCCGCCACCGTACGCCGGGCATGATCGAGAGTGCGCTGGAGCCGCACTATGTCCCCGATCTCGTGTTCGCCGCCCGCGCGACCTCTTCCTTTCCCGGCGCTTTCGCTCCCGCCACCATCGGCGAAATGGATGCCGTGCTGGAGCAGCGTGGCGAAGTCTGGTTCAACCGGGCAAAGTTCATCCGCGACACGCTGGGCGGAGAGGAGCGCGACATGATGCGCCGCTGTTTCGTCGACGGCAGCGTGGTCATGAACAAGCCGTTCGCTCCCGTGATCGAGGCGATCGAGGAGCGCCCGGCGATGCGCGAGGTCGTCCGCCGGCTGGTCTACGTCGATCCTGCCCCGTCGGCCGGGTCGTCGGGGGTGCTGGAAGGCGAGACCGTGCCGGGATTTTTCCGGGTCATCCTGGCCTCGCTTGCCCATATTCCGCGCAACGAACCGGTCGGCGACGATCTCAAGGCCATCGAGGCGAAGAACCGCCGGGCGCGGCGGCTGGGCGAACTGATCAGCGCGGCCGACCCGCTGGTGGAGGCCGAGGTCAATCGGCTGTTGCCGCCTGACGACGCCGAACCGCCAACCGTCGACGAACTGGCCGCGTGCCGCGCCAAGGCCAACGAGGTCGCGCATGCCCAGGCCGGCTATGCCTATCTGAGCTATCAGACGCTCAAGCTGCAATCGCTCGCCGAGCGGCTTGCGGCGCTGATCGCCGCTCTTGCCCATCGCGCCGGAGTACTCCTTTCCGAGGAGGTCGCCGTGGAGGCGATCCGGTCCCGGCTGCGCGAGGTCAACGGTGCGACCGGTTCGACGAAGAGGTCGGACACCATCATCGGGTTCCTGCGCGGCCTCGACGTCGATTACCGCATCCGCCGCCTGCGTTTCGTCGTCCGCAAGCTGAACGGCTTCTATCAGGTTCGCGCCCGTGAGGCGGCCGCGCAGAATCCGGATGATCTCGACGCTCTGAAGAGCGAACTTTACGAGCAGGTCGATCGTCTCACGCAGCGCTGGTCTGGCGGGTTCTATGCGTCCGAACTCTGCGAATTGGCTGCCGCGTTCGCTCGGTCGCCGACAACCGGGACGCTCGGCACGGTGCTGGACCGGCTGGCGACCGCCATGGACCTCGGTGGTCTCGATCGGCTGCACGACGATATTTTCGCCGTCATGACCTACAACTATCTGGTTCCGTCGCTGCGTCAGGCGCTCACTCGCGCCTATGTCGGCTTTGCCTTCTACGACCTCGTCACACTGCCGGTGTTCCAGCGCAACGACTTTTCAGAGGTGAACGAAACCCTGGTCGACCGGATCAGCCCGAATGACGCGACCTTGCTGTGCGACGACGGCTTCGCGCTCAAAGGCTTGGCGCTCAACATGTTTGGCGCGTTCTTCAACCGGTCCTGGCGCGAGCACGACTACCTGTGGGGGCGTCTGAGCGCGGCGGACCGGCTGGTCGGGATCATCCAGTCGTCGATCGGCGCGCGCCGCATGCCGCCCGAACGCGAACAGGCCCTGCGCAAGAAGCTGTTCCTCGCCATCCTTGAGGAGGAAAGGGACTACCTGACGGCCGATCCGGACCTGATCGCTCAGGTCCGTGCTCTGGTCGAGGCCCGTTTCCGGCCGGCCTCGGCGGCTTGAGTGGCGCGAGCGGCCGGGATCGTCCGCGTGCGCCGCGCCGACTTATCCCCTCACAGGCCTGTCCGCGCGGCCGGCCGGACATGTTTGGTTTCGCCCCGCGGCAGATCCGTGTCACTGCGATCTCATCATGCGTCACGCACATGGTATAGTGTAATTGAACATCCTCCCCTGATTCAGGTTCGGCATGATCGATTTCGCATTCCTTCCCGACGACTGGCGCGGATTTGCGCTCCTATGGGCCGGCACCTATGCGGTGCTGATGGCGATCTATTTCGGCCTCGGGTCGGTCCTGGTTATCCTCAACCGCAGGCATCCGGAACGCCGCATCCAGGAGCGCACGCGCTCCACCCGCGATCGCAAGGATATCCGACAGAGCGTGATCGCGCTGGCGCTGATATCGGTCTATGTCGCCGGCGGCCTGTTCGCCCAGGCGGCCGGCTGGACGCTGTTTGCCGTCGGGGAGACCACAGTGTGGTCGTTCGTCGGCTGGCTCGTCGTCTCCTTCGTGCTCTACGACGCCTGGTTCTACTGGGGGCACCGGGCGATGCACACGAAATTCCTCTATCGGTTCCATGAGTTGCACCACCGGTCGATCACGCCGACCACCTGGAGCAACAACTCTGATTCGCTGGTCGGGGCGAGCGTCGAGCAGGGCTATTTCCTGGTCGTGCCGCTGCTCCTGCCGATCCCGCCGGAGGTGCTGATCCTGCACAAGCTCTACGACCAGGTGACGGGCATGATCAGCCACTGCGGCTACGAATATTTCGCCGGACCGGGTGCGCGGACCCCATGGCCGGGGCTGTGCACGATCTTCCACGACCAGCACCATTCCAATTTCCGCTGCAACTACGGCAATACCTTCTCGTTCTGGGACCGCTGGATGGGGACGCTGCATCCCCGCTACGACGGGCTGGTGCAGCGCTTCGAGACGATCGGCAAGGACAAGGCGCCGACGTCCTCCGAAACGGGGCGGTGAGGCGGCAAGGGAGGGTAGCCTGCCTCATGGCAGGCGGGCAGATCGCACGTTGACCTTTGCAGCCGCCCGTGCGACCGAGTGAGACATTGACCTATGCGGTCCCGTATCGGCTACCGTGGCGCAGATTTGACGAAGGGATGACAGGCTGATGGGCATGGTCTCCGGATGGCTCGACACGCTGATCGAGTTCCTGCCGTATTACGTCGCGGTCTACGGGATCAACGTGTTCCTCTATTTCGCCACCGGCTGGGTTCTGGTGACGATCCAGAACCGGCACCCCGAGCGGCGGATCCAGCAGCACCGGCGCGGCGAGAAGCGCAGAGGCAAGGAAATCCGCCAGAGCGTGCTGTCGCTGACGGTCACCGGCGGCTGCCTCGCCGGCGGTATCTTCGCCTCCGTCAAGGGCTGGACCTTCGTCGAGCCGCTGCCGCTGACCTGGTGGTCGGCGATCCTGATGTTCGTGGTCTCGGTCATCGCCTTCGACGCCTGGTTCTACTGGGCGCACCGGTTCATGCACACAAAGCTGATGTACCGGTTCCATGCCGAACACCACCGTTCGGTGGCGCCGACGGTGTGGAGCACCTATTCCGACGACCTCGTCGATGCCTTCGTCATGCAGAGCTATTACCTGTGGGCCGTGTTCATCCTGCCGATCCCGGTCGAGGTGCTGATCGTCCACCGGCTGTGGGACCATTTCAACGGCACCATCGGCCATTCCGGCTTCGAGTTCTGGGCGTCGCCGTTGTCGCGCATGCCCTCGCCGATGGTGTGCGTGACCTTCCACGACCAGCACCACTCGCGCTTCAAGTACAACTACGCCAATTTCTTCTCGTTCTGGGACCGGGTCTGCGACACCATCGATCCGAAGTACGATGACACGGTCAGGTATTTCGAGGCGCTGGGGGACAAGGCGGAGCGCAAGCGGGCGGCGGCGGAATGAGCGGCCGGCCGGCCGCGGTTCCGACGGCGGGTGTCTAGATGCTTGAGTTTCTTGACAAGATCCCCCTGGCGGGGCTGGCGCTTGTGGCCTTCGTGCTGGGTCTGGCGCCGTTCTATCCCGAGCCGCATCTGGTGGAGAAGCTGCGCATGCTGGTCCAGGGCCAGTTGCGCAAGCCGATCGATATTTTCGACCTCCTCTGGCATTCTTGGCCGCTGGTCCTCGTCGTCCTGAAGCTGGTGCGCATGCGCCAGACCGGCGCACTGTAGCGGCCGCAACGGGGGAGGGGGATGACCAATCTGCTTGTGGTGGCGTTCGGCGGCGCGGCGGGGGCGGTCAGCCGGCATCTGGTGTCGATGGCCTTGCTGCGCCTTGCCGGCCCCGGCTTTCCCTGGGGTACGCTGGTTGTCAATGTCGCCGGATCGCTGGCGATGGGCGTCTTCATCGGCGTCCTGGCCCGTCACGGCGGCGGCTCGAATGCGCTCAGGTTGCTCGTGGCGACCGGATTTCTGGGTGGATTCACAACGTTTTCGGCCTTTTCGCTCGACTTCGCCGTGCTGTGGCAGCGCGGCGAGACGGGACCGGCGCTGGCCTATGCCGGGGTGTCCGTGGCGCTGTCGCTGCTGGCCGTGTTCGCCGGCCTGGCGGCGGCGCGCGCGCTGCTGTCGTGATCCGGAAGGCTTTGCAAAGCCCGGCCAAGGCGCCTATATGGCGGTCCTGAACCCGTCCTGAACGTGTCCTGAATCCCTCCGGCGCGACTGTTAAGACTCGCCGGATCGCTGCCGGACTCCCGCCGGGCCTCTGCCGGGGGCCTGCGACGGCGAAACGAGAAGACCGCAATGGCCGCAATCGAGCTGAAAACCGTCACCGCCGACGAGGCCGGCATGCGCCTCGACCGCTGGTTCAAGAGCCACTATCCCGGCCTCGGCTTCGGCCACCTGCAGAAGCTGCTGCGTACCGGTCAGGTGCGCGTCGACGGCAAGCGTGCCGACAGCGCGACCCGGCTGGCGACCGGCCAGAGCGTGCGCGTGCCGCCGCTCGGCGTCGTGGTCGCCGCCGACGACACGAAGAACGCCAGGCCGAAATCCTCCAGGCTGATCGCCGACGACCGCAAGGCGGTCGAGGACATGATCCTCTATGAGGACGACCAGGTGATGGTACTGAACAAGCCAGCCGGTCTTGCCGTGCAGGGCGGCTCGGGCCTGTCGCGCCACCTCGATGGCATGCTCGACGCCTTCACCAACAAGAAGGGCGAGAAGCCGCGCCTGGTGCACCGGCTCGACCGGGAGACCTCCGGCGTGCTGCTGGTCGCCAAGACGCGCAAGGCGGCGCAGGAACTGACCCGGGCCTTCCGCCAGCGCTCGACGCGCAAGATCTACTGGGCGCTTCTCGCCGGCGTGCCGAAGCCGCGCCAAGGCCGCATCTCGACCTATCTCGCCCGCGACGAGGGCAGCGAGAAGATGAAGGTCGCCCGCCACGGCGACGACGAGGCGCAGCACGCCGTGTCGCTCTATTCGGTGGTGGAGCAGTCGGCGCAGAAGCTCGCCTGGGTGTCGCTGCGGCCGGTGACCGGCCGCACGCACCAGCTCAGGGCGCATGCCGCGCACATCGGGCATCCGATCGTCGGCGACGACAAGTACTTCAACATCGAGAACTGGGAGCTGCCCGGCGGCATCCAGAACCGCCTGCATCTGCTCGCCCGCCGCATCGTCATCCCGCACCCGTCCGGCCACGGCACGATCGACGTCTCGGCGCCGCTGCCGCCGCACATGCAACAGAGCTGGAACCTGCTCGGTTTCGACGCCTCCGACTACGATCCGGACGTGAGCGATCCGGAGGAGTGAGGCGACGGCTCCGGTCGGCCGGGCAGCAGCGCCTCGAAAAAAAACGCCAGAAAGCGGGGCGTCATCCGTATCACTGCGGAACCTTTCCGGAAACCGGACGTTGACGGCCTGCCGGCGGCAGTGTCCGGCCGTCTTTCGGCGGCCGACCGGCACCCGATATCCGGGCCTGCGGTGTCGACAGACCCCGGGAGGGTCCACGAGAGCGCGCGCCGCCGGGGCGCAAACCGGCGGCGCAGGTCGAATCAAACGGGTGGGGGCGAGGGAAACCGACCGTGTTCGGGATCGGATCGTTCATCAAGCGCGGCGGACGCCGCGCCAACGATGCCTTGTTCAAGCTTCGCGGCAACCTGCTTCTCGAAGAGCCTTGCCGTTTCTACCAGGTCATACAGGCGGAAACGATCGGCATGGACTACCTGTTCCATCTCGATCGGTCGCGGCGCTGGCTCTATGTCGAGGTCCCCAAGGCCGCCTGCACGACGCTCAAGCTGCTGCTGCTGGACCTGCGCGGCCTGCAGCGTCCGGCGGATCCCCTGACGGTGCATGCCCGCACGGTGTCGCGCCTTCAGTCGCCGCGCATGGTCGGGCTGAGGCATTTCCAGGATATAGCGACGGCGCCCGACGCGCTGCGCTTCACCTTCGTGCGCCATCCCGTCGACCGGCTGCTGTCGTGCTACCGCGACAAGTTCCAGCCCTATCCGCTGGGCACGGGCGGCGGCGCCGTGAAGTTCGCCCGGCGCCACTTCGGCCGGGCGCTGGCGGGCATGGACCAGGACGCGCCGCTGCCGCTGGAGGCCTTCCTCGACATGGCCTGCGCGACCGCGCGTACGCCGCTCAACGGCCACTGGCTGGCGATGGACCTGATCGTGCCGAAGAGCCTGGAGTTCCACCTCGTCGGCAAGGTCGAGCACCTGGCGGAGGATGTCGGGCGTCTTCTGCGCCTGATGGGCGAGGAGCGGGGCCTTCCGGAGGGGCTTGCCTGCGTCAACGCCACGGCGGCGGCGGGAACACCGTCCGTCGACCGGCAGGCGCTCAGGCGGATCGAGACCGCTTATGCGGCGGATTTCGAGCGCTTCGACTACGATCCCGAGCGTTACGGCGACCGCCTTTGATCAGGCTATCCCTAGATCATATTCCTATCGATCAAGCGGTCCCCTTGATCGGAAAGCGCTCTAGTCGAACAGGGCGATCAGCCCGACCGAGGCGACGAGGGCTACCAGCCCGCCGGCGGCGAGCTTCCAGGCGTCGCGCCGGCGCGTCAGCCCCGGCCAGCCGAGCGGCCGGATCACCTGGATCGCGGCGAGCGCGAGAAGGAAGAGCAGCAGGGCCTTGGTCACGGACGCTCCCACGGGTCGGTTGCCGACCGGCATAGCGGCTGGGACGCGGGAAGTCGAGGGGGCGGCCTGGCCGCGCGGGTTGCGCGGCTTCCTCGGGACGAGGTTTTGCACGGGGCGAGGCTGGACGGATCGCCGCGCGGGGGATGACCGCGTCAAAGGCAGAAGGCCCTGCGCGGCACCGGACCTTGACCGGCGCGGCAAAAACGGCCACATGCGGGCTTGTTACCACCCCTGAGGCGGCATCGCCGCGAGAAAGACCGGCAGTTCCATGTATCTCGTTCTGTTCGATTGCGACGGCACGCTGGTCGACAGCCAGGAGACGATCCTGCGCGGGCTGGAGGTCGGCTTCGCGGCTGTCGGGCTGGCGATGCCGGAGCGGGCGCGGGCGCTGTCGATCGTCGGGCTGTCGCTGGAGACGGCCTTCGCCGTGCTGGCGGGACCGGACCACGCCCGCCACGTGCCGGCGATGACGGAGGCCTACCGCGCCTCGACGCGGGCGAGGCGGGCGGCCGGGCTCGACCACGACCCGCTCTATCCGGGTGCGCGCGAGGCGATCGACCGGCTGGCGGCGCGCGCGGACGTGCTGCTCGGCGTCGCCACCGGCAAGGCACGGCGCGGGGTCGAGCACATGGTCGCCGTGCACGGGCTGGAGGGGCGCTTCGTCACCGTGCAGACGGCCGACACCTGCCGCTCCAAGCCCGATCCCGACATGGTGCTGACTGCCATGGCCGAGACCGGCGCGGAGCCGGCGCGCACCGTCATGATCGGCGACACCGGCTTCGACATGGAGATGGCGCGGGCAGCCGGCGTGCATGCGCTCGGCGTGAGCTGGGGCTATCATGCCCCGGAAGCCCTTGCGGCGGCCGGCGCCCATGCGGTGATCGACCGCTTCGACGCGCTGGACGAGGCGCTTGCCGCTCGGCTCGGCTGGACGAGGGAGTTTGCCTGATGCGGGACATTGTCGACACGCTCCACGAGGATGCGGCCCGCACGGGGCCGGTCGATCCGGTCGAGCGGGCCAAGGAACTGGCGCGGCGCGAATTGCCCAAGCGCTTCTACACGGCGGCCACCGCGGCGCCCGCGGAGGGCGGGTTCGCCGTTCTGCTCGACGGGCGTGCGGTGAGGACCCCGGGCAAGAAGGCGCTGGTGCTGGCGAGCAAGCGCCTGGCCGAAGCGGTGGCGGCCGAATGGGCGGCGCAGGAGGGCGTGATCAACCCGGCGACCATGCCGCTGACGCGGATCGCCAACGCGGCGATCGACGGCGTGGCCGAACGCTTCGCGGCGGTCGCCGACGAGATCGCCGCCTATGCCGGCAACGACGCGCTGTGCTACCGCGCCGGCGAGCCGGCGCGGCTGGTCGAGCGCCAGACGGCGCTGTGGGACCCGATCCTGGAGGAAACCGGCCGGGCGCTCGGCGGCCGCTTCGTGCTCGCCTGCGGCCTGATGCCGGTCGTCCAGCCGGCGCCGCTGGTCGCCGGCTTCCGCGCCGCGCTGGAGCGTTTCTCGGGCCTCGAGCTGGCGGCGCTGTCGACGGTGACCTCGCTGACCGGCTCGGCCGTGCTGGCGCTGGCGCTGGCCGAGGGGCGGCTGACGGCCGACGCGGTGTGGACGGCGGCCCATGTCGACGAGGACTGGAACGCGGAGCAGTGGGGCGAGGATGCGGAAGCAACCCGCGTGCGCGCCGCCAAGCGCGCGGAATTCGACGCGGCTGCGCTGATCCTGGCCGACGGGGGCGCGGAA